>CAZYIW010000004.1:22498-47760 GCA_964647705.1 uncultured Piscirickettsiaceae bacterium
CAAATAAACCCTTGTGGTTATGCTGGACTTAAAGTAACACAAATGATTGATTTAACGGATAATAAACTCGATTTAGAAGATTTGTCGATTGAATTGGCAAAAAACATTGAAAAGTATGTCACAAGAAATTGAAATCAAAGCTTTAAAGGGTGAGTCAAAAACCAAGCGCCTAAAAATAAGGCCAGACAGCAATCGCACCCGACTCAAAAAGCCAAGCTGGATTCGTATTAAAGCGCCAAGTGGTTCTAGGGTTAATCAGCTTAAAAAAACACTCAGATCTCAACAGCTTTTTACTGTTTGCGAAGAGGCGCAATGCCCCAATCTTAATGAATGTTTTAACCATGGTACTGCTACCTTTATGATCATGGGGCAGATTTGCACAAGGCGTTGTCCTTTTTGTGATGTGGCTCACGGCAAGCCTAAACCACTGGATGAAAACGAACCCCAACACTTGGCACAAACCATTGAAAAAATGGGGCTTAAATATGTGGTTATTACGTCTGTCGATCGAGATGACTTACGCGATGGCGGTGCTGGGCATTTTAAGGCTTGCATTGAAAAAATTAGAGCGCTAACTCCACAAGTTAAAATTGAGGTATTAACGCCAGATTTTAGAGGCAGGATGGACAAAGCCTTATCGGTTTTAAAATCTAGCCCTGTTGATGTGTTTAATCACAATCTTGAGACAGTACCGAGTCTGTATCCAAAAGTTCGACCTGGTGCTGACTACACGCATTCTTTAAAGCTTTTGCAAGCATTTAAAAAGCAACATCCTGAGGTGGTTACTAAATCTGGACTGATGTTGGGTGTGGGTGAAACCCCCAAGCAAGTTATTGAGGTTTTAAAAGATTTAAGATCACACGATGTGGAGATGCTGACTTTAGGGCAATATCTACAACCCAGTAAATATCATTTGAGTGTTGAAAAATACCTGCCCCCGAGTGAATTTGAAGCGTATAAAGACATCGCAACAGAGCTGGGCTTTACTCAGGTAGCCAGTGGGCCAATGGTGCGCTCTTCATACCATGCTGATTTGCAGGCATCGGGTATAGAAATCAGCTAAACAATTAATCTAGAGATTAAAGCGAAAACGAAAAACATCTGTTTTGCTTTGATTAATCAGACGTCGTTTTTATCTTCTTTTTTCAACAGATCATTACTATTGACTTTTTTACTGTCTTTTTTCGGTTTATCGTCTTTAGCAGATTGATCTTTCTCTTTGTTTTTTCTTAGCGCAGCTTGAATCCATTTTTTAGGATCTCTGGCTGGTTTGTCAGACTTATCTTGTTTTTGTGATTTTTTGGCTGGTTTTTCTTTGTTGTATTTCGCATCTTCATCAGCATCGCCTGGCAGTAGGCCCATGTTAACTGCAATATTACGACAAGAAGCCTCACCTGCTGATAATGTGCCTAAAGGGATTACAATCAAAGTCAGTACCGTTGAGATTAAGACACCAAAGAGCAAGGAAATTGCCATACCTTGGAAGATTGGATCGGCCAAGATTACACTAGAGCCACCCACCAAAGCAAAGGCAGTAATCAAAATTGGGCGTGTTCTTGAAGAACATGAATTAACCACCGCATCGAAAAATGGCACGCCTTTGGCGTATTCTTGCACGGTAAAGTCCACCAATAGAATTGAGTTACGCACAATGATTCCAGCTAAGGCAATCCAACCAATCATTGACGTTGCGGTAAACTCCGCACCCAAAAGCCAATGACCTGGAACAATGCCCAATAGTGTTAATGGAATAGGCGCCATAATAACCGCTGGAACAATGAAATTACCAAATTGCCAAACCACAAGCATATAAATAACCACCAAGGCCACACCAAATGCCATACCCATATCACGGAAAGTTTCGTAAGTCACTGTCCACTCACCACCCCATTCAAAACCTGGAACGTTTTGATTCTTAGGTGGCCCTAGATATTCACCTTGTAGTTGTTCGCCATCGATAGTTTGGTATCTAAGCAGTAAGTCATCAACAGCGAACATAGCGTAAATAGGTGCACTTAAACGGCCAATTGGTTCGCCTAAGACATATTCCACATCAGCCAAGTCTTTGTGGAAGATTAGATCGTCTTGCTTTTTATAAGCAAATGAACCAAGCTCTGAGATTGGAATCATGCCGCCGTATTGTGACGAGACAGGCAGTTGAGTTAGATAAGATAATTGTGAACGTTTGGACAATGGCACTTGAATGCATATTCTTGAAGGTTCTAGTGCATTTTTCAAGCGAATAGTGCCAATGTTGTAGCTACTCATTGCCATGGCAAGGGTTTCTTTAATGGTCTGCACACTCACACCAAAACGAGAAGCTTTTTCAGTGTTTACTTCAAAATCAATCACTGGATATTCATCGCGCATCAGGTTATCGATATCTGTCATGGTGCCAGATTCTTTAAACAATTCGGTTAGGTCATTGGCCAATTGACGTCGCGTGGTTTTATCAGGGCCATAAACCTCAGCCACCACGGGACGAAGCACAGGTGGACCTGGTGGCATCTCTACCACTGCATAATTGGCACCGGCATCGGCTGCAATCTGCTTGAGCAAATCTCTTGCTTCTAGGGCAATCTCATGAGAAGAACGGTCGCGGTCGTCTTTGCTTGCTAATTGAATTTGCAATTCACCTTCTGATGAGTTTTGTCTTAGATAATAGTGTCTAACCAGGCCGTTAAAATCGAACGGTTTGGCCGTACCAGTATAGCTTTGTATAGCCACCACTTCTGGGATGTTACGTAATACCTGTGCCATTTGATGAAGTACGGAACCGGTGTTTGCCAGAGCCGTACCATCTGGCATGTCAACCACCACACCAAATTCAGATTTGTTGTCCAATGGCAACATCTTCACCGCCACTGATGTGGTGTAGAACATTGACATAGACAGGAAAAAAGCAGCAACAAGGCCAAGTAAGAAGCTCCAGCCGAAAACCTTTATATCGTAGAGTTTGGAAATCGTACCATGGAAAAAGGCATGCAGTTTCTTGGCTTCTTTTTCCTCTTTCTCGTGCATCTTATGCAATACATCCAGAGGCGGAACAATCTTCATAATGAAGTATGGTGTAAACACAAAGGCTGCGAACAGTGAGAACATCATTGCTACTGATCCCAAGATTGGAATAGGCGCCATATAAGGACCCATCATGCCTCTAACCGCAGCCATTGGTACTAGTGCTGCAACCACTGTGAAAGTAGCAAGAATAGTTGGATTACCTACTTCACGAACCGCATCAATGGCTGTTTTAATGGTAATTTTGTTATCAATAAGCCAACGCCTGTATATGTTTTCAGTGACCACGATGGCATCATCCACCAAAATACCAATAGAGAATATCAGTGCGAATAGACTCACCCTATCGATAGTCATGCCAAAGATCCAAGCAGAGAAAATAGTCATTAATAAGACTACTGGAATCACGAGTGTGACCACAATTGCCGGCCTTGTCCCCAGTGCAAACCACACCAAAATGGTTACCGCACCGGTTGCAATAAAGAGTTTGATAATCAGTGCATTAACTTTATCTTTGGCTGTTTGACCGTAGTTTCTGGTGACGCTAACTTCAACGTTGTCTGGAATTAATCGACCCTTTAACTCCTCTACCTTTTCTAAAATATCGTTAGCAACCTTAACACCATTGGTGCCGTATTTTTTTGCCACTGCCACAGTAACGGCTTGTTCACCAGTGGCTTTTTCCATGCCATCATAAGCTCTACCTGTGTAGTAATTAACCATTTGATGTGTGTCTTCAGGTGCATAGTACACATCTGCCACATCACGTACATATACAGGTTTGCCGTTCACGACAGTAACCACCAAATTTTCGATATCTTCAACTTTGTTAAAGAAGTCGCCTGAGTAGACCTCCATATTGTATCCATTGAGCTCTATGCTTCCAGTATGGCCCCTGACATTGGCTGAACCAATGGTATTTGAGATTTGTTGGATAGATACGTTATAACCAGCCAATCGACCTGGGTAGATGTCAACGTGGAAAATTTCTTTACGGCCACCAACCACAAAACCATTATTGGTGTCTTGTACTTTTTCTAGCTGTTGAAGTAATTCTAAAGCCAGTGAACGCAACTGCCCATCATCTAGAGATTTTGACCAAAGTGTTAAAGTAACAATCGGGACGTCGTCAATCTCTTTGGGCTTAATCAGTGGCTTTCTAGCACCCGGTGGCATAAAGTCAAGATTGGCCAACATCTTATCTCGAACCTTAATGATTGAGTCGTTCATCTTTTGACCCACATCAAACTCAACAGTAATGATGCCTTGTGACTTGTCACTGACAGAATAGACGTGCTTGACGCCAAGAATTTGTGACATTAAACGCTCAAGCGGCTTGACCACAATATTGGCCACTTCATCGGAAGAAGCACCAGGATATTCCACAAATAGATCAATCATTGGCACTGAGATTTGTGGATCTTCTTGCCTTGGTGTGGCAATCAGACCAATGATGCCAGCGCCAAGCATGGCGAAGAAAATAATAATCGAAAGTGGAGAGGTGATAAAGGCTTTGGTCAGCTTACCTGCAATGCCTAAATCGTGCTCTTCCTGAGACTCACTCAATGTGTTTGACTTACTGGTTTTTTTGTCTGCCATGATTTAATAGTTAGATGCTCATTCCTGAAACCATTAAGATATTGGGGTTAGTGACAATTTTTTCACCAATTTTTAACCCAGATAAAACACTCTTTTTATCGCTACCAACTTGCTCGCCTAAACGAATGAATCGTAGCTCGGTTTTATTGGTATTAGGATTAATTACAAATACACTAGGCAATGATGAGCGCCACATAATAGCTGCCTCTGGAACAATGGCTGTTAAGTTGCCAGAATCTGTTTCGAAAATCTCAACTTCAGCGTAAGCACCAGCCAGAACTGGAACATTGGCTGGCAGGTCGAATTTAACCTTAACAGAATGTTTGTTACCGTCAGCAATTGGGTAAATTTGAGACAAAGTAGCATTAACCACAATATTGGCAATATCAAGTTTAATACGATATTTTTTATCAACTTTTAAACTACGTACCAAACGTGAAGGTACATTTACTTCAACTTGAAGATCGGTAATGTTGGCAAATTTAATCAGTGTTTGACCTGGAGACACCACATCGCCTTCATTAACATTTTTAGAGATAATGACTCCATCAAAAGGTGCGGAAACATTGGCATCTTTTAGTCTGTCTTCAATTTGTTTTAGGTTATTCTCTGCTTGCTTTAAGCGGTTTTTAGCCTGTTGGTAATCGGTGTAACGTGAGGTTCTGTTAGCAAATTTGTCAAACTCTGGATTACCCTGCCCTGACATTTTTAGCATCGGATCAGTAAACATGGAAAACATACCAGGAATACCACCAAACATGGAGTTTGAGTTAGGTGAAACTATCGATTGAGAATATTGCACACCGGCATTTCTTAAAGATTCATTGGCTGAGGCAATCTCGGCAAAAGCTGAATCTCGTTGTGCTTGTAGGGATTCTTGCTCTAAGGTAACCAAAACCGCACTTTCTTTAAACATATCACCTTCTCTGCCACCAACACTCAAAACATCACCAGATACTTGAGCATTCAAACTGACTTCTGAAGAAGAGATGACCACGCCACCTAAAATAGCACGTTTATCAAGGGACATACCACTGACAGTTTGGATATTGTATACTGCGTCAAAACCCTCTGGATTTTTTTGCAGAACCTGTGCTGAAGTAGAAAGAGAAATACTGAGTAAAATGGAGGTAAAAAATGCCTGAGTTGATGCTTTCATGTTTAACCTATTTTTAAGAATGAAAATTAAACTTTAAAGAAGAATTTTATATGATTAAAATATCTCATGTTTATTAATTTTAATAAATACTAAATAGCCCCATTTTATTTTTTTATAACTCATTGTTTTTTATAGTTTTTTTTGTTTTATTATTCTGCTATCTAGTATATAAAATTTCAGTTATATATTGACCTAGTAATATAGTTTTTTTTGTTGATTTTTTAGGCGCTTATGTCAGTCCTTTATACTCCCGGTGAACCAGCAGGCATTGGTCTGGATTTAGTGCTTATTCATGCACAAGAAAATTTGTGCACAGATTTGGTGGTTTTTACCGATCCTGATTTGTTAAAAACTCGAGCCAAAGAACTCAATTTGAATATTAAATTAACAGACTCACCCGAGACGCAAAATTTAAAAGAAATATACGTCTATCCAATTAGTGCTAAAAAATCAGTTCAAGCTGGGGTTCCTCAACCACAAAATGCTGAATTTATTTTAGAAACGCTCAATCAGGCAGCACAATCTTGCATACAGTCTAATCATGCGCTTTTTACTGGCCCTATACAAAAAAGCACAATCAACCAAGCTGGGTATGATTTTACTGGGCATACTGAATATCTTGCAAAAATTAGTGGTACAGAAAAAACAGTGATGATGTTGGCAACCAAGGGCCTTAATGTTGCACTTGCCTCCACACACTTGCCCTTATCAGATGTCTCAAAATCAATCAATACTGAATCATTAGAAAAAACAATACGAATCATTCATCATCACTTTGTCGCTCAAAAGGTAAAAAATCCTCGTATATTGATTTGCGGTTTAAATCCTCATGCTGGTGAAGGTGGCTATCTAGGCACAGAAGAGATTGAAATTATCAATCCTTTGATTCACAGGCTTCAGGGTGAAGGCTTGAATCTTATCGGTAGTGTGCCTGCCGATACCGCCTTTACACCCAAAAATATGGATGAAGTGGATGTGGTGTTGTGCATGTATCATGACCAAGGCTTGCCTGTGTTAAAAACACTGGGTTTTAATCGTGCTATTAATATTACACTCGGCCTGCCTTTTATTCGCACCTCTGTTGATCATGGTACCGCGCTTGATTTGGCTGGAACTGGTGATATTAGTTTAGGAAGTTTTGAATTTGCTTTAGAAAAGACCAAAGCCCTGCAACATGCATAAACCACGCAAACGCTTTGGCCAAAACTTTTTAACCGATGAGGTGGTGATTGATCGCATTGTCTCAACAATTGCACCTAAAGTGGGGGAACATATACTTGAAATTGGCCCTGGTAAGGGTGCGATGAGCCTGCCTTTATTAAAAAAATCTGGGGAATTGCATGTGGTTGAGATTGATAAAGATTTAATATCGCTACTTAAATCTTATAATAACCCTGATCTTCATATTTATGAAAACGATGTGTTGAAGTTTAACCTTAATACACTGCCCAAACCACTTCGTGTTGTTGGTAACCTTCCTTACAACATCTCATCACCCATTCTTTTTCATTTGCTTGAATCCAAACACAGAATCAAGGACATGACTTTCATGCTACAAAAAGAGGTGGTTCAGCGCATAGTTGCCCAACCGGGTAGCAAAGACTATTCTCGTTTAAGTGTGATGATGCAAGCTTTTTTTGAAACCGAAATGGTATTTATTGTGCCACCAGAATCTTTTTACCCGATGCCCAAAGTTGATTCTGCCATTGTTTATCTAAAACCAATCGCCAAAGCTTTGATAGATGACAAGGAAAGCTTTGCTAAAATTGTTAAAGCTGCTTTTTCACAAAAAAGAAAAACACTGAGAAATTGTTTAAAATCTATACTAAACCAACAGCAAACCGACATTGACTTGTCAAAGCGTGCAGAAACACTCAGTATTGATGATTTTGTTACCTTAAATAATGACTATATAAAACACCATGGAAAATAACATCAAAGTAGAAGTTAACGTAACTTATCTACCCCATCAATCAGACACTGATAGCAAACAATTTGCTTATGCTTATACCATTACTATTACTAACGAAGGCGACATTGGTGCACAACTTAGAACAAGACAATGGCACATTGTGGATGAAAACGGTAAAGTAGAGAATGTGGTTGGTGAAGGTGTGATTGGTCAACAACCTTATCTTTCTCCTGGTGAGAGTTTTCAATACTCTTCTGGGGCTATTATTCAAACTCTGACAGGGACCATGAAAGGCAGCTATGGAATGATTAATGATAATGGGGAGCGCTTTGATGCAGTGATTCCTGAATTTGTCCTTTCTGAGCCTTATACACTCCATTAATGAGTGATTATATTATTGGTGACGTGCAGGGTTGCTACGATGCTCTGATATCTTTAATAAAAAAAATCAACTTTAAAACAGACAAGGATCGTTTATTTTTTTTAGGTGATGTGGTTAACCGAGGCAATAAATCTTTACAGACATTGCGACTGATTAAAGATTTGGGCGAGAATGCCAAAATGATACTTGGCAATCATGACTTTCATCTATTGGCCTGTGCACTCACCGACAAAAAAGCCAATAAAAAAGACACTTTTGGTGATATTTTGTCTGCCAATGACAAGTTTCCTCTGATTGATTTTTTGCTTCAACAGCCTCTCTCACTGGTGCATCAAGGCGCTGTTTTGGTCCATGCTGGTGTGCCGCCAAGCTGGGGGGTTGAGCTGTTGAGTCAACAATCTCTTGCGGTACAAACACGTCTGCAATCTGAAAATGCGGGTCAATTTATTACCAACATGTATCACAACCAACCCAGAACCTGGTCCCCAGAACTGATTGAGGATGACGCTTGTCGTTATACCGTTAACGCACTTCTTCGTATGCGCTTTTGTAGCGCAGATGACACTTTAGAGTTTGCGCATAAGCTCAATTATGATACTGCACCAAAGGGTTTTAAGGCTTGGTTTTTGCATAAGAACAGAGAGCTTAAGTCAACCGATATATTTTTTGGCCACTGGTCGACTTTATCTGGTGTGGAAAAAGCACACATTTACCCATTAGACAGCGGGTGTATTTGGGGTGGAGCACTAAGTGCCTTTATGTTTGAAGAAAGGCGCCTTTTTAAGGTGGGTTGTTAAATCTGCACAATACCTTCAAATACAAATTCTGCGGGACCTAAGAGATATACATGTTGGCCTTTGGCATACTCCACCACAGCATCTCCACCAGGCAGATGAACCAAGACTGAATTATCTAAATGACCAGTTTGAACACCGTGTATCACTGCAGCACAAGCGCCCGATCCACAAGCGAGTGTTTCACCCACGCCTCGCTCATAAACGCGCAGACGAATCTCGCCTGAGTTAACAATTTGCATAAAACCAATGTTGGCTTGATTGGGTAACAAACTACTGTGTTGAATGCGCTCAGAGATGGCTTTAATATCAATATCATCAATGTTATCCACCATAAGCACACAATGAGGATTGCCAATGGATAAAGCACCCAGTTCATGATCTTCAATTTGATAAAAATCATTGCGTGTTGTGACTTCTAGAGGAATATCTTGGGGTTCAAAATTTGGCTCACCCATGTCCACCCTTACCTGGTGATTTTCTTCAAGTAAAAGACTCATTAAGCCAGCTTTGGTTTCAACAGTGATTGGATTGTTTTGAGTGAGACCTTTTTCTGTGACAAAACGCGCAAAACAGCGTGCACCATTACCGCATTGCTCAACTTCATTTCCGTCTGCGTTATAGATAAGATAACGAAAATCAACATTTTGCGAATTAGAAGTTTCAACCATAAGTAGCTGGTCAAAACCAACACCAAAATGTCGATTTGACAATTGTCTAATTTGCGCTGGACTAAGCGTTAGTTGGCCATTGGTGTTATCAATCACCATGAAGTCGTTGCCAAGCCCTTGCATTTTTGTAAATGAAATTTGCATAAAGCTATTTTATACAAAAATACAAACTCTTCTTAGCGTCAAGGTTAATAAGTTTTTAACTCTGATAAAATTCTCAATTATTTTTCAACTCAAATAACTAACGATGCAAACACCCAGCAATATTATTCTCAATAAAGAAAAAACTCGACTAACCATCACATTTGATGGCGTGGATTATCTATTGACCAGTGAATATCTGCGTGTTTATTCGCCGTCTGCAGAGGTCCAAGGCCATGGACCCGGCCAAGAAACATTGCAAGTTGGTAAAGAAAACGTCACTATAACTCGTATTGAACCCACTGGAAATTATGCAATTACTCTGTTTTTTAGTGATGGTCATGACAGTGGTATTTATTCATTTTCGCATCTTTATAATTTGGCCACAAACTATGACAAATTATGGCCCCAATATTTACAAAAACTAAAACAAGCCGGTCATAAACACTCGCAAATCTGATGGAATTCATCACTGCAGTGATTGCATTTATCATTGCCATTGGTTTGTTGGTAAGTGTGCATGAATTTGGCCATTTTATTGTGGCCAAAAAGCTTGGCGTTAAAGTATTAAGATTTTCAATCGGCTTTGGCACCAAGATTAAATCTTGGCAAAGAGGTGAAACCGAATACAGTATTTGTGCCCTCCCCTTGGGTGGATTTGTCAAAATGCTGGACGAAAATGAAACTAAGGTTGACGAATCAGAAAAGCATCGAGCCTTTAACCGTCAAAGTGTGTATAAACGAATTGCCATTGTTGTTGCTGGGCCACTTGCTAATTTTCTCTTTGCCATTTTTGCCTATACCTTAATTTTTGTCATCGGCACCACAGGCATTAAGCCTATTATCGAATCTGTTGAACCAAATTCTATTGCCCAACAAGCTGGTCTCACTGCTGGGGATCAGCTGCTGAGTATTAATAATCAACAAACACCAACCATTGGTGAATTTAGCGCAAATTTTATTGCCTCAAGCACACAACACGAGCAACAAGTAGAGGTGTTGTCAAAGAATAATGATTTTAAAACACTGACATTTCTAACAACTGATGATTTTCTTCAAAACCCCAATCAGGGGCTAGAGAAATATTTAGGTTTTCGCTTTGCCATGCCTGAGCTAGAGGCTGTTATAGATTCGGTTGTTGAAGGCTCTGCAGCCGACATCGCTGGCATTTTATCTGGAGATAGAATCTTAAAAGCCAATGAAATCCAGATCCATAATTGGTCTGATTTTGTAGGGGTTATCAAAAATAGCAATGGAGTTAGCATTCCAGTGTTGATTAAGCGCAATGAAAAAACTCATATGTTGGAGTTAACACCCAAAGAAATTAATGGTTCTGTTAAGGCTGGTGTTAGTGTCTTTGTGCCAGATAACTTTTTAGATGACTGGCAAGTAATGGTTAAAAAAGATTTTTTTGATGCGTTTTATACTGCTAATCAAAAGGTTTGGCAACTGAGCGCTTTGAATCTAGTCATGATTAAAAAAATGCTCTTAGGTGAGGCTTCGGTTGAGCAAATCAGCGGGCCAATTAGTATTGCCAACTACGCAGGAAAGACTGCAACCATGGGTTTAGTGGCTTTTTTGTCGTTTTTGGCGTTGATTAGTATCGGACTTGGGCTTATCAACCTATTGCCGATTCCTGTGCTCGATGGTGGTCACCTATTGTTCTATTTTATTGAAATAATCAAAGGCTCTCCAATTAATCAAAACACGCAACAAATTTTCTTAAAAATTGGACTGATGCTTATCTTGTTGTTAACAGGTATTGCAATGTATAATGACCTATCCTAAATTTTATGGACCAACAAGGATGAAAAAAACACTGCTCTATATTGCTTTGCTTTTTAGCATTTTGACTCCAATTAGCGCGTCAGCGGCACCAATTAAAAGCATTGAAATAATTGGACTTAATGCCATCTCAAGAGGCACAGTACTGAGCTATCTACCTGTTGAGGTTGGTGATGAATATACCAATCGCACTTCCTCTCAAGTTATTCGTGCCTTGTATAAAACACAATTTTTCAAAGACATTGAGGTCTCTGAGAACAATCAAGTTTTAAAAATTAATATCACTGAAAATCCACACATTAAATATGTTGATGTGCTCAATTACTCTGACAAAGTTATCAACGAAGAATCATTAGAGCAAATACTCAAAAGTATGGATTTATCCCAAGGAAAGATCTTTAACAAAAGACAATTAGAAAAACTGGTTAAGCAGCTGAAAGCGTCTTATATTTCTAAGGGTTATTACGGAGTTAACATTAGCCAAACTGTTAAAGTTGATCAACAAAATCGTGTTGGCATTGAGCTTGATATAGATGAAGGTGATGTGGCCAGAATCAGTTCGATGAACATTACAGGTGCTAAAGTTAAAGATGTTGATGATCTATTGGATCTGTTTGAAATTGGCGAGGCCGATTTCTTTATCATTAACTATTTTACTGAAAAAGATCATTTTTCCAAAGTGGCACTCGATGCGGGTGTCGAAGCTGTTAAATCGTTATATATTAACGACGGCTATTTGGACTTTAAAGTAAAAAAAATTGATACACAGCTTTCTGAAGATAAACAAAACATTGATATTAATATCGAGATTGAGGAAGGCTCTGAATACAAAATCGGTGCAATACAGTTTAGTGGTGATTTGCTTAATCAATCCATTGATGATTTAAATAACTTACTTACCATTTCCACGGGTGATGTGTTTGAACGCAAAAAAGTGATTGAAAGCATTCAAGCGATTACCGATGTTTTTGCCGATCAAGGCTATGCTTTTGTGCAAGTTGATCCAATTACCAGTGAAGACAAGAAAAACCATCTAATTAATCTTAGTATCAACATTGATCTGAACAAGAAAGTCTATATCAATCGTATCACCATTGTTGGCAATACACGAACGCAAGATGAAGTTATTCGCCGAGAAATTGGTATTGCCGAAGGCGGTCTTTATTCCAACACCGAATTAGACGAATCGATTAAAAAAATCAAACGTTTGGGCTTTTTCTCTGATGTCAATATGGAAGTTTCTAAAGTCAAAGATATGCCTGATAAAATCAATTTGCACTTTAGTGTGGAAGAAACCAAAACCGGTACTTTTTCAATTGGCCTTTCTCACTCAAACAGCACTGGTGCTGCCTTTAATATGGGCATTAAGGAGACAAATTTCCTTGGCACAGGTAATACATTCAATGCTGCTCTTTCTAATTCTGAAGCGGTGCAAGAGATAAGTTTTTATTTTTCTGACCCCTACTTTACTGAAGATAAACATTCCATCAGTTACGGTATTTTTTCCAAATCTATTGATGGTGCTGAATTGGATGTGTCTTCATACAAAATTGATGAGAATGGTTTTAATCTGGGTTATGGTATTCCAATTAGTGAAAACACGCGCATTGGAACTGAAATTCGCGCTTCTAGTCGTGACATTACCTGTGGCACAACTTTTGCTGATGCCAATCACGAACAAGCACAATGTGCCAGCAACGATAAAACAGAAGTTAAGGCCAATCTTAATTGGTCTAACAACAGTTTAAACAATTTTAACTATCCAACAGAAGGTAGTAAAAACCGTCTGAGCTTTGATTTGGCACTGCCAATTGCTGATTTTCGTTATTACAAGCTTGACGCTTCACACAAAAGTTATTATCCAATGGGCAATGACCTAACATGGACTATTAAAGGTAATTTGGGTTTGGCTCAAGGCTATGGTGACAAAGAATTGCCTTTCTTTAAACGCTATTTTGGTGGTGGTTCCTCTTCAGTTAGGGGCTTTGACTTTAACTCACTGGGTGCTACTTATAACGATGGCAAAGCCAAGGGTGGTGAATTGTCACTGCTTGCAGGCACTGCAGTTATCTCGCCCATGAAATTTATCAAAGACAGTGACAATATGCGCATGAGCGCTTTTATTGACGCAGGTAGCATTGAAGAAAAGGCATCTAGTTTTGACATAGACAGTGTGCGCATGTCTACTGGTGTGGCTTTCTCTTGGTTAACTCCGGTCGGTCCACTGGGTATTTATGCAGCCAAACCTTTGGTGAAAAAATCAGGCGATCAAACCAAAACTGTTGAATTTACGCTAGGCACGAGTTTCTAACCACTAATTGATGAAATATCTTGTATTTTTTCTCACTACTTTTTTCTCGATTGGTGTCTTTGCCAATGCACTAAAAATCGGCTATATCAATATTGATCATTTAATTACCAGCTCTCCACAGTTTATCGAAGCCAATCAAAGAGTCATTAAAGCATTCAAACCGCAAGAGGATGCATTGTTGGCACTCCAGTCAAAACTCGAGGCCATGGTTGAAAAATATAATGCAAATAAAGACCAATTGTCAAAAGACAATGCTCAATTATCAATTCAACAAATTGCACAAACTGAACGACAACTCAAGCAACAAGCAACAAACCTTCAACAACAACTCAAGTTAACAAATGAACAAGAGTTAACAAAGATTCAAGATCTGATTAATCAAACCATCAAAGAGATCGCAACCAAGCAAGCATTTGATCTTATCTTGTATCAAGAAGTTGCTTACGCCAGTAAAAAGGTTAATATAACCGAATTGGTTGCTCAAGCACTCAGAGAAAAATTTAACTAATGTATACACTGGGGGAAATTGCTGATTTTATTAATGCCGAGCTCGTCGGTGATGAGTCGGCGGTCATTGATGGCATTGCACCTATTGAAAACGCCAAATTAAACCAACTGAGCTACATTACAGACAACAAATATAAACAACAGCTTCGTGATTCTTCTGCTGGTGCTGTCATAATTACTGCAAAACTGGCTAAAGATTACTCAGGTAATGCACTTATTGTTGATGATGTTTATCTTTCATTTGCAAAAATTTCACACTACTTTAAGACGACTCAAGATACATCAGATAATAATCTTTCTCAAAAAGATATGGATATTGTTGGTATTGATATTGGCCCCAACTGCACAATCAGCAAAAAAGCCAAGATTGGTAAGAATTGCACCATTGGCGCCAATTCAATTATCCAAGATTCGGTTGTTTTAGAAGAAGGTGTATTTCTGCATCCCAATGTCACCATTTTAAGCGGTTGCGTGATTGGCAAAAATACTGTAATTTCATCAGGAGCAATTATTGGCTCAGAAGGTTTTGGTAATGCAAGGGATGAGCACAAAAAATGGCATAGTATCGCGCATTTGGGTGGTGTGGTGATTGGTGATAATGTCACCATTGGTGCCAATACTTGTATCGACAAAGGCACACTCGAAGACACAAAAATAGCCAATGGTGTTCGTATTGATAATTTGGTGCACATTGCGCATAATGTTTCAATTGGAGCCGATACAGCCATTGCAGCAAACACGGGAATTGCTGGCTCAACCACCATTGGTAAACGCTGTATGATTGGAGGTATGGTAGGTATTGTTGGCCATTTAAACATCTGTGACGATGTGATTATTAATGCCAAAAGCACAGTTGATAAAGACATAAGCTCTTCTGGCGTATACACAGGTTTTGTGCCACTAATGATGCATAAACAATGGCAGAATGTCGGCTTATGGCTGACAAAACTTGATAAAATTGCCAAATATTTAGGGATCAAACTTAAACATTTGAAAGGAAAATAATCAATGGAAATGAATATCAACGAGGTTAAAAATTACCTACCTCATCGCTACCCTTTCTTGCTCATTGATCGTGTGCTAGAGCTAGAAGAGGGTCAATCATTAGTGGCAATAAAAAATGTTACTTTTAACGAGCCTCAATTTACTGGTCATTTTCCTGCGCAACCAATAATGCCTGGCGTATTAATTGTTGAAGCATTGGCTCAGGCTACTGGAATTTTGGCATTTAAATCTGAAGTTGGTCGTCCGAAAAATGGTCAAATCTACATGTTGGTTGGTGTTGATAAGGTAAGGTTTAAGCGTACCGTTGAACCGGGTGATCAACTGCGTTTATCGGTCGAAGTCATGACCGTTAAGCGTGGTATGTGGAAATTTAAATGTGAGGCTTCTGTTGATGGCAAAGTAGTCACCACAGCAGAGCTTATGTGTACCCAAAAAGCGGCAGAATAAACATAAAAAAATTGAGGAGATTATTGTGGCTATAGATTCAACTGCTGTTGTTCATCCAAGTGCTAAAGTTCACAAAGATGCAGAAATTTGTGCCTATGCCATTATCGGTGCCAATGTTGAAATTGGAGCAGGTACTATAGTTGAATCTCATGCTGTCATTGAAGGCCCAACTAAAATTGGCAGAAATAACCATATTTATTCATTTGCATCAATTGGTGGCGATCCACAAGACATTACTTATGAACAAGGTCAAGAATCAAATTTAGTCATCGGAGATGATAATCTGATTCGTGAATTTTGTACCATCAACCGTGGTACAGAAAAGGAAAAGTCTATTACTCGCGTTGGTTCTAACAATATGCTGATGGCTTATGTGCACATTGCACACGATTGTCAATTAGGTGATCATATCATCATGTCTAATAATGCTTCATTAGCTGGGCATGTTAGAATTCATAACTGGGCCATACTTGGTGGCTTTACCTTGGTTAAGCAATTTTGTATGATTGGCATGCATACCTATATCGGCATGGGTTGTCACGTTAACAAAGACATACCCGCATACATGGTTGCATCGGGCACACCAACACGCGTTAGAAGTATTAATTCTGAGGGCATGAAACGACGCGGCTTTAGCTCTAGCTCTATTGCTTCAGTAAAACGTGCATTTAAAGTGGTTTATCGTGAATCTCAAGGTCGACTATTAGATCACTCACTCAAAGATTTAGAAAAAACTGAACTCGATAGCCCAGAAGTAATGCAATTTATCAAATGTATTCGAAGCTCAAAGGTTGGCATTATGCGTGGCCCAGGAGAGGAATGATTCCTGACTGATGGAAAAGTCTTTCCTTAAGTCCAGTAGTGTTGTTACTTTAATGACTTTCTTGTCCCGAATCTTGGGGCTTATAAGAGATATTTTTATTGCCAAGCTATTTGGTGTTAGTGGCTTAACTGATGCCTTTTTAGTGGCCTTTAGAATTCCTAATTTTTTCAGAAGATTGTTTGCCGAAGGTGCTTTTTCTCAAGCTTTTATTCCAATTCTTGCCAGTGCAAAATCCACTGGAGATGAGCAAAAAGTACAAGACACTATCAATCACATAGGCACCAAACTACTCAGTGTTTTGGTTGTGATTACACTAATAGCCGTTGTCGCTGCACCCTTGGTAGTTTTTACCTTCGCCTGGGGTTTTTATTTCGATGCCGATCCAACCAAATTCAATTTGACTTCAGATATGTTAATGATTACTTTTCCTTACTTATTGTTAATTTCATTAACCGCATTTTCAGGCAGTATTCTAAATACTTATGATAAATTCGCAGTACCTGCTTTTACCCCGGTGTTACTCAACGTATCGATTATTCTCTCAGCCATTTACCTCTCTGAGTATCTTGAAACACCAATTATGGCTTTGGCTTGGGGGGTATTAATCGGTGGCATTGTACAATTGTTGTTTCAAATACCATTTTTAATCAAAATTAAAAAAATACCAAAACCTGTAAAGGGTAGCCATCCTGCCATCAAAACTTTAAAAAAACGCATGTTACCTGCCCTTTTCGGTGTGTCGGTTTCACAGATCAATTTGCTCATTGACACAATGATTGCTTCGTTGTTAATCAGTGGATCCATCACCTGGCTTTACTATTCAGATCGCCTGCTTGAATTGCCATTAGCACTGATTGGTATCGCGCTTGCCACAGTGGCACTGGCCAAACTCAGTAATCATTTTGCCAATCAAGACAGCGAAAAATTTACTCAAACCATTAATCATGCTTTAAAGTTGGGTTTAATCTTAGGTGCACCTGCTTGTTTTGGTTTGTTGTTTTTGGCTGAACCACTGATGATTACTTTATTCCACTATGACGCATTTAGTGCAAATGATGCCTATCAAGCTTCACTGAGCTTGATCGCTTATGGATCTGGACTCATGGCCTTTATTTTGGTTAAGATATTGGCGCCTGTATTCCTCTCGAGAGGGGATACCAAAACACCCGTGAAAGTGGGTGTGGTTGCAATGCTATCCAATGTTATCCTTAATGCAATTTTGGCCTATTTTTATTCACATGTAGGCTTGGCGATTGCCACTTCTATCTCTGCGGTTATCAACGCCGGACTTTTGTATTATTACCTTGTCAAGCAAAATATTTATCATTTTCCAGCGAATTTAATGCGTGTGTTAATAAAAGTTATGCTGGCAAGTTTAATTATGGTTGCTTTTATTTTATTTTTTGTTGAAAATACCCAAAGCTATCTGCAGGGTGATGTTTGGTTTAGAGTTTATCAACTGTCTCTAACGATTGCACTCTCAGCTGGCATTTATTTTTTAATATTACAGATTTTAGGAGTAAGATTAAGCAAATGAGCAATACAATACATTGTGCAAAATTAAATCAAGAGTTAGAAGCGTTAGAGCGAGCACCCTACCCAGGAGAGCTGGGTAAGAAGATTTTAAACTCTATCTCTAAACAGGCTTGGCAAATGTGGTTGGATTATCAAACCATGCTGATTAATGAAAACAATCTAAACATGCTAGATGAAAAAGCTCAAAGTTATTTGAAAGAACAGATGGAAAAATTTCTTTTTACTCAAGATGAAGTGGATGAAATTAAAGGATACACACCCAAAAACTAATGGCTAACTTATTTGTTATTGCCGCCCCTTCTGGTTGTGGGAAAACTTCCCTAGTTAAGGCCCTGTGCGAAAAACTGGATAATATTAAGGTCTCTGTCTCGCACACCACAAGAGCCCCTAGAAAAGGTGAAGTGGATGGCAAAAACTACTTTTTTGTCAATCAAAATGAATTTAATGAGATTAAAAATAATGCCAATTTTTTAGAATTTGCAAAAGTTTTTGATAACTATTACGGCACTGCAAAACAAACTGTTCAACAACAATTGAGTGACGGTATAGATGTCGTTTTAGAAATTGATTGGCAAGGTGCCAGACAGGTTAAAAAACACATACCTGAAGCGTTGAGTATTTTTATCCTTCCACCCAGTAAAAATGCTCTAAGAGATCGACTCACTAACCGCGCACAGGATAATGAAGCCATCATTAACAGGCGCATGCAAGATGCAGTAAGCGAGATGCAGCACTATAATGAATTTGATTATCTGGTAATTAATGATGACTTTGAAAAAGCTCTAGAGCAAATAAAAGCCATTGTCATCTCTCAAAGGATGCGTTTGAATAATCAATCCAATCGACATCAAAAATTACTTAAACAATTGATTTAACATAAAAATTGATATCATTTATAATTTAAGTATAATATTTACATTTACTAATATTTGTTTGTTGCCGGTTTTATGAGTGAATTAGCCCTACCCATAGCGCAAAATACAAAAGCGCTTGAGCTACAAAAATACCCACCGATTCTTTCTCAAGAAGAAGAGTATGAATTGGCCATTAAACTCTACGAAGATCACGACCTCTCAGCTGCAAGAAAGTTGGTTTTGTCACATATGCGTTTTGTGGCTTTCATCGCCCACGGTTATAAAGGTTATGGCCTAGAACAAGCAGATCTGATTCAAGAAGGCACGATTGGACTGATGAAAGCTGTTAAAAAGTTCAATCCTCATAAAAAAGTGCGTTTGGCTTCTTTTGCTGTGTATTGGATTCGCGCTGAGATTCATGAGTTTATCTTTAAAAATTGGAAGATAGTTAAGGTTGCAACCACCAAAGCACAACGAAAACTCTTCTTTAAGCTTAAACAAGCCAAAGCCCATATCTACAACTCACTAACAAACGATCAAGCCGATATCATTGCCAATGATTTAGGTGTACGACGTCAAGATGTTTTAGAGATGGAATCCCGCTTGCAATTTAACGATGTGGCTTTTAATCTAAATACAGATGACGACGATGACAATCAATATGCACCTGAACAATATCTAACCGATGCTACTTCGCAAACTCCCGAGCAACTTTTGCTCAGTGATGACACACAAAAAAACAAGCAACAACAACTTTATCAAGCCCTAGCATCACTCGATGAAAGAAGTTTAGATATTTTGCAATCGAGATACTTGAAAGAAGAAAAAGTGACCCTACATACTTTAGCAGACAAGTATGGCGTTTCTGCAGAAAGGGTACGTCAGCTTGAGAAAAAAGCGATGCAAAAGCTAAAAGGTAAGTTGGATCAATAACGCCCTAACCTATCCCATCTAAAGCAATTGCTTTAAAAAATTAATTAACAATATAAACAGGAGCAAAGAATGAATATTCGTCCTCTTCACGATCGTGTGATTGTTCGTAGAACAGAAGAAGAAAAAACAACAGCCAGTGGCTTAATCATCCCAGATTCAGCAACAGAAAAGCCTCTAAGAGGTGAGATTATTGCAGCAGGCAATGGCAAAAAAAACGACAACGGAGAGGTTGTTGCATTAGATGTTAATGTTGGAGATCAGGTTTTATTTGGTCAATATGCAGGAACAGAAGTTAAAGTAGACGGCGAAACACTTTTGGTCATGAGCGAAAGTGATATTGTTGCAGTTATTGAGTAAGGAGATTAAAAAATGTCAGCAAAAGATGTAAAGTTTGGCTCTGAAGCCAGAAATTTAATGCTAGATGGTGTCAACACCCTAGCAGACGCGGTAAAAGTTACCCTAGGTCCAAAAGGAAGAAATGTTGTATTAGATAAGTCTTTTGGTGCGCCAAATATCACCAAAGACGGCGTATCGGTTGCTCAAGAAATTGAACTTGAAGGCAAATTCGAAAACATGGGCGCACAAATGGTTAAAGAAGTTGCTTCTAAAACCAACGATATTGCAGGTGATGGTACGACAACCGCAACTGTCTTAGCGCAAGCGCTTGTGGTTGAAGGCGTACGATCAGTTGCTGCAGGCATGAATCCAATGGATCTTAAACGCGGTATTGATAAAGCCACAACCGCTGCAGTAAAAGCGCTACAAAAACTCTCTCAACCTTGTGATGATTCAACTTCAATTGCTCAAGTAGGTACGATTTCTGCTAATTCAGATTCATCCGTCGGCGATATTATCGCAAAGGCCATGGATACTGTTGGTAAAGAAGGTGTGATCACTGTTGAAGAAGGTTCAGGTTTAGAAAATGAACTAGACGTGGTTGAGGGCATGCAATTTGATCGTGGTTATTTGTCACCTTATTTTGTTAACAATCAAGATGCTATGACTGCTGATTTAGAAGCGCCATACATTCTTCTACATGATGCTAAGATTACCAACATTAGAGACCTTCTACCAACACTCGAATTGGCACAAAAAGGTGGCAGACCGCTTTTGATTATTGCCGAAGACATTGAAGGTGAAGCTTTAGCAACATTGGTTGTAAATAACATGCGTGGTGTTGTCAAAGTTGCTGCAGTAAAAGCACCAGGTTTTGGTGACCGTAGAAAAGCCATGCTCGCAGATATTGCTGTTTTAACTGGTGGTACTGTGGTTTCTGAAGAAGTTGGCCTGTCTCTTGAAGGTGTAACTGAAGAAATTCTAGGTAATGCTAAGCGTATTGAAGTAGGCAAAGAAAACACAGTTGTTGTGGATGGTGCTGGCACCAAAGAAGCCATTGATGGTCGCGTGGCGCAAATCCGATCACAAATTGAAACAACAACTTCTGAATATGACAAAGAAAAACTCTCAGAGCGTTTGGCCAAACTCTCTGGCGGTGTTGCAGTCATCAAAGTGGGTGCAGCCACAGAAGTTGAAATGAAAGAGAAAAAAGATCGCGTTGATGATGCACTTCACGCCACACGCGCGGCAGTTGAGGAAGGTGTTGTCCCTGGCGGTGGTGTTGCATTGATTCGTGCAATCAATGAGATGAAAAAACTAAAAGGCGATAACGACGATCAAGATGTTGGTATTGCGATCACTAAACGCGCTATGGAAGCGCCACTTCGTCAAATTGTCACTAACGGTGGTAACGAAGCATCGGTTGTTTTAAATGAGGTTGCTGGTGGTAAAGGCAACTTTGGTTATAACGCGGGCACAGAAGAATATGGCGACATGCTTAAAATGGGTATTTTGGATCCAACCAAAGTCACCCGTGCAGCATTGCAACACGCTGCAAGTATTTCGGCTCTGATGATTACAACTGAGGCTATGATTACCGATATCCCTCAGGATGAATCTGCTGCACCTGCAGCGCCAGATATGGGCGGTATGGGCGGTATGATGTAGATTCGTCGCCGGTTTTTTTAAAACGGCGCTGTTGTTTAAGTTTACTTGGGTTATTTGATTTATTTAAATACCTTGGTTAAATTTTAAAAACCGCTTCATAGAAAGAAAAAAACCTTATAAGCTCAGTAAATAAAAAAGCTCCGTTTTTACGGGGCTTTTTTTTGGTATGATATTTTGCAAAATGAATTCTTGGGCTTTATTTAATGAGTAGTTATGACGCCTCTTCCATTGAGGTATTAACAGGTTTAGAGCCGGTGCGTAAACGCCCCGGTATGTATACTGAAACCGAAAGGCCTAACCACCTAGCTCAAGAAGTGATCGACAATAGTGTTGACGAAGCGGTGGCTGGCTTTGGCTCAAAAATCGACGTGGTTTTATACAAAGACGGTTCTTTGTCGGTTGAAGATAATGGTCGAGGCATGCCGGTTGATATTCACCCTAAAGAAGGCAAACCTGGTGTTGAAGTTATCCTTTCTAAGCTCCATGCTGGTGGTAAATTTTCCAACGATTCTTATCAATTCTCTGGTGGACTCCATGGTGTGGGTGTTTCAGTGGTTAATGCGCTGTCAAGTACAGTTGAGATTTGGATTAAACGCGATGGTAAGAAATTTTTTATGTCTTTTGCCAATGGCGCTAAAAAGACAGATTTAGAACAAATTGATAGCGTTGGTAAGCGCAACACAGGCACACTACTGCGTTTTGTCCCCGACCCACAATTCTTTGACACAGTTAAATTCTCTGTTAGCAAACTCAGACACAATCTAAGATCCAAAGCGGTTCTATGCCCCGGATTAGAGATTAATTTTTATAACGAAGCTGATGATACAAAAGACAAATGGCTCTATGAAGAAGGCTTAAAAGACTATCTTTCAACCGCACTAAACGGTTTGGAATGTATTCCTAGCGCACCGTTTGTAATTAATTTTAAATCTAGCGAACAAGAGCTACATGCTGCACTCACTTGGACAGAAAACGCCTCTAATATGGTGGTTGAAAGCTATGTAAACTTAATTCCCACTATTGGTGGTGGTACCCATGTTAATGGTCTGCGTTCAGGACTGACTGAAGCTTTAAAAGAATTTTGTGAATTTAGAAATCTGATTCCTAAAAATATTAAGCTCACACCAGACGATGTGTGGCAAAAAATCGCCTATGTTTTGTCTATTAAAATGCTTGATCCACAATTCTCAGGCCAAACAAAAGAAAGACTCTCTTCCAGAGAATCTGCAAGTTTTGTTTCTAACACGACTAAAGATGCTTTTAGTTTGTGGCTTAACCAACACACTAATGAGGCGGAGAAAATTGCCGAATTGGCCATTCTCAATGCTCAGTCTCGACTCAAAACCACCAAAAAAGTGGTGCGAAAAAAAGTCGTCAGTGGCCCTGCCCTACCTGGCAAGCTCTCCGATTGCACCAGTAGTGATTTAGATCAGGCTGAGGTTTTTTTGGTTGAAGGTGATTCTGCCGGTGGTTCTGCCAAACAAGCCAGAGATAAAGAATACCAAGCCATTTTGCCACTTCGAGGAAAAATTTTAAACACCTGGGAGGTAGATTCAGAACAAGTGCTGGCTTCTAATGAGATACATGACATTAGTGTTGCTATTGGCTTAGAACCTGATAACGAAGATCTAACAGGCCTTAGATATGGCAAGATATGTATCTTGGCTGATGCTGACTCAGATGGTGCACACATTGCAACATTGATTTGTGCCCTTTTTGTTAAGCACTTCCCAAAACTGGTTAAGGCGGGTCATGTCTTTGTTGCCATGCCACCCCTTTATCGAATAGATGCTGGCAAACAAGTATTTTATGCGCTGGATGATGCAGAGCGTGATGCAACCATTGACAAAATTCAAAAAGAAAATAAGCGCATCAAAATCCAAGTGCAACGTTTCAAAGGTTTGGGTGAGATGAACCCTTCTCAACTTCGAGAAACCACAATGCACCCAGATACGCGTCGATTGGTGCAACTCACTTTAGACAATCCACTCCAAACCACACAAACCATGGACATGCTGTTGAGTAAAAAGCGTGCGCCAGATCGCAAAAGCTGGCTAGAACAAAAAGGCAATCTGGCTAATGTCTAAAGCGATTGTGCTGCTTTCTGGTGGGCTCGATTCCACCACCACGCTGGCCATCGCTAAATCACAAGGATTTGATTGTTACGCCCTAAGCTTTGATTATGGACAAAAGCAAAACGCTGAACTTGATTCAGCCGAAAAAATTGCCAAACAGTTTGGGGTAATTGAACATCGGATTATGCGTATTTCACTCTCAGATATTGGTGGATCCGCCTTGACTGATGAAAAAATTGACGTGCCAACTTTTACAGGCTCTGATGAGATACCCATCACCTACGTGCCTGCAAGAAATACGGTGTTTTTATCCCTCGCTTTGGCTTGGGCTGAGGTTTTAGATGCGCAAAATATCTTTATCGGTGTCAATGCACTGGATTATTCAGGTTACCCAGATTGTCGCCCAGAATATATTAAAGCTTATGAAAAAATGGCCAATTTAGCCACCAAACAAGGTGTGGAGGGAAAATCACTCAAAATTAACACGCCACTGATATCGCTTAAAAAATCACAAATTATTGAAAAAGGCCTATCGTTAGGCATTGATTATGCCCTAACCACAAGTTGTTATCAGGCTAATGATAAAGGCGAAGCCTGCGGTGTTTGTGATGCCTGTACATATCGAAAAATGGGTTTTGAAAAAGCCAATATTGCCGATCCAACGCGATATCAATCTTGATGAATTTTTTTTAAAAAAACCACTTGCATAGGCACTTTTTAAAGATAAAATGATAATTTTTTTAACTAGCAAGGAAATAACAAATGAGTAGTATTGAGGAAAGAGTGAAGTCAGTCGTGGCTGAGCAATTAGATGTCAGTGGTGATATTGACAATAACGCTTCTTTTATTGATGATTTAGGTGCAGACTCTCTGGATACTGTGGAATTGGTAATGTCTCTTGAAGAAGAGTTTGATTGTGAAATTCCAGATGATGAAGCTGAAAATATTACAACCGTTCAACAAGCTATTGACTACGTTAACAACAATTTGTAATTTCCACCTTGTTTAACAAAACAATTAAGGCGCTGTTTTCAAGGATTCAGCGCCTTTTTTAATTATCTTTGATCATGAGCAAAAAAAGAGTCGTTATCACGGGTTTGGGCATGGTTTGCCCTGTTGGTTTAAATGTTAAACAGTCTTGGGATAATATCCTTGCTGGAAAATCTGGTATCGCCACTTTAACCAACCTAGACACCGAGGGGCAATCAGTCACCTTTGGCGGTTCAGTTAAAGATTTTGATATCAAAGACTATATCAGCCCTAAAGAGGCTAAAAAAATGGATGTTTTTATCCATTATGGCATGGC
>CAZYIW010000004.1:47860-53889 GCA_964647705.1 uncultured Piscirickettsiaceae bacterium
ATATCAGCCCTAAAGAGGCTAAAAAAATGGATGTTTTTATCCATTATGGCATGGCCGCTGGTATTCAAGCCATTGAAGATTCAGGTATTGAGGTTACTGATCAAAATGCACAGCGCATTGGCGTGGCCATCGGTGCTGGTATCGGTGGGCTTGGTACCATTGAAAAAACCGCAGACATTTTTAGAGAAAAAGGCGCTAAACGCATCTCTCCTTTCTTTGTACCCTCTTCTATTATTAATATGGTTTCAGGTAATTTGTCAATTAAATACGGCATGAAAGGGCCTAATTTTGCCATTGTAACTGCCTGTACCACAGGTACACACAATATTGGTGATGCTGCCCGTTTGATTGAATATGGTGACGCTGATGTGATGGTTGCAGGTGGTGCTGAGATGTCGACTACAAATTGTGGCTTGGGTGGGTTTGCTGCCGCGCGCGCACTTTCCACTCGTAATGACTCCCCACAAACAGCTTCACGCCCATGGGATAAAGACCGCGATGGTTTTGTTTTGGGTGACGGTTCGGGTGTTGTGGTGCTAGAAGAATTTGAGCACGCTAAAGCACGGGGTGCTAATATATACGCTGAGGTATCAGGCTATGGCATGAGTGGTGATGCTTATCATATGACCTTGCCTTCTAAAGGGGGTGAAGGTGCAGCCAGATGTATGACAAATGCTCTTAACAATGCAAGCATCAATCCTGAACAAATTGATTATATCAATGCGCATGGAACATCAACTCCAGCTGGAGATCAGGCAGAAACGGATGCCGCTAAATTAGCACTGGGTGATCATGCTTATGATATTGTGATGAGTTCAACCAAATCAATGACAGGTCATTTATTAGGGGCTGCAGGCGGTATTGAAGCAATCTTTACTGCATTGGCTATCCGTGATCAAGTGGCACCACCAACGATTAATATCTTTAATCAAGATGAAGGATGCGATTTAGACTACGCAGCCAACGAGGCTCGAGAGATGAAGATTGAACACGCCATTTCCAATTCATTTGGTTTTGGCGGAACCAACGGTTCAATCCTGCTGTCAAAAATCTAGTTTTTTTCGTTTTTAATTATTTTTGAACTTCTAAATCAACGCCTTGGATTTTATCGGCGTCTTCAATCAATTCTTTAGAGAAATCATAAATCTTAATAGCGCCATTTTGAATACTGTGAAGCGCAGCCTCTTTATTCACCACTAACGCCCATTCGCTTTCATTGGCTTTAAACTGAACAGCCCCACCGATAAGTGCCAATACAATAACAACACCTAATAAAAATTTAATCATTAATGATCTCCAAATAAATAAAAATTATGGTGGGTATTTTACCTACGAATAGCCACCTTCACTTGATTTTAATAATGCATCAATCTTAGATTTTAAACTTAAGATTTTTATGTCGATTCATCAAATCTACACTTTGGTCAAACTCTAGAATATTGTGCTTATAAACCTAAACCTCACCTATATAGCCAAAATTTTATTGTGTTACTTTGTTTAAAACTTGTAAGGATTGGAGTTATTCACTTCATCGATTATTTTCATCATTTGAAAAAACCCTTTTCATTTTAAGTGTATAAGCGTATTATCAAAGAACGGCTTGAAGAAAAACGCATCCTATTTTTCAAATAAGTTGTATTCTTTGAGTTTGTTTTTTATAACATATGAGGAGATAAATATGAAAAAAATGACAATAACGCTTGGGGTTATTGCAATAACCGCACTTGCTTCCAGTGGTTCGGTTTTGGCAAAATGTGATGCGGGTGAGACTGTAATTAAATTTTCACATGTAACCAATACTGACAGACATCCTAAAGGCATTGCGGCAACGCTACTTGCCAAAAGGGTCAATGAAGAAATGAACGGTAGAGCCTGCATGGAGGTTTATCCAAACTCTACGCTTTATAATGATAATAAAGTGCTAGAAGCGCTATTAAATGGCGATGTTCAATTAGCCGCCCCTTCTTTATCAAAATTTGAGAAGTTCACTAAGCAGTTTAGAATTTTTGACTTGCCATTCATGTTTAAAAATGTGGATGCTGTGAATGATTTTCAAAATTCACCCAAAGGTCAGGCAATGAAAGATTCAATGCAAAGAAGAGGCTTGCAAGGTTTGGCTTTTTGGCACAACGGCATGAAACAAATGTCTGCCAATGTTCCACTGAACAAACCATCTGATGCGAAAGGCAAAAAGTTCCGTGTCATGTCGTCTGATGTTTTGGTTGCTCAAATGAAAGCACTGGGTGGATCTCCTCAAAAAATGTCCTTTTCAGAGGTGTATGGCGGTCTTCAGCAAGGTGTTGTTGATGGGCAAGAAAACACTTGGTCTAATATCTATGGCAAAAAGTTTTTTGAGGTACAAGATGGCATTACTGAAACCAATCATGGCATCTTAGATTATCTCTTAGTCACCTCCGTTGACTTCTTAGACAGTTTGCCAAGCTCAACCAGAAATCAGTTTTTAAGAATTGTCGACGAAGTAACTGAAACTCGAAACAGCGAATCTTTTGCAGTAAACCAAAAGAACCGTCAATTAATTCTTGATGCTGGTGGCACCATTCGTACATTAACCCCTCAACAAAGACAAGTATGGGTTGATGTAATGAAACCTGTCTGGCAACAATTTAAGGACGACGTTGGTCAAGACAACATTGACTACGCGCAACATATAAATAATCGCCATTAAAAAATGACAAAGGGTGCAGATAATGCACCCTTTTTTTAATTTTAAAATGAGTAGAATCGATAACATCGAAGAAACGTTAATTGCTTTTTTATTGGGTGCCATGACCATTGCCACCTTTAGTAATGTCATAGCACGTTATGTTTTCAATTCAAATATTCTTTGGGCGCTAGAACTGACCGTATTTTTGTTTGCTTGGTTGGTGTTACTTGGCGCTTCTTATTTAATTAAAAAAAACGCCCATCTTGGTGTTGATATTTTGATCAACAATCTCTCTCCAAACAATAGAAGAATATTGGGTTTAATTGCCGTTTTCTTTTGCCTATTGTTTAGCTTTTTAATGCTCAAAGGCGCTTGGGATTATTGGGCAAACTTTGCCAATCTGCCAGCCACTGAGGGTAGGTGGTTTCCCACTGGCTTTGAACAAAATTATCGAGACAAGGGTTGGTATGAGGTCAATGATATTCCTCTGCCTTTTGTGCTTGAGTGGATGGAGAATGTATTCAACCAAGGGGAAGAATACGAAAAAATTCCAAGATTGATTCCATATATTGTGCTCCCCTTGTCTATGTTTTTACTTTTTTTTCGTTTCCTGCAATCGGCCATTGCTATTTATAAAGGAGAACAAGACCGACTAATTTCCAATCATGAATTGGAAGGTGAAACCGATGAGCTAAAAAAAGAACTTGAAGAAGATCCATCGCTTGGAGACAAACAATAATGGATGTCTTTTTTCTTTTTGCTCTGATCATTGGACTGCTTATCATTGGCGTTCCAATCGCAGTTGCATTGGGCGTCTCTTCAATTCTGTTTTTATTGTGGTTTTCAGATTCGTCTCTTGCCGGTATCGCAGGTACCTTATTTGAAGCTTTTGAAGGGCACTACACCCTACTGGCAATTCCTTTTTTTATTCTGGCCTCTTGTTTTATGACCACCGGCGGTGTTGCCAAGCGAATCATTCGTTTTTCCATTGCTTGTGTTGGTCATGTAAGAGGTGGACTGGCTATTGCGGGTGTGTTTGCTTGTATGCTTTTTGCAGCACTTTCAGGTTCCTCACCGGCCACCGTTGTGGCCATTGGAACCATTGTTATTGCTGGCATGAGAAAAGTCGGCTATAGCAAAGAATTTGCAGCAGGTGTAATCAGTAATGCGGGTACTTTGGGTATTTTAATTCCGCCTTCATTGGTAATGGTTGTTTATGCTGCTGCCGTTGAAGTTTCTGTTGGCAGAATGTTTCTTGCAGGTGTTATTCCGGGATTACTAGCAGGTGTGATGTTGATGTTGGCGATCTATGTGGTCGCCAGATACAAAAACCTTCCAAAAGGTCAGTGGCAAGGCTGGAGAGAAGTAATCGATTCGGGTAAAGCCGCCAGCTGGGGTTTGTTTTTAATTGTGATTATTCTTGGTGGAATCTATGGCGGTATTTTTACCCCAACTGAGGCAGCTGCGGTTGCTGCGGTTTACGCATGGGTGATTTCTAATTTTGTTTATAAAGACATGGGCCCTTTAAAAGAAGCCAACAAAAAACTGATTAAAAACCCTAAAGCCTTAGTCACCGCAATATTTCACGAGGACACAAAAAAAACCCTGTTTGAAGGTGGCAAACTCACTGTCATGTTGTTATTTGTGATTGCCAATGCACTGATTCTAAAACATGTATTAACCGACGAACAAATACCTCAGGCCATTGCAAATTCGCTACTTTCAGCTGGCTTTGGCCCAATTATGTTTCTTGTGATTGTTAATATTATTTTATTAATCGGTGGTCAATTTATGGAGCCATCGGGTTTATTGGTTATTGTTGCTCCATTGGTTTTTCCAATTGCCATGCAACTGGGCATTGATCCTATCCACCTTGGCATTATTATGGTGGTTAATATGGAGATTGGTATGATCACACCGCCGGTGGGTTTGAATCTATTTGTTACCTCGGGCGTTGCTGGAATGCCAATTATGTCGGTTGTCAAAGCAGCGTTACCATTTTTGGCAGTGTTATTTGTTTTCTTGATTATCGTCACCTATGTACCGGCCATATCCACCTTCCTTCCAAATATGGTTATGGGTCCTGAGATTGTTATTAGATAACTAAAAAATGATTGAGATAATGGTGGAAGGAGTGGGATTTGAACCCACGGTACGTTTCCGTACACACGCTTTCCAAGCGTGCGCATTCGACCACTCTGCCATCCTTCCAAATTAAGGAGGTTATTTTACGCAAATATTGCTAAAAATCCGCCCATTTAAAGAATTTGCCAATTTTTATAGATATTGACATGTTTTGATTAAAAAGTGCTCAAAAACAGGCTATTTTTGCCTTGAAACAGACATTTAGATGCCTAATTTGTAAAGATTTAAAGAAAAATCAATATCATTTTGATTATTTACGAAATTTTTACCATATAAAAACATTAATAAAATTCATAAACTTTACAAAAATAATGATATTGACTAACATTTTATTTAGCCTATAATGACACTTAACACAAGGAGTAGTTCACTTACGAACTGGGTATTTGTTCCCTATTGTCACCCTAGGATTTCCCTTAAAGCACTAAAACGGAGAAGTATATGCATACTTACAAACATTTCCTTGGCGAAGCAAAAGCCTTTCTTCTGGCCAACAAAGACTATATTCATACCAATAATCAGGCAATCTCCAATCATCACGACTTAGCTAAAAAGCTTATTCGTGATAGAAATCCAGAACTACTTAAGAATAGCGATATATCTTGTTTTTTTATTGATAAATTTCTTGAGCGATGTAAAGCTCTAGAATATAAACACAAACATCCAGCCCTCTTTGTTCCTCGATACTTTTTCAAAGACAAACCACCATCAAACAATCTAAAAATGGAATTTTACAAAAATGGTAATAAAAAATCTGCCTGCTATTACCACAAAGGAAAGCCCCATGGGTATTCCATAACTTGGCAGGAAAATGGAAATTATGAACAATGTGGCACTTTTGTTAATGGAGTCGTTGATGGGGAGTGGTGGTACTGGTCAGGCCGTTCGAGCATGTATGAAGTCTCTTGCTACGTTGAAGGTGAATGTGTAAAAGAGTTCACTCGATATCATGATTTATATTAAAAAATAAATCTTAACTGTTAAAGATGCAAATTAATAAATATGAATAAAAGAAGAACAACAAGTGAAGGGAGTGCTATTGTAGGCCCTGTAATATTAATATTTTCAACAATAGTAATATTGACAATATTGATTATAAAGCGGTTTCACTAAACCAGGTATAAACCAAAAAAAAGTTATAAAAGGATAGTGATTACAAGTATTTTTTTTATTCCTTATCATTACCAAATAGTTTTTACATGCTGATAGTCTTGTATTT
>CAZYIW010000005.1:0-26770 GCA_964647705.1 uncultured Piscirickettsiaceae bacterium
CCTGGTGCAGTCAAGCTCAGATACAACTATGGCTTTTAAGCCCAATTCAATGCACGCATTATTTGGCGTATAATATTTTGTTTTTTGGAGAGTTGGCCGAGAGGCTGAAGGCGCGCCCCTGCTAAGGGTGTATAGGTTTTATCACCTATCGAGGGTTCGAATCCCTCACTCTCCGCCATTATTAAAATGCTTTGTATATCATGAATGATGCACCACTAACAATTGCCGGAAAAACTTACAAGTCTCGCTTACTGGTTGGCTCGGGTAAATACAAAGACCTTAATGAAACCAAATTGGCAACTGATGCAGCCCAAGCTGAGATTATCACGGTGGCGATTCGTCGCACCAATATCGGACAAGATGCAAATGAGCCAAATCTATTAGAAGTAATCTCACCCGATAAATACACTATTTTGCCCAATACGGCGGGTTGCTACACGGCCAAAGACGCGGTACGAACTTGTCAACTGGCACGTGAGCTTTTAGATGGCCATAACTTAGTCAAACTCGAAGTATTGGGTGATGAAAAAACCCTCTATCCCAATATTGTTGAAACCTTAAAATCTGCACAAACATTAGTGGACGATGGTTTTGATGTGATGGTCTACACCAGTGATGACCCTATTGTTGCCAAAGAATTAGAAAACATTGGCTGCGCGGCTGTCATGCCACTGGCATCGCTTATTGGCTCAGGGCAAGGTATTGCCAATCCAGCCAACATTAAACTCATTAAAGAACAGGCCAATGTGCCAGTCCTAGTTGACGCAGGCATTGGTTGTGCCTCTGATGCATCCAAGGCAATGGAGCTAGGCTGCGATGGTGTGCTGATGAACTCAGCCATTGCCCATGCTAAAGACCCAATTCTTATGGCCAGTGCGATGAGACATGCGGTGATTGCAGGCAGAGAATCCTATCTTGCAGGAAGAATGATGAAAAAAGCTTATGCTTCCGCCTCGTCACCTTTAGAAAATCTAATCTAAGATAACTACGTCAGTTTAGCTCATCTATTGGGTTGGTTTTTTCTATAAATATAAACCCGTCATAACGCCATGGCAAACTACTGAGTGTGTAATTTAGACTCTCATCTTCTGGCTTGTACAACACGCCAATTGCCCTGTGTTGCCTGAATTGACGCACAACCGGATTTGCTCTATCCTGCTGATTAAACAACAAATAAAAACGATCTAAAGCGAGTCGACTAAGAAGATTCTCAATACTTCTGTCTCTTGCTGGTGGCATCTGCATTTGTAGCATTTTAGATTTTCTCGCACTCGCTGCCGATACTTTGCCAGTGTTGGTTCCAAAACCTAAGATAAACACTCGATCAATGCCAAGCATTTTACGACTCACATAGCCAATGTTGAAAATACCTTCTTGATGCATTGTGGTCATGCTTGAATCTCCTACATGAGTGTTATGTGCCCAAACAATCCCCTTCGAGTTTTGCCCATAAAACTCTAAGAGGCGTTGGATACTCAACCACATATGTCGCACTCGTGAGTTCCAAAAATCTTTCTCACTGACATATCTGAGGCGGTGATATTCTTCGGCATCTTTTAACACCAATGCATTCTGAATAGCCCAAAGATGTTTTTCACTAAATTGACCGGTATCATCTGCCAATAATGCATTGACCAATTTGTTGACCTGATCTAGGTTAGACCGGCAAGTAAAATCCGAATTGGCAATCTGTTTTTCCCAATTTTGATGCTCTTGCTCGGTAAAACAATGAAGCTTTTCTTTAATAAAAGAGTGGTATTTGGGCAAATGTGCTTTGGCAAAGTTCAGTAAATCAAACAATGCATCATTGTGTTCGTCAACATCCATCCCATAGATACCTACTTTTTGATCAAGTGGCAAAGCATGGTTGTGTTGTTTGAGCCACTCCACCAAATTTTGGATTTTTTCGTTTTTCCACATCCATTGTGGCCATTGACCAAATTGCATCAAAATCTCTTTGGCCGATTGATAATCGGAATTACCTTTAACATAGGCATTTAATCGATAAATGGATGGCCAGCCCGCTTCCAGAGTCACAAAGGAGAACTTTTTTTCACTAATGAGGCGTTTTGTAAGCTCAAGGCGCCAGTCATAAAACTCAGCTGTTCCGTGTGAAGATTCGCCGAGCAGTACTAATTTTTTTTCGCCTGCCTTATCCAGGATTGGTTTTATATCTTTGCTTTGCAATAAGGGTTTGGCTGAATTTGCAATATAGTTAACAAAATACTTGTCACTGTTTGCAAGACTAAAGCCTGCAAATAAAATAACAAAAAAACCAATACAAATTTTTCTCATACGTGCGACTTGATACCAACCCTTATAATATAGTTCCATTCTACGCCATTAAAAAATACAATCAGCCATTAAAATAGGCCTATGGATTTTTCTCACACACTTTCTGAACTGAAACAAAAACATCTTTATCGATCTAGAAAAGTTGTTGATAGTGCACAAGATACAAAAATTATTGTTGATGGAAAATCACTATTTAATTTTTGTTCTAATGATTATCTCTCCCTTGCCAACCATAGTGAAGTTAAAGAGGCATTTAAAATGGGTATTGATAAATATGGTGTGGGCTCAGGTGCATCACATTTGGTCAGTGGTCATTCAAAGGCGCACCACGATTTAGAAGTGGCATTGGCTGAATATACAGGGCAAGCTCGAGCGCTGCTTTTCTCAACTGGCTATAGTGCGAATCTGGGTATTTTCTCTGCACTTAAAGATGAGCTAGATTGGGTCTTACAAGACAAACTCAATCACGCTTCACTGATTGACGGAAACCAACTAATTGGATTGCCAGTTCAACGCTATTTACATAATGATATTGCTTCACTTGAGAAAAAAGTAGGCAAACAATCGGGCCAAGGTTTGATTGTGACTGACAACGTCTTTAGTATGGATGGTGACCAGGCAAAAATCGATGATTTGCAAAAAATCGCAAATTTTTCCAATGCTGTTTTGATGCAAGACGATGCTCATGGTTTTGGTGTTTTTGAGCCTAATATCCCTAAAAGTTCGATCTATATGGCAACTTTAGGCAAAGCAGCGGGAACAATGGGGGCTTTTGTGGCTGGAAATGACGATTTTATTGAATTTTTAATCCAAAAATCACGCCCATACATTTATACAACCGCAATTGCACCAGCCATTTGCCAAGCCACGCTCAAAAGTCTTGAACTCATAAAAAAAGGTGGGCAAAAAACCAAACTTTTGGCCAATATTGATTTTTTCCGAAATTTTGCACAATCACTCAATTTACCAATATCCAAATCTAGTAGCGCTATTCAACCACTGGTCATTGGTGATAGCAAAAAAGCATTAGAAGTGAGTGAAAAATTATTTAACCAAGGATTTTATCTCAGTGCGATTCGTACCCCTACAGTACCCAAAGGCACAGAAAGACTGCGCATTACCTTGAATGCAGATCATACACAAGATCAAATTGAACAACTGCTAAGAGAGATTAAAAATGCTCTATAGCGAAACCATCGGCACTGGTCCTGATTTGGTTTTATTCCATGGCTGGGGTTTTCATTCCGATTTATTTAACCCATTGGTTGAAAAATACAAACATCAATACCGTATTACCAAAATTGATTTGCCAGGGCATGGACGAAGCACTCAAATAGATAATGGACTGAAGGCATGGTGTGATGAAATTATTAAAATTTTGCCCAAAAATCCAATTCTGCTGGGATGGTCAATGGGCGGATTATTGGCAATTAACATTGCAACAAAGGTCAAAATATCTCAACTAATATTAGTAGCATCCACACCTAAATTTGTGCAAAGCAGTGATTGGGAATTTGGCATTGATGTCAACAATTTTGATCAATTCTCTCAATCTCTAAACCTCAATCTGTCAAAAGGTTTGAAGCGCTTTGTCAGCCTACAAACCCAAGACAAAGCCACATTAAAAACACTCAATCGTGCAATTGATTGTTATCCTACTTCTACCGAGGCACTTAATCAAGGATTGGAGATCTTGCTAGAAACAGACTTAATCAACGAATTAAAACAATTATCAACACCAATAAAGGTGATTCTGGGTGCGCGAGATACTTTAGTGCCTAAGAGCATTAAGCTTTGGTATGATCAAATGCACATACCAGTGAGCATTCTGCCCACTGGTCATTTGCCGTTTTTACACCCAGATTTTAAGTTATGAAAAATAACCCATCAATCGCACCCACATTGTTTGTTGTATTTACAATTTTTTGGCTCTGGTTGGCAATTGATCCAAACTATCGAGATGTTTGGATCGCCGAGAACATTATTTTGATAATCGGTGTTAGTTATTTGATATTCACTTACAAACAGTCTCCTTTTTCTAACCATGCTTACTACTTGATCTTTTTATTTGTTATTTTGCAAACCGTAGGTTCACACTACACTTATGCCGAAGTCCCTTTAGGTTTTTGGGTGGCGGATTGGTTGAATATCGAGCGTAATCATTATGATCGCTTAGTACATTTTGCTTTTGGATTTTTGCTGGTTTTGCCGTTTAAAGAGTGGATAGCCGGTTCTATTGAGTTTAAAAATCACCAATGGGAGGTTTTTACATTGGTAATGTTATTTATTGGAATGAGTGGTTTTTATGAGATTCTCGAATGGGGTTACGCTGTTATTTTCGAACAAGAAACCCAATCAGCAGATACCTTTTTAGGCTCCCAGGGTGATATTTGGGATGCTGAAAAAGACGTGCTACTGGCAGGTATCGGTGCTTGGCTGTATTTACTGCTATTTAGGAAAAAGACTGTCAAATAATATTATTAAAGTTTGAACCTAATTTTTATCAAAAATGCATTAGGATTTTTTCACTTTGCTTCTTTGTGAGTCAAACCCCTCTACATAGCCATCAGCATCACCATAATCAACAAAATCCCAATATCGATTGTGCGTGTTTTTAATTCTTCTGGCGTGTTTGATAGGACACCAGAACTGCTCTGTCATGGATGCTAATTCAGCCACATATCTCAACAGTCCATTTGCATAACCACAATAGACACAATTCATCTTTTCAAAAATATTCAAGTAGCTTAATTTATGACGATCAACGGCAATATAATCACTTCTGTTTGGTTTTTGAATGCCATACACAGGAAAGCAGATAAACTGGTAGATAAAAGCCAACAAATCCAGTAGTAGTAATGGCACGATTAGAGAGTAGGTCACAGGTGCTGTTAGGATAAACAACGGATTGGCATGGCGTAGATAACTAAAAATACCGGTTCTGAATTTTTTATGTGCTTGATTAATTGCCGCTTCAAAACGCACTTTGTTTTTTAACAAATGATAATCGAAATCGCTACGCTTCTTTTCGACTTCTTTCTCTAAATTTGTACGAACTTGATTAAATTGTTTGATTAAATCCTGAAACGACGTGCTCGACATAATAGCCTCATTTGAAGTGATAACATGAGACTGATTTTAATTCAATACAGTTAAAAGTGGTGCACAATACCCCAAGGCCGACTACTGGCCTTGGGGATCGATAGGTTTATTTAACTTCAATATCAATTGCCTTATTAATCACCTCTTCAGCTTTAGGAATCACAAGATTTAGTATGCCATCGGTATATTTAGCATCAATTTTGTTAGATTCCACGGTATGAGGCAATGTAAAGCTGCGCACAAAAGAACCATAACTGCGTTCAACACGATGCAATTTCTTGTCTTCTGTTTTTATCTTTTTTTCGCCTTTGATGGTTAAGATATTGTTTTCCACACTCACGTGCACATCATCCTTAGACACGCCCGGTAATTCAGCTTTAATTTGATAAGACTTGTCGTCTTCTTCAACATCAACAGCAGGCATCCAATCACCCATGTTGTTTCTTGATAACGGGCGATTAAAGTGTTCAAACATTTCATCAAAACCAGCAAATGGTCGCATTAATGATAGACTCATAACATTCTCCTTTTTCGTTTCACTATCCTTACTATCTATATATGGCCATTTTGCGTATAATTCAAGCATATCCATGTTCATATCAAGAGGTGTTATGAGTGCATTAGTTGGTGTTATTATGGGGTCTAAATCTGATTGGCCAACCATGAAGTACGCAGTAGAAATGCTAGAAGAGTTTGGCGTGGCTCATGAGGTTAAAGTGGTGTCGGCCCACCGCACGCCCGATCTTATGTTTGAATATGCATCCAATGCTCATAGTCGTGGGCTCAAAGTCATTATCGCAGGTGCTGGCGGTGCAGCACATCTGCCGGGTATGGTGGCAGCTAAAACCATTGTGCCTGTTTTGGGTGTGCCGGTTAAATCGCGTGCTCTTAGTGGTCAAGATTCGCTTTTGTCTATTGCTCAAATGCCCGGTGGCGTGCCAGTTGGTACACTGGCAATTGGTGAAGCTGGTGCCAAAAACGCAGGTATTTTAGCTGCGCAAATTGTTGCTAATGAAGATGAAGCTGTTCGCAAAAAAGTGGCTAATTTTAGAGCCAAGCAAACCCAAGATGTTTTGGACAACCCTAATCCAGATAACTAAATGAAAATTGGCATTCTCGGCGCAGGTCAACTGGGAAGAATGTTGGCCATAGCGGGTAATTCGCTCGGCCATGAGTTTGGTTTTTTAGGTCGCAAAAATACCGAAACCAAAACCCTACTCGGGCAAACATTTGATCAAAGAGAAAATTCAAATGCCGCTAAGTCGCTCCTTGATTTTGCTGATGTGATTACTTATGAGAGTGAAAATACTGATGCACAATTGGTACAAGATATCAATCAACAAGTGGTTGTGTATCCCGGCGAGGTGTCACTGTTCATGTCACAACATCGCGGTCGAGAAAAAACTCTTTTTAATAAATTGGGTATCCCTTGTGCGCCCTACCAATTAGTCCATTCTTTTGAACAATTACAATCTGCAGTTACCAAAATTGGCTTGCCTGCTATTTTAAAAACCACCACCGAAGGTTATGATGGCAAGGGACAATGCGTCATTGATACCGACACAGTTTTGGCCGAGGCTTGGGAAAGCATGCATGGCGCAGAATGTATACTTGAGGGTTTTGTTAACTTTCAGCGCGAGCTGTCTCTTATTGCAGTTCGTGATCAAAACAACAACCACGCTTATTATCCATTAGTTGAGAACACACATCACGATGGTATTTTAAGATTAACAATCGCACCCGCTCAATCCGTAGACCCAAAAGTGCAAAAAAAAGCTGAGCACTATATGGAGTCGCTTTTGGATGAGGTGAATCATGTGGGCGTTCTAACGCTTGAGCTTTTTCAAACCGATGATGGTTTGGTGGCCAATGAAATGGCACCCCGTGTTCATAATTCTGGACACTGGACTATAGATGGTGCAATCACCTCGCAATTTGAGAATCATATTCGTGCCATTACCAACATGCCTTTAGGCAATACAGAGTCTAAATACCCGTATTGTGCTATGATTAATATCATTGGCAAGATTGGTCCAGTTGAGATGCTTAACAAAATGCCAAATACACACCTTCAACTCTATGATAAATCTGAACGAGATGGGCGTAAGCTGGGTCATATCAACATCACTGCCAAATCTGAGGCAGAGCTGAAAAAAAGTATTGAAAATCTCAGTGTGTTCTTACCAAAAGACTGACTTAACTGAGATCATTAAAAGTATCGCATATTAGCCATAGTACTCAGAAGATTTAAATTGCTTGGCCAGCGATGTTTCTAGGTTATAGGCTTCTTTTTCGCTGATGGGTTTGCCTTGTAGATGTTGGATAACATGAACCATTTCATGACAAAAAGTAATGATAAAACTGTCTTCATCTAGGTCCTTTTCAATATCAATATAGAATTTTCCATCGCCTTCGTGATCAACCCACGCCTCTGCGTGTTCAATATCTTGAATAAAAAGATCAATATCAATTTTCGACTCGATTGATAAAGCCTCTATGCAAAAAAGATAGAGTGTTTGTGCTAAGTGTTTTTGTCGTTTATTACCGCCATGAATAAAAATCATGAATCAGCCAAATCGTTGTTCTAGGTAAGCAATAATATCGGATGATTCATACATCCAAGTGACTTTATCGCTTTGTTGAATACGTAAACACGGTACTTTAACCTCGCCACCCCCTGCCAACAACTCTGCGCGATACTGACCAGATTGAGCGTTACGTGTCTCAATTTTTAAGTTAAGTCGTTTGATGGCTCGTCGTGTTTTAATACAAAATGGGCAAGCGTAGAATTGGTAAAGCTTGAGTGATTTTGTCTCTTTATCAACGCTAGATTGCACCTGCTCTGAGCGTTTCATTTTTTTGGGCGAAAATACCCAATCAAAAAATACAATGACTCTGCCCAAACCTTCTCTTAATGCTTTTAATATGATTTTCATTCTCTGTTCTCAAATGCAATTAATGTATTTTCCAATAATGTTGCGATAGTCATAGGCCCTACACCTCCAGGCACTGGAGTGATATAACTCGCATTAGCCTTCGCTGAATCAAAATCCACATCACCTGCTAGCGATCCATCTTCTAGGCGATTGATGCCCACATCAATGACTATTGCATTGGGCTTGATCCAATCACCTTGAATCATCTTTGCTCGACCAACTGCTGCTACCACAATATCTGCTTTTTTAACCTTATCGGGTAGATTTTTTGTTTTACTGTGGCAAATTGTAACGGTAGCATCAGCATTTAAAAGCTCAAACGCCATTGGCCTTCCAACAATATTTGAAGCACCAATTACAACTGCGTCCATGCCTTGTGGGTTAATACCTTCAGAAGCCAACATGGTCATCACACCTTTGGGTGTACAGGGGCGTAAAAGTGCTTTTTTTTGCATCAGTTTGCCGGCATTTTCACTGTGGAAACCATCCACATCCTTTTTTGGACTAATGGCTTCAATAACCTGATTGGTATCAAGATGCTCAGGCAACGGTAATTGTACTAAGATGCCATCAATTAAATCGTTGTTGTTAAGACGATTTATTTCCGATAATAATTCCTCTTGGCTAATATTTGCTGGTTTTTCAATTTTTTCAGAATAGAAACCCACCTCCCTACAAGCATTGTCTTTGTTACGCACATAGACTTGTGATGCTGGATCACTACCCACCAAAATCACAGCCAAGCCTGGTGGACGATTTAAGTCTTTGACTCTTTTGGCAATACTCTGCCTTAAGTTTTTGGCAATTAATTTACCATCTATAATCTTCATGATTTGCTCAACGCACTTCTTACTTTGTCTAAATCATTTTGGGTATCAACACCAAAACCTATTGAGGCACATGCCTCGGCCACATGAATATTAAAGCCTTCACTCAGCACACTTAATTGCTCTAATTTTTCTGCCAATTCAATATCTGAACTGTTTATTTGTAGATATTGTTTAACAAAGCCTGCTCGATAAGCATAGATACCAATATGCTTGAAACAGATATCAAGATCAGGTTCTCCATCTCTAAAGGCTGGTATAGGTGAGCGTGAAAAGTAAAGTGCTCTGCCTAATTTGTTAAACACCACCTTAACGCAGTTAGGGTCTAAATATTGTTCTTTGTCTTTGATCTTTTCACATAAAGTGGCCATCGGTAAATCACAAGCCACTAGATTGTTTGCTACTTGATCGATGACTTTGGGGCTAATCATTGGCTCATCACCTTGCACATTAACAATCACCGTATCCTCACTGATTGAGAGCTTGTCGATCACCTCAGCAATACGTGAAGTTCCCGAATTGTGTTGTTGTTGAGTCATACAAGTGGTCGCGCCAAATGCTTGGGCGGTGGTTTCAATACGTTCATCGTCTGTGGCAATAATAATTTGCTCAGCCTTGGAATGTGTTGCGTTTTCAAATGTGTGTTGAATCAGTGGTTTGCCATGAATATCTTTGAGTAGTTTAGCACTTAATCGTGACGAAGCGTAACGAGCGGGAATAACAACAACAAAGCTCATCAACCTTCCTTAGAATCAATAGGCCTTGCCTCTTCCACCAAAAGCACAGGAATGCCATTTTCTATTGGATAAGCTAAGCCGCTTTCCTCACAAATTAATTCATCCCCTACCTGTTTTAACGGTGCTTTACTTTTTGGACAAACCAATAGTTTGAGTAGCGCTTTATCAATCATAATTTGTTGTCTAATTTGGTTAGAAAATCCTCACTTAAGTCCGCTTCTACTTGCAGATACCACATCTTTTCTCTCGCGAATGCCCTACATTTTACACAATCCTTGGCGGTCATTATGATGGGAAAATCTTGTTCAAATTCTAAATCAGTAGCACTGTAGTGATAATGATCGCGAAAGCTGTGCGTGTGTGTTTCAATGCCGAGGGTCTTTAGCAAATCAAAAAAATGCTGTGGATGTCCAATCCCAGCCACAGCATGGCAGGTTTTGTCTTTGAAATAATTCAACGGTTTGGTTTTCCCAGTAGCCAGATTTATGAATTTTTTAGCCACCAGTGTTGATGTAATCTCACCGGCATGAAAACTTCCATTGTTGATTATAAAGTCAACACTTTTGAGTCTTGATATCGGCTCTCTTAATGGTCCTGCGGGAAGTAAAAAACCGTTTCCAAAGCGGGTTTTGCCATTGACAATTGAGATCTCAACGTCACGATCCATTGAATAGTGTTGCAAACCATCATCACTGATAATCACATCAACAGCATGTCTTTTTATTAAATGCTCTACTGCTTTTGCCCTGTTTTTATTAACCATCACGGCCACATCAGTTTCTAAGGCGATCAGTAGTGGCTCATCACCAGATTCGATCGCGTGAGTGTTTTTTTCAACCAACAAACTGCCTGTCTTATGTTGACCACCATAGCCACGGGAAACCACTCCAACTTTTTTCCCCAACTGTTTTAGGTGTTTCACCAATGCAATCACGATTGGGGTTTTACCACTACCGCCAAGGGTGATATTACCCACCACAATAACAGGTATGTCAAATTGATGTGTTTTTAAAAGACCGAATTGATAGGCCAAACGTCTGAGTTTAACCAAGCAATAAAATAAACTTGAGAGTGGTAATAACAGATAATTAAAAAACCCTCTTGTGTTAAGGTCCATCAATCTTTATTTATAACACTCGCTACTGGTGTCATACTTTTTTTCACTAAACCTGAGTACCCCGGCAGAGACAGCCAATACCAATATTGAAACAACCATAATTAATAGATTAAACTTATCAGTATTTACCAACTCTTTCATATCAATGACCATAAATCGAGTAATAGCTGTAACAGCAATAAATATTAGAAAAATCACTGGCAATCTGTGAGTTTTGAAATAAATACCAGTCATGGCACCCAATTCTAAATAGATAAATAAAAGCAAAATATCTTTAAGTGAGGCGAAACCGGATTCTTGTTGCATAATAATCAAATACTCACTGATTGCAGACCAAACAATAGTTGCACCAATTACAAACAAACCGACAACATGAAATGTTTCAATTAAAAAATCACCCAGTTGGTCAATCTTGTCTTTCATTTTCACATTAGCCATACTCTCCCCTTTTCTACTTTTAAAGTGCTAATTATGACAAAATATCACCACCATGAGTGTTGAATTTAAAATTTCTAATCAATATTTGCGTTCTAATCGTAAAAAGGGCTTTGTCTCCTTTATCTCTGGTGTTTCAATGGTGGGGCTTATCCTAGGGGTAATGACACTGATTACTGTGCTTTCTGTCATGAATGGCTTCCACCAAGAACTCAGAGAAAGAGTGTTAAACGCAATCTCTCACGTTACCATCAGCGAATATGACGGCCATCTGAAAAATTGGCCATCAGTACGCAACAAAATTGTTGAAGCCCCGAGAGTTGTTGACGCTTCTCCTTATATTGAAGATTATGCGCTACTCAATGCCAATGGCCAAGCGCAAGGTATTAGTATCAGGGGTGTATTACCCAATCTAGAAAAAAACACTTCCATACTTCTTGATAATATTAAACGCGGTGTATTAGATCTCTCCGGTGCTAATATTTTGCTTGGCTCTGGGTTAGCCAGTCGTCTTGGGGTGAATGTTGGCGACAAAATAATATTACTAACTCCAACGCTTACAAGCAATATTATGGGTATACAGCCCCGTTTTAAACGATTTACTGTTGCTGGTATTTTTGATGCAGGTATGAATGAGTATGACAACAATCTTGCTTTTATCCACCTTCAACAAGCACAAAAGCTCTATGGTATGAAGGATAAAGTCTCCGGTATACGCTTAAAAGTTGACGACCTATTCGACTCCAAACAAATCGCTCAAACGGTGGTAAAAAAATTAGGCATTGAGCACTACTACAGCGTTGATTGGATGCAAAGAAAATCCAACTTTATCAAAGCATTACAACTTGAAAAACAAATGATTGGTGTGGTGTTATCGCTCATCATTGCCGTTGCCATATTCAATATTGCATCAATGATGGTGATGGTGGTCACTGACAAACGCAGAGACATTGCCATTCTTAGAACCATGGGCATGACACCAAAACGTATCGTGAAGATTTTTTTCTATCAAGGCGTCACCATTGGTTTGATTGGCATTTTTATAGGCACAATACTTGGGGTATTGTTGTCACTCAATATTGAATCGGTAATCGGTGGTATTGAATCGCTGCTGGGTTTTCAATTCTTCCCTCAAGATGTGTTCTACATCAACCGTTTTCCCTCTGATATTCATCTAAGTGATATTATTCTTGTCGTGTCGAGCGCCTTTGTTTTGGTTGTGTTGGCATCTATTTATCCTGCAAGACGTGCTGGAAAAATACAAATTGCCAAAGTATTGAGTTATGAATAGTATTATCCAATGTGAAAATCTGAGCTATAGTTATGATGATGGCAATCATCAAACTTGTGTTATTAATGGTTTAAATCTAAGCGTTAATAAAGGGGAATCAATTGCCATTCTAGGTCAGTCTGGCTCTGGGAAATCCACTTTGTTAAATCTGATCGGTGGCATGGATCAGCCCACACAAGGGACGGTTTTCATCAACGGCATAAACTTCACGTCTTTGGACGAACAAAGCGTAACTGAAATACGCTCACAAAACCTTGGATTTATATACCAATTTCATCATCTGCTTAAAGACTTCAGTGCGCTGGATAATGTTGCCATGCCTTTGTTGATTAGCGGTGAACAAGAGACAAATGCACAAAAAAAAGCCACAGTGCTTTTAGATCAGATTGGATTAGGGCACCGAACTAAGCACCTCCCCTCCGAGCTCTCTGGTGGAGAACGTCAACGTGTGGCAATAGCGCGAGCACTGATTACTAAACCTCAATGTGTATTGGCTGATGAACCGACTGGTAACTTAGATGCCCAAAATGCCGAAGAAGCTCTAGAACTTATGCTCAGACTAAACCAACAGCAAGATACTGCGCTCATAGTTGTAACACACGACAACAATGTTGCCAGCAAAATGAATCGAGTTTTGGTTTTAAAAAATGGCGTGCTTAACGAATCTTAGAATCGGTTCTAGTTAAAGTGTTATTCTCGTCCACATAGCAAAGCTTGGGCACGAAATTTTTCAGCTCTTTTTCATCATATTGCCCATAGGCTACTATGATTAACAAATCGCCAACATTGGCCTGATGTGCTGCTGCACCATTGACTGACACCACACCACTATTGTCTTTACCACGTATGGCATAAGTGGTAAATCGATTACCATTATTGACATTATAAATCTGAATTTGTTCAAAACTGTCAATACCCGCTGCATCTAAGAGCACACCATCAATCTCACAAGAGCCTTCATAGGCTAACTCACAAGCTGTGGTCGTAACACGGTGCAGTTTTGCTTTGAGAAAAGTGCGTTGCATACTCTTATTTTACAAATATATTGGAGTTGATACCTGAAAAACCAACGAACTAACCCAAAAACTGAATCATGATACCTGCAGCAATTGCAGAACCAATCACACCGGCAACATTTGGTCCCATTGCGTGCATCAATAAGAAGTTATGTGGATTAGACTCTAGCCCAACTTTATTTGAAACGCGCGCTGCCATCGGTACAGCTGAGACACCGGCAGAGCCAATCAGTGGGTTGATTTTCTTTTTGCTAAATAGATTCATAAGCTTGGCCATCAAAAGACCACTGGCTGTGCCAATGGCAAAAGCAACCATACCCAAAAGCAAAATACCCAGTGTTTCGGGCTGTAGAAACTTCTCAGCCATTAGTTTTGAACCGACTGCAAGTCCTAAAAATATGGTTACGATATTAATCAATGCATTTTGGGTGGTGTCACTCAAACGATCAACAACGCCTGATTCTTTCATCAAATTACCAAAAGCAAACATACCAAGAAGGGGTGCAGCATCAGGCAGAAGTATTGCGACCAAAATTAATAACATAATTGGGAAGATAATTTTCTCAGCCTGAGACACTTCTCTGAGTTGTACCATTTCAATCGCTCTTTCCTTTTTTGTAGTGAGTGCGCGCATAATTGGTGGTTGAATCAGTGGCACCAAAGCCATGTAAGAATAGGATGCTACTGCAATGGCACCCAAAAGATCTGGTGCTAATTTTGAGGCAACATAGATACTGGTTGGCCCATCTGCACCACCAATAATACCAATGGCCGCTGCATCTTGAATACTGAAATCAAACACACCAACTGCAGTCAATGCGACTGCACCTAATAAGGTGGCAAAAATACCAAATTGTGCCGCAGCACCTAGTAGCAAGGTTTTTGGATTGGCCAATAGTGGGCCAAAGTCTGTGAGTGCGCCCACACCCATAAAAATAATCAGTGGGAAAGCCCCAGATGCAATACCAATCTCGTAAAAGGTATACAAAATACCCCCATCAACGGCCAGATTAGCACCTGGAATATTACTAAGAATTGCACCAAAACCAATTGGTAAAAGTAGCAATGGTTCAAACTTTTTAACAATGGCTAAATAAAGTAAAAGCATACCAATTACAAGCATGAGAAACTGCCCCCATTGCATTTGATACAAGCCTGTGTTAATCCACAATGTGTGTATTTGTTCCATAAAGCGGTTTTATTATCCTAATGTCAGTAGAGTTTGTCCAACTTGCACCGAGTCGCCTTCTTTGACTGAGATATCTACCACAACACCTGATTTGGCTGCTCTTACCTCGGTTTCCATTTTCATGGCTTCCAAGATGATTAATACATCTCCCTCATTCACTTTTTGATGCTTATTCACCATCACTTTCCAGATGTTGCCAGACAATGGCGCACCAATCGCTTCTCCTGCAGCTGGTGTATTGGCGTCATCTACAATTTCCTTAGGGCTTGGTTCGGGCACGGGTGTGGTATCAGATGCTGCTTTCATCGAAGTAACATCCCCACCTGCGGAGACCTCAACCGTATAAGAATTTCCTTTAAAGGAGACAGTATAAGTACCTTCTTTGGCATCCGGTTGAGTGCATGCTTCACGAGCCTCAGGAACGGGTTCAAAGAAATCAGGGTTGCTTTTGTTTTCTAAATAAGTAATACCAACTTGCGGGAATAATGCGTAAGTTAGCAAATCATCAACCTTGTCTTTTGACAATTTAATATCTTTTTGTGCAACTATCTTGTCAAACTCTTGCTCAAGAATATGCAACTCAGGTGCAATATTGTCAGCAGGTCTGCAAGTAATTGGCTTGGATCCTTCTAAAACCCTGTCTTGCAAAGCCTTATCAACTGGCGCGGGTGTTGCGCCGTATTCCCCTTTTAGAACACCCGATGACTCTTTTGTAATGGTTTTATAACGCTCGCCTGTTAATACATTTAGCACAGATTGCGTGCCCACTATCTGAGAGGTGGGTGTTACCAATGGAATATAACCTAAGTCCATACGAACACGAGGAATTTCGGCTAAAACTTCGTCCATCTTATCGGCAGCGTTTTGTTCTCTTAACTGATTCTCCATATTGGTCAACATACCACCAGGAACCTGTGCCAATAAAATCCTTGAATCTACGCCTTTTAGTGAACCTTCAAATTGAGCATATTTACATCGAACCGGTCTAAAGTAGGCATCAATTTCTTCTAACAGCTTCATGTCTAAACCGGTCTTTCTTTCACTGTGTTCAAGGATTGACACGACCGAATTTGTGGCCGAATGCCCATAAGTCATACTCATTGAACCCATCGCCGTATCCACACGATCAACGCCTGCTTCAACAGCTTTGATAATAGAGGCTGTAGAAAGGCCTGTTGTTGCGTGTGCGTGTAGTTGAATTGGGATATCAATGACCTCTTTGAGCTGTTTAACCAAATCATAAGCCACATAGGGTTGCAACAGTCCAGCCATATCTTTAATGCACAAAGAATGTGCGCCCATGTCTTCAATTTGTTTGGCCATATCAAGCCACATCTGCGTTGTATGAACGGGGCTGACTGTGTAAGAAATAGTGCCTTGGGCATGCTGACCCAGTTTGACTGCTTGTTCAGTTGCAGTCTTTAAATTACGTATATCATTCATGGCATCGAAAATGCGGAAAATGCTTACACCATTATCAGCACATCGATCTACAAATTTACGAACCACATCATCACTATAGTGTCGATAACCCAAAAGATTTTGACCACGCAATAACATTTGTTGTGGTGTATTTGGCATGACTTTTTTAATCTCTCGGATTCTATCCCACGGATCTTCACCCAAATAGCGAATACAAGAATCAAAAGTTGCGCCACCCCAAGATTCCATTGACCAAAAACCAACCTTATCTAATTTATCCGCAATGGGTAGCATGTCGTCTATTCGCATGCGAGTTGCAAAAAGCGACTGATGTGCGTCTCTAAATACAAGTTCGGTCACGCCGACTTTCTTAGCTTTTGCTTTTTTATTGGTTTTATTTGTTATATTTTTTAAAAAGTTCAGCATAATGCTTACGCTCCCCTATGCATCTTGATTGCCTGCTCAATCACAAATTTTGTTTCTTCGTCTAATTCATCCTTTAGGCTTAAATCGCCATCAGAGTCGTCACGATTGTGATCTTTTTGATTGATTTTTTGAATAACAGTCGACATAACTGTTGTAATCAACACCAGAACTGTTAAAAAAATAAATACGAAACCCATACCGAATAAGGTCAGTTCGGTTGCGCTAATACCTTGAGCAACTTCGGTTAAAACATTGGTTTGCTGTTCCATATCTATATTTATTTACTTGGTACCGATGGACGGGGTCGAACCGTCACTCCCGCAAAGGAACTGGATTTTGAATCCAGCGTGTCTACCAATTCCACCACATCGGCAAAAAATTATTTATGTCTAAAGGTGATTCTTCCCTTGGTTAAATCATAGGGTGTCATCTCAACGGTAACTCTATCTCCCGGTAAAATTCGGATATAGTGTTTTCTGATTTTTCCTGATATATGTGCCAAAACACTATGCCCATTTTCTAACTCTACTGTAAAGGTTGTATTCGGAAGTTTCTCTTTTACCACCCCTTCAAGTTCGATGTAATCACTTTTTGCCATATTATAAAAATTTATTTTGTATTATAGAAATGTTATGTTGAATTAAATTTGTTTTCTATCCTCATAAAGCATTAATTTTACCTGATTGTATAGGCATAGACACAAACTATTACATCACTGAAATAGGCTATAATTAGTCAATTTTCATTTCAACCGTAGACAGAATATGAAAGTAAGTTTTGAGTTTTTCCCACCAAGAACAGAGCAAGGTAGACAAACTTTGAAACAAGTACGCTCAGAATTATCCAGCATCAACCCTGAATATTTTTCAGTAACATTTGGTGCAGGTGGATCAACTCAGGACGCCACTTTGGAAACCGTGTTGGATATTCAAGCAAATGACTCTGTTTCTGTTGCCCCTCATCTTTCATGTATCGGCTCTGAAAAACAGCGTATTAAGCAATTATTAGATCAATACATACAACAGAATATCAATCGTATTGTTGCTCTTAGGGGTGACATCCCTTCCGGTGTTAGAGATATTGGTGATTTTCATTATGCCAATGAGCTAGTCAGTTTTATTCGAGAAGAATATAACGATTACTTTCATATTGAAGTAGCAGCCTATCCTGAGACACATCCTCAAGCTAAAAACATCTCTCAAGATTTAACACACTTTGCAAATAAAGTTAAGGCTGGGGCCAACGGTGCCATAACGCAATACTTTTATAATATTGATGCTTATCTCAGATTTGTGGAAGATGCACAAAAGCTTGGCGTGGATGTACCCATTACCCCTGGCATTATGCCCATCACCAACCATACGCAATTGGTTAGATTTTCAAACCTGTGTGGTGCTGAGATTCCAAAATGGATTCTATCAAGATTACAACTCTATGAAAACGATTTAGAATCTTTAAGAGCGTTTGGGCTAGAAGTGGTCAATAACTTGTGTCAAAATTTAAAATCCCAAGGCGCTCAAAGCTTTCATTTTTATTCCATGAATCGCACAGAGCCTTCTTTAACATTGGCCAAGAATCTTCTTTAGTGCTGAGAGCCTACCCATTTTTGTAATTGGTGGAGGGATTCTTTGTCTTTTGCATGACAATGCTCTTCTAAAATACAGAGACGTTCTGAGAGCTCATCAAAAACAAAACCATAGTGTTCATTTTTTAATTTTTCCTTGTACAACTTGGTTTTCAATTTGGCAATAGTTGCCATGAGTGCTTGTTCATTTTCATCATGAATACTGTCTGACGCCCCAGATTTATAAATAGCGTCGTCTTTGATTTGTTGCAACTTTCTAAGATGTCTGTCTTGTTCGCTTTGCAAGTTATTTTTCGGATATGCCAACCTCAAACTGTCTGTTGTCACATAACCTTCATGGGTTTGGAGTTTTCCTGAATTAATTTGCTCTTGGATTTCCTGACGTTTAACACCCATTCTTCTGGCTGCTTGTGAAACACTCAATTTAACCATGTTATCTCCTCAAAAAAACAGCTTATGTTTTCAGTATAAACTAAATACCCGACACATTAAATAGGTTTTTTTGTTTTGTCAAGTATATTAATTTTTGCTTGTTTTAATTTGTTTGATTGCTCCAACAATTCCCAAATCGTCTGTTGTTTTTGAAACAATAACCTGTGAAAATCCAACAGATATTGCAAAATCACCAATTCTTGAACTCAACACAACAATTGGCATTTTCTTAAGTAGTTGGGCTGCAGAGTCATCTATTTTTTCAGCCAAATACAGCATTGATTTAAGGCTTTGTATACTGGTTATTGTAATCACAGCACTCTCGTGTAATGTTGTTGCGAGCGATTGATGGTGTTGTGGGGTAGTCTCAGGAGTGACTCTTTCATAAACTTCAATATACTCAACACGATTGTTAAGTTTTTCCAAACCTAATTTGAGTGTTTCTCTTCCACCTTTGCCTCTAAAAATTAATATATCTTGATTGTTTAATTTGTAAACCTCTGGCATAGCCAGTAGTGCCTCACTTGAGGCTTTATCTTTTGGAAAAACATCTGCAGTCATTCCCCAATGTTGTAGACGTTTGGCTGTTGATGAACCCACAGCACAAACCAAACTAGAATCATGCTCAATTTGTTCTAACACGGGCATGGCATAATCCACTGCATTTGCACTGATAAAAATAATCACATCATAGTGCGATTTTTTGGCCTTGTTCTGCAAAGCCCCTACTTCCAATACAGGGAATAAAATGGGCTGAAATCCAGCTTTTTGTACCAAAGATGTTAGATGTTGGACTTGTGATAAAGGCCTGGTGATAAGTATATTCAAGGCGACTTAGTTAGAAACCTAACATCTCTGCAATGATGCGGATTTTGTTTAAAGTTTCGCTCTCGGCATACTTACAAATCAAAATGGTTTTGGTTTTTATGTCCGATATTTGCTCTAAATATTGTCGAATTTGTTTTTCATCCCAAGCATCCGCTGAATAAAAAACTGGTATTTTGTTAAAGTAGAGGTACTGATCAATGGCTTTTTTTTCACTCACATTAAGCGAGAGTTTAGTGGACGATTGCAAACAAAATTGATAATTCGCCAACACACTCATGGCCTTTTTAGATGGCGCACTACTTATATGACAAAACAAAGTAAACTCAGATTTGTGATCGCTTAAAGCAGATAATATTGACCCAACATCTTCAAGTTCGGATTCTTTTACCGATAACACCAGCTCAAATTCTTCATCATCTTCAGCCTGTTCTAACTCTTCAAAGATTTGATCTAGGTCTTCTTCAGTGTCAATCGGCAAAGACAGTGCTTTAAACATGGTAGAGTAATAATCAAAACGCCATTCATTCGGCAAATCATCTGGATAAAAATCATCCTGAAGATCTAACCCGTCTCGTCCAATTAAAAACTCTGTTTCACTCATCGCAGTCTATAATAAAAACTTTTATTTTTCTATCCAATACTTTATTCATGATTGAACCGATTATAGCGCTAATTTTTGGATTTGTTTTACTAATTTGGAGCGCAGACGAATTCACTGAAAATGGGGCAAAAATTGCCAATATTTTTGGCGTATCCCCGCTGATCATTGGTTTGATTATTTTTGGGTTTGGTACTTCTGCTCCTGAAATTTTGGTTTCCGGTCTGGCTGCTTTAGACGGCAATACAGGCATTAGTATTGGTAATGCAATAGGTTCGAATATTTTTAATATCGCTTTGGTATTAGGTATAAGTGCAATTATTACACCCATTCAGGTACAAGAAAACATCTTAAAAAAAGAATGGGTCTTTCTCATGGTTGCCACATTGTGTGCTGGGCTTTTGTTAAAAGACCATTACTTAGGCAGAATTGATGGTCTGTTGTTGTTATCTTTGCTGGTTTTATTTTTTGTATACGCATTCAAAGAATCAAAAAACAAAAAACACCATGAGTTTGATGAGCTGGTAAAAAACGTTGACGACAATGTGGGCAAAGTTTGGCTGATGCTTCTCATCAGCCTTGCTACTTTATTAATCAGTGCAAAAATGATTGTTTGGGGAGGTGTGGCTTTAGCAAACTTTTTTAATGTCCCAGATTTAATTATTGGTTTGACAATCATTGCTCTTGGAACCAGTTTGCCTGAACTTGCAGTGGCAATTTCCAGTGCTGTCAAAAAACAATACGACATGGTTGTTGGCAACGTGATTGGTTCTAATTTATTCAATACCATTGCTGTTCTGGCAATCCCTGGATTGATTCACCCAAGTGCAACTCCGTCTGATGTTGTCACCAGAGATTATCCGGTTGTTTTACTCTTAACCATTTTGCTGTTTTTGGTTTCATATAAACTGAGCAAAAAGCATGTCATCAATCGTTTTGGTGGTTTGGTGCTTGTGGCTGTATTTAGCTTTTATATGTGGCAATTGTTTTGAAGCAGGTATTCAATAACGAAAAACAAACTCTTGATTTTGCTAAGCATTTGGCAACGTGTTGTCAAAAATTACCCGATCACTACGTTGTCATTCATTTAATTGGCGATTTAGGCGCTGGTAAAACCACTTTTGCTAGGGGCTTTATTCAAACATTTGGTTTTGGCAAAGTGAAAAGCCCAACTTACTCATTGGTAGAAAGCTATAAAAACAGTCAAATCTCAATTCATCACTTTGATTGTTATCGTCTCAGTGATCCTGAAGAGTTAGAGTTTGTTGGTATCAGGGAATATCTTTCAAAAGGTCATATTCAACTTATTGAGTGGCCAGAAATGGGGCAAGATTTTATTGCTAAGGCCGATATAGAAATCTCTTTAAAAGGTGATGGAGATACGCGAGATTTATCGCTACTGGCAAAAACTAAATTGGGTAAAAACCTAGAGAAGTGTATAAAAAGAAACTAATTACGATGCTGGTTTGTTTGGTGCTTCGCCTTCTTTGGGGGGTTCATAGCTCGGATCGTTCGGGTTCATAAAAATAAACCCATAACCGTTTTCTTGGTTAATCTGATCAAAATCCACAACCATGCCTTCAAGCAGGTCTTTTTGTCCGTAAGCAAGTACATATTCAATACCATTAGACTCAAGATGGATATCACTTTCAGCGCGATCGTCAAAGCCCATTAAATACTGATAACCTTCATCAGTCTCGTCAATGGCGAAACGAATAAGCATGTCTTTGGTGTCTGGATTGTGCATCGAAAGTTTGATTTCTTCTGCTGCTCTTGGTGTAATGGTAATCATAGATTCTTATTGCTTAGAGGTTTTTTTCTTAACAAAATCAACAAACTGCTCAACCCAGCGATTGCCACCCACGTTTCTCAAGTGAGAGTAGGTTGCCAATAGGTTATTAAACAAAATGCCGTCTTGATTATTATCCACGCCCACACCACGTAAAACCTTGTATCCGTAGCGTGTATTGGGGTTGATATTTTCTAATTTAGAATAATGAAATTCGTGTGCATAAATTTTCTCAGACACGCCCTGCCAAGGGTGGTTGTCTCTAGGCTCAAGCTCAACATAACCACGTCCAACCGGGCGTTTGGTCATGATTGTATCAGCATCGATTACACCAGCCATCGCGTGTTTTTTGCCATTAAAAGTAATGCTATTGGTTAAATACATCAACCCACCACATTCGGCATACGTGGGCAAACCTTGGATAATTTTTTGCTCGATATCGGCCAACAATGATTTGTTTTTTGACAATACTTCTAACTTCATCTCTGGAAATCCGCCACCAATGAACAAACCATCAACCTCTGGCAATTTAGAATCTTTTGTGGTGTCGAAATAGTGAATATCAACTCCCAGTGCTTCAAATGCATCAACATCGTCTGCATAATAAAATCCGAATGCACTGTCTTTTGCCACAGCTATACGCAGTATTTTTTCCACTTTGATTGCTTTAGTTGCACTTTTAGATGACTCTTTAGTTGAAACTGATAAGAGTTGTTTGATATCCACGCTATCATTGATATGATTAGCGATTGTTTTGATCATAGCCTCAGATCTACCAGTTTCATTAGCAGGCATAAGGCCCAAATGCCTCTCGTCAATGATTAACTCATTTGAACGATGCACTGAACCTAAAACAGCCATATCTGTATAGTATTGTATGGCTTGCACCAACTTGGATTCGTGCCTTTCACCGCCGACTTTATTGAGAATAACACCAGCAAAGTTAATCGCTTTATCGAAATCTTGATAACCTTTGAGAAGTGGCGCTATACCACGAGTCATACCATTGGTATCAATCACCAAAACCACGGGTATATCTAAAAGCTTGGCTAAGTCGGCATTGGCGTTGCCACCAGAGACATTCATACCATCATACAGACCTTTGTTGCCTTCAATCAGTGTCACGTCTTGACCCTCAGCATGCCGTCGATATAGTAATTGAATCTCTTCATTCGACATATTGTAGAAATCAAGATTGTAACAAGGGTGACCACTGGCTTTGGACAACCATATTGGATCAATATAATCCGGTCCTTTCTTAAATGCTTGAACGCTTAGTGATTGTGCCTTTAATGCTGCACACAGGCCCAAACTAACCAGTGTTTTACCGGAAGATTTATGCGCTGCAGAAAGGTAGAATGACGAGGGCATGCCTCATTATAAGGTTGTTTTAAGCTTTATGATGTGGGTCTGCCACTTCATCTGCCAGACTTTCAGGTAAAAAAGGTAGAAATTTCACCAAAAATACAACGGCTATGAGCGCCACAGCAATACCGCCAATTCCAAGCATAATTTCAGCAAAAGTCGGTGAGTACTGTGCAATACTGCCATAGCCTTGTAAAACATCCATACCTGGGAACATTTCAATTGGGTAGGCCTGACCACCAATAATCAAAACATAAACTTGAATCAAGCCACCAATAATAACCAAAAATGAAGCCAGCCCTAACATTGAGCGATTGCCTTTGGTTGACGGATGATAAATTAAAGCCATTGGCACAAGACTGCCTAGAATTATTTGCCCATACCAAAACAGACTTGAATACACGTTGTCACCAAAAAGAATAAAATTCTCAACGCCATCGTTCTCTGCTAAATATAAATTACCCACATGGTAGACTGCCACAAAGTATAAAACTGCAGCCACAAACACACCCAATAAGTTGCCTAAACGATTAACCACAGCATCACCTAATGGGCGATTACTCCATTTGTAGCTAGACATCAAAACCAATAAATATATTGCCAATCCAAATGAGAAAGACATAATGATAAACATTGGTGCCATTAACACGGCATCATAAGCCTGTCTAGCAACCAAGAAACCAAAAATTGAACCTGTACCAGTAGTCAGTATCAAACGCCATACAAATGCTGCTAAACCGGCTTTAGAGCTGTATTGATTCATTCTTCTCTCAAACATCATCCACAAATAAATGGCAACGACAACAAAAAAGCCATTGTATAAAATGATATTCCAAGCGAAAATAGACTTAAAATTATACTCAGTCATCGCCACAATCAAACGATCTGGACGACCCAAATCAAGCACCAAAATCATCAAACCACCGGCCAAAAGAGCCAACGATAACAATCCAGAGAGTCGCGACAATGGTTTGAACATTTTCTTATGAAAAACAGAGGAAATTGAAGCCACATTAAGTGCCCCAGAAGCTGCTACAATAAGAAATATCGCAAAAACATGTGGCATGCCCCAAACAATATGATTGCTCATACCGGTCACCCAATGACCATTGTGCTCCATATAATAGGTAGCGCCCAAAGATGCCAAAATAATAGCAGCCAGGCCTAAAACAAGAGAATAAAAACCAGCGCTGCGACCTTCAACTTGTAAATATCTAATTTGACTCATAGTATTAATTCATTAAATTCCACTGTAACGCACACCAGTATTTAAATTCAAATCTGCACGAATTTGTGTGCTTTGAATCTTTCTCAGTGTTCTGCTAATTTTGCTATTGTTATCATTTAGATCGCCAAAGATAATTCCATCGCCCTTCACACTGGCAACACAAGCTGGTGTTTCACCTTTGTCTACCTTGTGTACACACAATGTGCAAGATTCAACACAACCTTTGCCACGAGGCATGTCTTCTTTTTGATTGCTTAAATCCTCATGCACAAAAGAACGTGCATCATATGGGCAGGCCATCATACAATAACGACAACCAATGCAGCGGTGTCTATCAACCAACACAATGCCGTCTTCACGCTTCATTGATGCATTGGTTGGACAAACATCAACGCAAGGTGGTTTTTCACAATGTTGACACATCAAAGGCAGAGCACTCACTTTTTTTGTTGTTCTGTCTTGTACTTTAACTTTTCTAATCCAGTTGGCTTTTTGGTCTTCTCGTGAATTTTTTTCATCGCCCCAGCCATGTTCATCTTTACAAGCAATGACCATATTATCAATATCTGCCTCTGAAAGCTTGTTGGTATCAACCAGCATTCCCCAGCGCTTTTCATTGGTAACGGGCTTAGTATTTGCATTGGCATAGGTAGCCAAAGTAATACCACTTGCAACGGTTACAACAGTTGCTGTGCCAGCTGAGGCATTTTTAATAAAATCACGACGGTTCAATGTTTGGCTCATTGTCTAGCTCCTTCGCCTGGTGTTGTGCGATGACAGGCAAAACAGTCCATACTCACACTCACTTTTTTATGACATGATGAACAAAACTCTCCATCCTTGTTAATTGGATGATAGCTATTCTTGTCCTTAGTTTTGCTTGCGTGGCAATGAACACAAGCTTTAAGTGAATGCTCTTCACTACGCACGCCCTGTCTTAAAGTTTCATCCCTTTTGTGGTCCATCCATTCAGGGTGCATTTTTCTAATTGCAGAAACACCTTGTTGGTGATAGACATCACCCGCTGCTTTCATTGCATCCGCTTCTGTACCCAAACTGTGCTTGCCTTGATCGTGTGCTATAGCCGCACTAAAAAAGACACTTAAAACAACAACAAATACCTTATACACCGCTTTCTCTCTTCTATTTAAGCAACCAATTATTCACCCAGTCCCATTTGAATGTAGCCTGTTGGGCAAACATCGGCACAAATGTGACAACCAATACACTTTTGGTAATCGGTATCTACATAACGGCCTAGAGTTGATTGGTCTTTTTTCACTTTGAATACAGCATCTTGTGGACAATACATAACACAGTTATCACACTCGAAGCAAAGGCCACATGACATGCATCGACCAGCCTCTTTTTGTGCTTCTTCTTCACTATAGCCAATTAAACGTTCTTCGAAATTTCCAAGAACATTGTCTACATTTACCAACTTATGGTTTCTTTTGTGGCGGTCTTCGTGATCGAAGTGACCTAAAAACAATTCCGTATGTGGAATGATAGAAGCGAATGAACGGTCTTCGTAGTTATGCACTGCGAAATCAGCATCATTAGTTGCCTCAGCTGGTGTACCACCGGCTTCATAGTCACTCGGTGATAAATCCCATTCTGATAATTTATCCAAAAGATTAAAGTGATGCACATCAACTTTTGGACGCGCATGCTGTTCCTTACCCGCAAGATAATCACCAATACTTTCAGCAGCAATTGATGCTTGACCAATCGCTGTGGTTAGTAGGTGTGGACGGACCACATCACCACAAACAAAGAAACCTGGCTTGTTCGGGATTTGATAGTTTTTATCGGCATCGATAAAGCCTCTTTCATTGAAGAAAGAGCCATCGATACCATCGGCATCAACAGATTGGCCAATTGCGGCAACAATCAATTCACACTCAATATCAAACTCAGAGCCTTCGATCGGAGTTGAGCCATCTTCTTCTAATTTCTGTACGCGAAGTGCAGTGGCACGACCATTTTCATCAGTCACAACAGCAACTGGGTTTAATTGGCCAATAATTTCAACACCTTCACGGGTTGCATCATCAATCTCTTCTTGGGCTGCTGCCATATTCTCAATAGTAGAGCGTGTAATCAAAGTAACATCTGCACCCAATCTCTTAGAGGTATCTACCACATCATG
>CAZYIW010000005.1:26870-52370 GCA_964647705.1 uncultured Piscirickettsiaceae bacterium
ACACGATAGTCTGGAATACCATACATCATCATGCCACCTAATTGATCATACTTTTCAAATACAGTAACCGCGTGTCCTTGTTTTCTAAGTTGAAGTGCAGCTGATAAACCACCACAACCGCCTCCGATTACAGCGACCTTTTTGCCAGTATCAGCGGCATCAATTTCAAATTTATAACCTTCTTTTTGCGCATTATCACCAATGAACTGTTCAACTGCATTAATACCTACAGTGTCTTCAACTTCATTACGATTACAACCATCTTCACAAGGGGCTGGACATACGCGACCCATAATTGACGGAAACGGGTTTGCTGCAGTTGAACGACGGAATGCGTATTCTTGCCATGTCATATCACCCGGTGGTGTTTCCATGCCACGAACAATATCCAACCAACCACGAATGTTATGGCCTGAGGGACATGAGCCTTGACACGGTGGTGTCTGCGCTACATATGTCGGGCATTTATGAGAAGTGTCATTTTGGAAAATCTTCTGATTCCAAGGTACACTTTTTTGATCATCACCGTCATCGGTAAATAATCTAAAAGTATGATTTTCACCTTTGATTGGTTTTCCGTATGGATTGGATTGCATATCAAATCTCCTTGTTATTTATTCTTCTGTTTCTGCAGTCGCTTCTTCAGCTTCTGCTTCTGCCGTTTGTGGTTTATCCATCACAATTGCATCGCTCACCAACTGGTGCACACTGACAATCATGTATGGGTCAAAATCAAATTTAGGTAATACTTTGGTGAATTGCGACTTACAAATTGCACATATTGCAGCCAATGTATCAACCCCATCGGTTTTCTCAACTTCTTTGAGTGCTTGCATTCTTGGCATCGCACCTTTGACTCGAATCTCCATCAAGTCATCTGTTAATAGGCCACCGCCACCGCCACAACAAAATGTTGATTCTTTAATGGTTGAGCGTTGCATATCAACATAATTATTACAAACTGATTTTATGACCTCACGAGGTAATATAAACTGCCCGTTTGGAATACCGCCCATGTTGGTGGCACGAGCAACATTACAAGAATCGTGGAATGTGACAGTTCTGTGATCGTTCTCGCTCTTATCGAATTCTAATTTGCCTTGTTGGATTAAGTTGTAGGTATATTCAATAATGTGTTGTGGTTGTGGGTATCTTGAATCAAGCTGATCTTGCAACTTCATACCAAATTCATCCGTAGCGCCTGCGCCCACACCTGATAGTGTGTTCCAGAAACTATATGCCACACGCCATGCATGGCCACATTCACCAACAACAATACGTGAAACCTCTAAATCTAGTGCTGCTTTTCGAATTCTTAAAGCGGCTTTGCGCATCACGTCGTACGAGCCAATAAACATACCAAAGTTTGCCGCTTCGGAGGCGTAAGAACTCATTGTCCAGCTAACGCCATCTTGATGAAAAACTTTACCATAACCAATTAAACCATCTATATGTGGCTCTGCAAAGAAATCAGCCGATGGAGTTACCAAAAGTATCTCAGCACCTTTTTGGTCGAGCGGATACTTAACCGGCACGCCTGAGTCTTCTTCCACCTCTTCTTCTAAATCCAGTAATGTGTCTCTTAATGCTGGCTCTGGCAATCCAAGATTGTTACCAATGGATACCGCCTTTCCTAAAATTTGGTTGCAGTATTTTTGACCCACACCAACCACATCAAGTACTTCACGCGCAGCCATTGAAATCTCTGCTGTATCAATACCGTAAGGACAAAAAACAGAGCAACGACGACATTGTGAACACTGATGATAGTAGTTGTACCAATCATCTAGCATTTCATCGTCTAAGTCTTTAGCGCCCACCAATTTAGGAAAGTATTTACCCGCAAATGTAAAATGGCGTCGATAAACACTTCTAAATAAATCTTGTCGTGCCACGGGCATATTTTTAGGATCTGATGTACCTAAGAAATAATGGCATTTATCCGTACATGCGCCACATTTCACACAAGCATCTAAAAAGACTTGCACTGAGCGGTATTTGGACTTAAGATCAGCCATCTTATTGATAGCCACCTCTTGCCAGTTGTCAACTTTTTCGCCGGGAAAACCTAAAGGCGCTTGAAATTCGTCGGATGATTTAAATGGACCATCTCCTTCCATAATCCCTTCATTGATGCCAGGAATCTCAATATAAGTTGGTAATTTTGGTGTTTCAAAATCTGCCATTTTTTTAATCCTTACCTAAAGTCTGTTCAAGCTTAACTTCATTGTCGCTTTCTTGCTGTAATGCCCAATCGGAAATATGGCGCTTTTTACGTGCATCGTCTACCTGATTTCTTGTAGGGCTAAAAAAAACGCCGGGCACATGTAACAATTTCGAAATTGGGAAGATTACCAAAAGCACCAATACCATGAATAAGTGCATTACAAAATTAAGATCAGTAGGCATATCTGCCCAACTAAAGGTCAATAGTCCTGATGCAAATTCTTTAACCATAATGACATCAGTGTGGTTGGTTGTGAATGTCATCACCACACCACTGACACCAATAATAAGTAATAAGATTAATAATAAATAGTCACTGGGTGCTGAAATATAACGCACTCGCTGAACAAAAATACGTCGTGCCATGAGGCCAGCTAAGCCAATGACCATGGCAAAAGCAGCATACTTAAAAGGCTGCATTAGTAAAAAAATCTCAGGCAGGTCTCCCGGCCAAAAATAACGAACATGGCGAATTAAAACCAATAATAAACCAACATGGAAAAGCCAGCCGAATAGCCAGGTCCATTTATTCGATTTAAATAAGCTTTCAAATAAGACAACTTCACGTGCCATACGCATCACCACACCCGATTGTGTAAGCGGTGTTGGTGCTGTTGGAATCTTAAGTGGCGCTGGAGTTACCCAATATTGGTAAATCTTTCTAGCCATTCCAACCAAAAATACGATTAGTGAGATATAAAATAAAGCAATAAATAAGGTGCTTATTCCTGACATAGGTTTTTCAAACTCAATTTTTTGTTGATTTAAAAAGCGCCCACAATAATGGGCGCTCTTTTACTTTGTATTATTAGATACAACCTGTTGGCTTAGGTAGACCAGCAAAACGACAGCCTTGCTTACCTGGACCATAAGGGAATAAAGTATATAGGTACTTAGAATTGCCTTTATCTTTACCCATTTTTTTAGCAATTGCTTTAGTCAGTACACGAACCGCAGGTGCGATTTGGTATTCCTCGTAGTATTCACGCAAAAAGTTGATAACGTCCCAGTGCTCATCTGACAACTCAATGTCATCGTCATTTGCCATTTTCTCAGCTATTTCTTTTGTCCAATCACTTAGATTGACCAAAAAGCCTTCTTCATCTACTTCTGCGCCTAAAATATCAGCCATTTTTTTACTCCTATATTAAATTACGTTAAACCCAAGAAACTGGTGTTCCGTGTTCAACAACTAAATCAACAAAACCTGAATAATCCACTAATTGGATATTGTCGGCAACTTTTGTTGAAATTCCTCTTGCTTCAAGATCGCCTTGAAGTGCATAAACTCGCCCTTGTTGTGCTAAATCAGCCAACATTGATTCGTGAGTGCTCTTTGTTGCAGAGATCACGCCGTCTTCAATTAAAAGCACAACGCTTGTCTCGTCAATTGTGTTTAAGCAAGACTGTAAAGAATTTCTTTCAAAAGAAGATTTATTCACTGTGTGTAACATTTTAAACTCCTTTAAAAACTTAGACAAACGTCTTGTTCAGACATGATTGATGAAAGCTCAGCATTAGTGACAATCTTCACTGAAGGTTTTTCAGCCCAGTCATCGTCTTCATCTTCATACATAAGAGGCATTAAATCCTCTTCTGTCAAGCCTCTTTCATCCAGTGATTCTTTAGATACGTAAAGCTTGTTAATTTCGTAATCACCTAAAGCATGATAAGTGTTTGAGAAGTTTTTCATGCCAATACCTTCGGTACCTTGACCTTCGGCAATCTGATAAACACCGTCATCGATAAATGCTAAAGACACATCTTGCTCAAATGCTGCAGCAATCAATACCACTTCTAAAGACTCCAATGCATAGACAGTACCATAAGGAGCTTTACGATTTAAATACATAAATTTTTTCGTACTCATGTTAGTCTCCAAATACCACTAAACGATCCGATTGGATACCTGCTTCAATCAACTGGCCCAAACCAGAGATACGAAATGCTGGGTGAATGTTATTACCTTCAACACCGTTTTTTCCAGCCTCAGATTCATCTAGCATGCCGCGACGAAGTGCCGCTGCCACACAAACCACACGATCAATATCACTGCCATCTGGGTTTTTAAGTTCTGCCCAGTTGTTGACCACATTACGATCGTCTTGTGGTGGCAAGGTAAAGCGCGAAGCATTATTCACGCCATCGTGATAGAAAAATATACGAAAAATTTCATGACCTTTTTCAACTGCCGCTTTGGCAAATTGATAAGCCGTATCAGACGCTTGATGTTGATACGGCCCTTCATTTACTTGAATAGAAATCTTCATACTAAATCTTAGAAGCGAATATAGGCTGAAGAATTCAACTGGTGGCGTGTGCCCTTCCAGTCAGATACGTGAAATTTTGTGAAAGGAAGTCCAGTCTTTTCAAAAAATGCTGGCCAACCGATACGATCAACCCACTCACCGACTCTTTCCCAATCGCGTGCGTCTTTTTTATAAACAGCAAGAATTTTTTTCACTACAGCGCCCACTTCAGGCCATCTTGGTGGATTGTTAGGAAGCCCTGCAGCAACTAGCTTCTGGAACGAAGGCTTAGAACGTGCATTAGAGTGTTTACCACCAATCCAAACAGCAAGTTTAGAGTGTTCAGGGTCGTTAATTTGCATTGGAGGACATGGAGGGAAGCACGCACCACAACAGATACATTTCTTCTCATCAACTTCCAATGTTGGCTTTCCATTTACCATCGCAGGACGAATCGCTGCCACTGGGCAACGTGCCACTACCGATGGACGCTCACAAACGTTTGCCACTAAATCGTGATTAATCTTAGGTGGTTTAGTGTGTTGAATATTAATCGCAATATCGCCGTGACCACCACAGTTAATTTGACAACATGACGTGGTCATGTGAACACGGTTAGGCATTTCTTCTTTTTGAAATTCCTCATGCATTTCATCCATCAGTGCTTTTACAACACCGGATGCATCAGTACCTGGAATATCGCAATGCAACCAACCTTGTGTATGCGAAATCATTGAAACGGTAGGACCAGTACCACCAACAGGGAAGCCATTGTCTTGCAACGCCTTAATGAGTGGTTCAACCTTATCCTCAGAATCTACCATAAACTCAACATTTGAACGAATGGTAAAACGAATATAGCCATCGCCGAAATCATCAGCAATATCCGCTAGTTTTTTAATCGTATAGACATCCATTTGTCTTTGAGTACCACAACGCACAGTCCAAATTTCTTCACCGTGCTTAGAAGTGTGATGTAAAACGCCTGGACGAGGGCGATCATGATAAGCCCACGCGCCATAGTTTCGACGCATTGTTGGATGCATATATTGAAATGGATCTGGACAACCAGATTCAATTGGCATTCTTGGTGCTTCAGCCATATTTTTCTCCTAAATGTTTATTACCTGGGCAAGAAAACTGCCCAGGAAATATTTACTACTAATTAAATTAAACCTATGAAGTTATGCGTTTGCTTCGGCTTTTCTGTCAAACCATTTAGTCGCTTCTTCATCCCATTGGTCCATACGAACATAAGACATATAACGTGGTGAATCAACCATATTAGGATCAACATCTAAGCCGATGCCTTCCATAAAGTTAACGATACCAATACGCTCAATCATTTCACCAGTACGCTCGTGCTCTAGTGCATTTTCAGCAAAGAAGTCAATCATCTCACCAGCAAGTTCTTCTACTGCTTCGTAATCGTCTTCAGTTTCTAGTTTTATGAATGGAACAACCACAGTACCAAACAGGTCGCCAATCTTTAGTGTTCTCTTACCACCAACACAGATTGTTACACCTTTGTCGTCACCAGTTGCAAGGATTGCTTCTGGTTTGCCATCGTTGTATTTAGATGACAGTGGAGAAGTCGCATTTAAACAATGCATACACTTAACACAGTTTTTATTATCAATTGTTAGTGAAGTATCTGCTTCAACTTTCATACATTGAGTTGGACAACGAGATGTGATGTTATCAACCACATAATCCATACCCTTATCTGCAACCATTTTCTTCCAAGCGTCTTGGTTGATCTTAATATCATCTCTCCAAGTACCGATGGTTGACATATCAGAACGCTCAATTGAATTCATACAGTCGTTTGCACAACCTGAAACTTTGAATTTGAATTTATAAGGCAATGCTGGACGATGCATATCATCTAGAAATGCATTAACCAATGTACGCAGTGCCGCTTGTTCGTTTGTATTAGACATCTCACAACGTGCTGCACCAACACAAGACATACCTGTTCTAACAGCAGGGCCTGCACCACCTAAGTCAAAACCATAATCGTTTAATGCATTAAAAATGGTTTGTGTGGTTTGTTCATTTGCGCCTTGCATCATGATGTCACCTGACTGACCGTGGAATGCAATCAAACCTGAACCGCCATTATCAACAAACATATCAGACAAATCTCTAAGTAACTGAGATGAATAGTGCATGCCTGCTGGTGGCTGGATACGCAAAGTATGGAACTCACCTGCGTCTTTAAATTTATAATCGCCTTTGTCGTCTTTAAGCTCGTTAAAGCGTGGAATAATGCCACCGCCGTAACCAATTACGCCAACCGTACCACCTTTCCAATAACCTTTTTTGGTTACATAAGAAGTCTCTAGGGTTGCCATAACATCACGAACCATTGCAGCGCCTTCGTGATCATCGTTTGCCAATCTCTTAAGACCAGTTACAAACGAAGGCCATGGGCCGTTTTCCAACTCATCAAGGTTGGGTGTGTTGTATAACTCTTTTGCCATTTTATCTCTCCAATAAATGAAATAAATCTTCTGTTTCTCAAAAAAGAAGATGTGAACGGGTCAAATTATACGTAAATGCAAGAAAATTCCTTAAATTATTAGTGGTAGTTTTGAGTATCCCTAAGGGGATATAAAAAACTTTTATAGATTCGTAAGGTATTGATCTACCGCTTCAGCAGCGCCTCTACCTTCATTAATGGCCCAAACCACCAGTGATTGGCCACGACGACAATCTCCTGCAGTAAAAATTCCAGATTTTGAAGTTTCGTATTGACCATATTCTGCTTGATAATTACCACGCTCATCTAGATTGATTTGAGCATCGTCGCTTAGATAGTGTTCTGGTGAGACAAAACCCATAGAAAGCAGCACTAAATCGGCTTCCCATGTCTTTTCAGTGCCTTCAATTTCATTAAGCTGCCCATCTTTGAATTCAACATTAACAGTGTTGATTGCACTAACCTGACCAGATTCATTTTTGCTAAAAGATTTGGTCATTAGCTGATATTGTCTTGGGTCTTTGCCAAAAAAATCAGCCGCCTCAGCGTGGCCATAATCAACACGATAGATAAGTGGCCAAAGTGGCCATGGATTAGTGTCTGCACGTTCAGCCGGTGGCTGAGACATCAATTCAAAATTAACAATCGACTCTGCACCTTGTCTAAGAGCAGTTGCAATACAATCTGTTCCTGTATCACCACCACCAATCACTATCACTTTTTTGCCTTTGGCTGATAAGTTTGAATCATCAGCGCTGCCTGTATCAAGAAGGCTCTTGGTATTTTTGCTCAAATATTCCATGGCTAAGTGAATCCCTGATGCGTCTCTGTTTTCAGCAGGGAGGTCGCGTGCATTGGTAGCACCCGTGGTAAAAATCAGCGCATCAAAATCTTTTTGTAATGCTTTTGTGGTGATGTCTTTACCCACATTGACATTGAGTACAAATTCAATACCTGAATCTTTCATCAACTCAATACGGCGTTCAACCACATCTTTACCCAACTTCATATTCGGGATTCCATACATCAATAGCCCGCCCGCACGATCATCTCGTTCAAAGACCGTGACATTATGGCCCAGTTTGTTAAGCTCATCTGCAGCAGCCAATCCCGCAGGGCCAGAGCCTACAATAGCCACTTGTTTGCCGGTACGGTATTCAACTCTGTGCGGTTCAATCCAACCTTGTTCAAAGCCTTTATCGATAATCGATTGTTCAATATTTTTGATTGTTACTGCTGGGTTATTAAGACCCAATACACAAGATCCTTCGCATGGGGCAGGACAGACACGACCGGTAAATTCTGGAAAATTGTTGGTTTTTAAAAGACGTGTTAGGGCTTTTTGCCATTGGTCTTTATAAACCAAGTCATTCCATTCAGGAATAAGGTTATCAACTGGGCAACCATTTTCTGATTGGCAAAAAGGCACACCGCAATCCATACATCTGGCGCCTTGCTCTTGCAGATGCTGCTCATCGTGAGAACCGGTAAAAATTTCCCCGTAATCCTTTATACGTTGGGTAATAGGACGGTAACTTTCGGTTTTTCGGTCAAATTCTTTAAAACCAGTCACTTTTCCCATGGTTCAAACTCATCAAATCAAAAGCCAATAATTATGCCATAGTTTTGCTATTTTTTATTTGTTTGTTGAAAAAAATAACGGTATAATTAGCGTCTTTTTCGAGTTTTCTGAATAGAGAAAAGTGGAGACAGAGAGTGAATTTAATCGATCAAATTGAAAACGAGCAACTAAGAGATGATGTACCTGAATTTGCACAGGGCGATACGGTCACTGTTCAAGTAAGAGTGCGTGAAGGCAATCGCGAAAGATTGCAGGCCTTTGAAGGCGTGGTTATCGCTAAGAAAAATCGTGGCATTGGTTCGGCTTTTACTGTGAGAAAAATCTCTCATGGCGAGGGTGTTGAAAGAGTTTTCCAAACCCATTCAAAGATGATTGACTCAATTAAAGTTAAACGTCGTGGTAAAGTCCGTCAAGCTAAGCTTTATTATCTTCGTGGTCTTACAGGTAAGGCAGCTCGAATCAAAGAAAAATTGGCAAAAAAATAACACCAGTATCAAATTCTCAAAAAGCCAGCTCTTGCTGGCTTTTTTTATGCCATAATTTAAGCAGTGAATAACAAAACACTTATTGAAACTTTTTTGGATCATTATTGGCTTAGCTCTGGCGCTAGTCAAAATACCTTATCTGCTTATCAATCAGATTTAAAGCAGTTTGAAAAATGGCTAGAAAAGTCACTACCTTTAGCGGATGAAAAATCCATTAAACACTATTTTGAATTTCGCCAAATTGAATCAATGAGCACGAGTACGCAAGCGCGTATTCTAACTTGCTTGCGCACTTTTTATCGTTTTCTACTTGATCAAAATTTAATCAAAGTGGACCCGACTAAAGAAATTATTCACCCAAAGCAGGTGAAAAAGTTACCGGTTTTTTTAAATGTGATTGAAGTAGAAAAACTTCTTAACGCACCTGATAAAAAAACCACTTTCGGTATCAGAGATCGAGCCATGCTTGAGCTTTTATATTCTTGTGGTCTGAGAGTCTCAGAATTGATTAATCTAAGCTATCATAATATCAATCTTAATGAAGAATACATTCTAATACACGGTAAAGGCAATAAAGAAAGGCTTTTGCCTATGGGAGAGGTGGCCATTGAACATCTCTTAGATTATGAAAAAAACGCCCGCCCTTATTTGAAAAAAAATAGCGCAACTGAAAGCTATTTTCTCTCTAATCGCGGGCAATCAATGAGCAGACAAAATTTTTTCTATATTATCAAAGGTTATGCCAATCTAGCCGGTATCGAAAAAAACCTCTCACCACATACTCTGCGACATGCCTTCGCCACACACCTTGTGCAAAGTGGTGCTGATCTAAGATCTGTACAACTCATGCTAGGTCATAGTGATATCTCAACCACACAAATCTACACACACATTCAAAACATACAACTTAAGACCCAACACCATAAGCATCACCCTCGTGGGTAGACTCTTTCTACTTTTGTGATGCCTTAAGTGCTTGTTGCCTGTATTTTCTTAACGTAGGTTCAGTATAGCCATTGGGCTCTTTGACCCCTTGAAAAACCAATGCCAAAGCTGCTTTAAAAGCTAAGCCGTCGAACTTAGGCGACATTTTTGTATAAAAAGGATCGTCTTGATTTTGTTCATCTACTACTTTTGCCATTGCTCTGAAAGTTTTTTCAACTTGGTCTTTGGTGCACAAACCATGATGCAGCCAGTTAGCGATATGCTGTGATGAGATTCTCAGTGTTGCACGATCTTCCATAAGCCCAACATGATTCATGTCTTTAACCTTTGAACAACCAACGCCTTGATCAATCCAACGGACCACATAACCCAAAATACCTTGTGCATTGTTGTCCAATTCAAATTGGATTTGCTCATCAGATAAGGCGGTTTTTAACAGCGGCAATACAAGTAAATCGTCTTCAGATGCATCAGTATCTGTTTCCAATAGCTCCTGTTGTTTGGCAAAAACATCAAAGCGATGATAATGTGTTGCGTGTAGTGTGGCTGCTGTTGGTGATGGCACCCAAGCACAATTAGCACCTGCTTGTAGATGAGCAATTTTAGTTTCTAGCATCTGTGCCATTTGATCGGGTTGGGCCCACATGCCTTTACCAATTTGGGCATTTTTATACATGCCGCAATCTAGGCCAGTTTTAACATTCAATGCCTCATAGGCATTAATCCATACTTGTTGTTTAATCTCATCCTTAGGTAACATCGGCCCTGCATACATGCTGGTGTGAATCTCATCACCTGTTCGGTCTAAAAACCCGGTATTAATAAAAATCACGCGCCTAGAAGCTGCCTTGATACATGCCGCTAGATTCACGCTGGTTCGGCGTTCTTCATCCATAATACCGATTTTAAGAGTATTCTCTCTAAGGCCCAATAGTTGCTCAACTTTAGAAAAAAGCTTAACACTAAACACCACTTCTTCAGGTCCGTGCATTTTTGGTTTGACGATATATAAATTACCATATTTAGAATTGGCTTTTAAATGATTGATATCATGGATTGCAATCAAGCTGGTAACCATCGCATCTATGATACCTTCAGGCACTTCTTGGCCTTGTTTATCCAGTATCAAATCTGTAAACATATGATGACCGACATTTCGCACCAAAGTTAAACTTGTGGCTGGGAGGTAATGGGATTTGCCTAGCTGGTCTTTAAAATGCTTATCAGCATTGATACTGCGAGTCATCAGTTTGCCATTTTTGTTAAATTTGGCCTTTAGGTCTCGCTTCATAAGGCCTAAAAAGTTTCGGTAAGCATCAATCTTTTCATCAATACTCACAGTAGCCACTGAGTCTTCTAAATCAACAATCGTTGTGATGGCAGATTCTAATAACACATCAGCAATAGCATGCGTGTGTTTGTCGATAACCAACTCAATATGGAGCTGATGATGCTTAAACAAAACGCCTTGATCTGTTATGCCGATAAAAGCTTTTGTATCGCTTAATACTGTTTGTGTTCCGTTGTCTAAATTAAATACCAAATTGCTTGTGCCTTCTATCGACACGACTTGGGCATATGAGCCATCTTTAAGCGGGGTAACCTCATCAAGAAAATTGTTGGCCCAGGCAATAACTTTGTCGGCACGCTTAGGGTTTAACGAACCGGTAATTTTATATTCGCCTTCATTGGCAATGGCATTTGTGCCGTAGAGTGTATCGTATAAGCTCCCCCAACGGGCATTGACTGCATTAAGAACAAAACGTGCATTAGAGGCAGGCACCACCAGTTGAGGACCAGCAATTTTTGCAATTTCATCATCAACCTGATCTAAATTAATATTGAAAGGCTTTGGCCTGGGTAGAAGGTAGTTAATTTGTTGTAAAAATTCTTTGTATTTTTTTAAATCCACCTCCTCGGGATTTTCCCGATGCCAAGCATTAATTTTTGCTTGGAGTTGATCACGTTTATCAAGCAAAGACTGATTTTCTCCACTGAGTTCACTAATCAGGCCAACCAAGGCATCAAAAAAAGATTCAGCGGTGATATCTATCCCAGGCAAAACCTCTTGTTCAATAAACCGATACAGGTGAGAGCTGATCTGAAATCCTGAAATACTTTGATAATTTTCATCCGGCATTATATTGTCTCCTTTATCACAATCACACCGTCTTGATCGGCATATAAATATTCGCCTGGCCTAAAAATGACCCCAGAAAAACTCACCTCAATCTGTTCCTCTCCAAAGCCTTTTTTGACACTTTTTAACGGATGCGTTCCCAATGCACGCACACCAATTGGCATTTGATTAATTATTTCGCTATCACGAATAAGGCCATACATCACAACACCGGCCCAATGATTCTCAAGTGCTTTTGCAGCCAATAAATCTCCTAACATAGCACAACGCTTAGAGCCGCCTGCATCAACCACCAAAACTTGCCCGTGGCCTTCGGTGTTTAGCACTTCTCTCACAACAGAATTATCCTCAAAGCATTTGACTGTATAAATCTTGCCAAAAAAATCTGTTTTAGCGCCGTAAGAATGATAAATAGGCTCTAAGTACTCTACGTTTGGGTGCAATTCATCTGAAATATCACTGGTTTTTTTCATCACTAAATTTACTGTGTATAAATATTACAAAATCGATTTTTTTGCTCATAAGGGTAATAATCAATCACATCTCCATTGTTTAGGTTATCTTGTACTTGTTGCCAATATGAAAAATCGAGTAGCTTTTTGTAATCTTTATCAAAAATTTTTCTACTCTGTTTTCGATTAAACATAAACAATTTAAATTCTTCAGGGAACACATCGTTTGGGCCTACGTAATACCAAGGCTCCGCCGCCATCTCATCCTCTTCATTTCTTGGCTCAGGGATTTTTCTAAATACTGGCACATCCATGTTGGTAATCTCGTCATAATCATAGAAAACCACACGGTTTTGTCGTGTCACACCAAAGTTTTTAGTCAGCATGTCTCCTGGAAAAATATCGGCATTAATAAGCTCATCAATGGCCCTACCATAATCATTGATAATATGTTCTAAGCCCTCTTCTTTGGCATTTTGTAGGTATAAATTTAATGGAATCATCTTGTTTTCGATATACAAATGCTTCACAATCAATAAATCATCTTCAACAGAGATACTTGAGCCGACTTTATCTCTTAATTCGTTTAACAAGTCTTCATCCAAATCTCGAATTGGAAAAGCAACATTGGAAAACTCCCAGGTATCGGCAAGACGGCCAACTTTACAATGGTTTTTGACAAAATAGTAACGGTCTCTAACTTTTTGCTTTGTCGTCATCTTAGGTGCTGCAAAATTATCATTAATAACTTTGAATACATAAGGAAACATGGGGAAGGTAAATACTGTCATCACCATACCCTTAACACCTGGAGCAATCACCAGCTTTTCGCTCGTGGTTCGAGAATATTTTAAAAAATTTCGATACAATAGGGTTTTGCCGTGTTTATGAAGCCCAATTGAGCTATAAAGTTCAGCCTTGGTTTTGGTTGGCAAAATAGCCTTTAAAAAATCCACAATTGCTGCTGGATAATCAGATTCAACAAAAAAGTACGAACGAGAAAAACTAAAAACGATGGATATTGTGCTCACATCGCTCAACATCGTGTCAACATAAATTCCGCTTTTTTCATCATTAAGAAGGGCAATCAATATAGGGTGAATCTGATTATTTTGCAGAATAACTTTGCCAATTATGTAAGCGGCTTTGCGTCTAAAAAATATTGATTTAATCAGCTGTATTTCAAAGTGATCTTCTTCACTAACGCCAAATTGTTGCTCGAACTGATCTTTTAGTCGCCCCACGTCACGACTTAAATCTTGAAAAGAAGACTTAAAGCCCAAATCTTTTAAAATAGCAAATAAAGTTGGCTCTAGTTGTTGGTTATCAATATAGTAGCTGGTAACCACTGGGTCATCCATATCAATACAAGTGGTAGAAATTCCCGGATGAACAAAAATGAAATTATTTTTATAAAAACGCTTATCGAACAGTAAACAGAAAACCGAGTTGTAGAAAGTTTCTGCCAATTCTGGTTGATTGTGTTGAGAGGTCAGATTGATATAAGCAAGTTTGGTGTCAATCCATATTTGCTTGTCAAATAATTCAGTATTGATTTCCTTCCTAAGGCCTGCACAAAATTGTTTGACTTGCCTATCATAGAAATAAAGGCGAGCTTTGTAATCCTCTACAAGCTTCTGCCATTGGCATTGATCAAAGCGTGATTTGGCTTGTACGGATGCTTTTAAGAAATTATTGTAATGCGTCTCAAAACCTAAGAGTATTTTTTTGGCTGTTGCTTCGGATAAATTGTTTGCAACTTTTGTATTCATAACTCATGGCCGAGGTGATTGACTTAACTAAAAGTATAAATCAACCACATAAAAAATATAACTTGATTACATTGTTAGTACTAGAACTGCTCTTCTTCTGTAGAACCAGTGAGTGCAGTTACTGAAGAGCTACCGCCCTGGATAACTGTGGTCACATCGTCAAAATAACCAGCGCCGACTTCTTGTTGGTGTGCAACAAAAGTATAGCCTTTGTCAGCCGCCGCAAATTCTGGTTCTTGCACTTTTTCTACATAATGCTTCATGCCCTCACCCTTGGCGTATTCATGAGCAAGGTCAAACATGTTGTACCACATGTTGTGAATACCTGCCAAAGTGATGAACTGATACTTATAACCCATATCGGCAATCTGTTCTTGGAATGAGGCAATTTCACTATCGTTTAGATTCTTTTTCCAGTTAAACGATGGGGAGCAATTGTAGGCTAACAACTGGCCTGGATTCTCAGCCAATACTGCTTGGGCAAATTCTCTTGCAAAACCTAAGTCTGGCTTACCTGTTTCACACCAAACCAGATCAGCATAAGGTGCGTATGCCACACCTCTTGAGATGGCTTGTTCAAGTCCGTTTTTAACCACATAAAAACCTTCTGATGTTCTCTCACCGGTAACAAATGGTTCATCATTCGGGTCAACATTAGAAGTAAGTAGAGTTGCAGCTTCCGCATCAGTACGAGCCAAGAGCACCGTAGGCACACCCATCACATCTGCCGCCAGACGTGCTGCTGTTAATTTTTGGATTGCTTCTTGCGTAGGCACCAATACTTTACCGCCCATATGGCCACATTTTTTAACCGCTGCCAGCTGATCCTCAAAATGCGCTGCAGCTGCACCATTGGTAATCATATTTTTCATCAGTTCGTAAGCATTCAGCACGCCCCCAAAACCCGCTTCTGCGTCAGCAACAATAGGTAGAAAATGGTCAATATAATTTTCGTCTTCTGGGTTAATACCCTTGGCATGTTGGATCTCATCGGCGCGTTTAAATGTATTATTTATACGACGCACCATGGTCGGTACAGAATCATAAGCGTATAAAGATTGATCGGGATACATGGTCTCAGAAGTGTTGCCATCAGCCGCTACTTGCCAACCTGAGAGATAAATTGCCTCTATGCCTGCCTTGGCTTGTTGCATGGCCTGACCAGCAGTAATCGCACCCATACAGTTTACATAGCCTTTTTTCGAATCCCCATTAACAAGATTCCAAAGCTTTTCTGCACCGTCTCTGGCATAAGTATATTCAATTTGTTTAGAGCCACGTAAACGCACCACGTCTTCTGCAGTATAAGTTCTTTTAACGTTTTTCCAGCGTGGGTTTTCCCTCCAATCCTTTTCTATTGCTTTTATTTGTTCCTCTCTGTTCATAACCGATCCCTGTGATATAAATTAAATTTGTCTATTGACTTTGATTAAATCATACACAAAGCTTGATATTCTTTTCCCACTATATAATTTATTTTTCCATAATATGAAAAATAATCAAATTTTTACGGTATGATGTCAAAGTATCAATTTGCTTAATACGGGTATTTGTATGACACAACCAGATCATCAAGACAATGAAAAGAAATTAACCGCAATTGAAAAGAGTTTGGAGATTCTCTCAATTTTTTCAATAGACAGACCTTCTCTGAGTCTAAAAGAGGTTTGTAACGAGGTGGGTTTTAATACCTCAACCACTTATCGCATACTGCATACTTTAAGTAGATACGGATATATCAGTCGAACCCCTGATAAAAATTATAGTATTGGCACCAAGCCTTTGTCTTTAAGTGCTATTTATCAACAAACACACCATCTGATTCAAATCAGCCCAATTGTCGATCATATTAGAGATACTTCTAATGAAACCGCCTCTTTCTTTGTTGAACAAAATGATAGGCGCATTTGTCTATATCGTGCACATTCACACGATAAGATTCGTCACAACATTGATGTTGGCACCCAATTAGAACTCAACAGAGGTGCGTCGGGTCGAATCATTTTGGCTTATGGTAAAAGATGTAATGACAAATCAGGATACTTCAAAGACATCCGTGATAAAGGTTTTTACCTATCCATTAATGAACACAACCCTGATTTATTTTCTATTGCTAAGCCTATCTTAACTGAAAGCGGCGATTTTGTTGGTGCAATGTGTGTCTCAGGGCCGATCAGTCGATTTAACGATCAAAAAAAGCACTATTTATTAGATTTACTGACAAAGCAGATTGCAAAGATTAAGATTCCTTAGTTTGATAAATATTCCACTTCCAGAATTTCGTAAATAATATCGCCTTTTGGTGCATTCACCGTCACCTCATCTCCCTCTTCATTGCCTAAGAGTGCTCTAGCAATTGGTGAATGACATGAGATTTTTCCATCGTTGATATCTGCTTCGTCCTCACCTACAATTTGATAAGTAATCTCAGCTTCGTCCTCGATATTCATCAAAGTAATAGTAGTGCCAAAAACACAACGACCATCTTGTGTGAGTTTGCTTACATCGATAATTTGAAGCCTTGAGAGTTTAGATTCAATCTCTTTGATACGCCCTTCACAAAAACTTTGTTCTTCTCTGGCAGCATGATATTCAGCGTTTTCTTTTAAATCGCCATGCTCTCTTGCTGTGGCAATGTCTTCAACAATCCGCGGACGATCTATGTCTTTGAGTTGTTTTAGCTCGTCCTCTAGAGCTGTAGCGCCAACAATGGTGATTGGGATATTATCCATAATATTTTTTAATGCAATGATTGCAAACTTCTAATGATAATTTTATCATGAGTTTTTAATCCATCCAACATAGCATAAGCTGCAGCCACTGTGGTGGTGAATGGTATTTTATGCACCAAAGCTTGGCAACGAATTTGCGCGGCATCTTCGACACCTTGATTGTCTTCGGTTGAATTGATAATCAGATCAATTTCATCATTTTTAATCATATCCACAATATGTGGAGAGCCTTCAGAGACTTTATTAACCATCTGACACTCAATACCCGCATCTTCTAACATTTTTTGGTTAGACCTTGTGGCCACCAAACTAAAACCTTGTTTTGATAAGCGACTACCCAACTCAAGTAGCTCGGTGCGATCGAGCTTACGGAGGCTAACAAAAGCCGAGCCTTGTTCTGGCGCTTGATCACCCGTTGCTAACTGTGCTTTATCAAAAGCAGAAGCGAAATCATCACCCACACCCATCACTTCACCAGTAGAACGCATCTCAGGGCCTAGGATTGGGTCCACACCTAAGAATTTATTAAACGGGAAAACCGCCTCTTTCACACTAAAGTGCTGAGGAATTACCTCTTTTATAAAGCCGACTTCCTCTAATGTTTCACCAGCCATCACTCGAGCAGCAATATTGGCCAATGGTACGCCAATGGCTTTGGAGACAAATGGCACTGTTCGAGAAGCACGAGGATTCACCTCAATAATATAAATCTCACCATCTTGATAAGCCAGCTGTGTATTCATCAAACCTACTACTTTTAACTCTTTTGCCATGGCGATTACCTGATCTCTCATCTGATCTAACACATTATCGTCTAATGAGTAAGGTGGCAATGAGCAGGCAGAGTCACCCGAGTGAATACCAGCTTGTTCAATGTGTTGCATAATGCCGCCAATCACCACGTCTTTACCATCACTAATCACATCAATATCCACTTCAATGGCATGATCCAAGAATGAATCTAACAACACTGGTGAATCGTTAGAAACCTGCACAGCGGTGTGCATATATTGTTCCAAAGCATCTTTATCGTAGACAATCTCCATGGCGCGTCCGCCCAACACATAAGAAGGTCTTACCACCATTGGGAAACCGATATTATCAGCAATATCCATTGCCTCTTCTAGCGATCTTGCGGTGCCATTTTTTGGCTGTTTTAAATCCAACTTCTCAATCATTTTTTGGAAACGCTCACGGTCCTCAGCCAAATCGATGGCATCAGGGGAGGTGCCGATAATCTTAGCACCACTGGCTTCTAGAGCAGCTGCCAGTTTGAGTGGTGTTTGTCCGCCATAATGAACAATAATGCCATCGGGGTTTTCCACCTCGATCACTGCCAATACATCCTCTAAAGTCAAAGGTTCAAAATACAGACGATCAGAGATGTCATAATCGGTCGATACGGTTTCTGGGTTGCAATTCACCATGATGGTTTCAAAACCATTCTCGGCCAAAGCCAACGAGGCGTGAACGCAACAATAATCAAACTCTATCCCTTGGCCAATACGGTTTGGCCCTCCGCCTAAAATCATTACTTTTTTCTTATCGCTTGGCTTCGATTCACATTCGGCTTGATAAGTTGAATACAAATAAGCCGTTGATGTATCGAACTCCGCAGCACAAGAATCAACACGTTTAAACACTGGTTTGATGCCCAACTTTTGACGATGTGTGCGCACTGCATCTTCTGTGACACACAATAAATCTGCCAAACGCGCATCAGAAAAACCACGTTGCTTGATCTTAAACATTTGATTTTCGTCGATACTGCTCAATGACTCTTGACTGATGTTTTTTTCTGCCTCAACAATCTCTTGCACCTGAGCCAAAAACCAAGGATCTATTTGTGACAAATCAAAAACTTCTTCAAGCGTCATGCCGAGACGAAATGCATCGGCCAAATAAAATAGGCGATCACCTTTGGCTGAGATACACTCAGACCTAATTTTATTTTTTGCTTCATCAGAGTCAAGATCAACCATTGGCTCCAAGCCATTTTTATCAGTCTCTAAACCTCGAATGGCTTTTTGCAATGACTCTTGAAAAGTAGAACCCATTGCCATCACCTCACCCACAGATTTCATTTGCGTGGTGAGTGTGTCATCAGCCTTTGGAAATTTTTCAAAAGCAAAGCGTGGAATTTTGGTTACCACGTAATCGATACTCGGTTCAAACGAGGCAGGTGTTTTACCACCAGTGATGTCGTTATCTAACTCGTCTAATGTATAACCCACAGCCAATTTTGCAGCCACCTTGGCAATTGGAAATCCCGTGGCTTTTGAAGCCAGAGCAGAAGAGCGTGATACACGAGGATTCATCTCAATAATCGTAAGACGTCCATCCTTGGGGTTGAGTGCAAACTGTACGTTTGAGCCACCGGTATCCACACCAATCTCTCTTAAAACTGCCAACGATGCATTACGCATCACTTGGTATTCTTTGTCCGTTAAAGTCTGGGCGGGTGCAACAGTGATTGAATCACCCGTGTGAATACCCATTGGGTCAAAATTTTCAATCGAACAAATGATGATACAGTTGTCTTTACGATCACGCACCACTTCCATCTCAAATTCTTTCCAACCAAGAATTGATTCTTCGATCAAAAGTTCGTTGGTGGGGGAAAGATCTAATCCACGCTCGCAAATTTCAATAAATTCATCTTTGTTGTAGGCAATACCACCACCCGATCCACCCATGGTAAATGAGGGACGGATAATGGTTGGAAAACCCACTGTTTCTTGGATCGCGTGCGCTTGCTCCATGTCATGCGCCACAGCAGCTTTGGGCATATCCAAGCCAATTTTAAGCATCGCCTCACGAAAAAGATCGCGATCTTCTGCTTTATCAATGGCTACTTTATTGGCACCTATCATCTCCACACCATGTTTTTCTAAAACCCCATGCCTGTCTAGATCGAGTGCACAATTAAGTGCCGTTTGTCCGCCCATGGTTGGCAATAATGCATCGGGTTTTTCTTTTTCAATAATCCTCTCAACTGTTCGCCATTCAATTGGCTCAATGTAGGTGCTATCGGCCATTTGCGGGTCGGTCATGATTGTGGCTGGATTGGAGTTAACCAAAACAACACGATAGCCTTCTTCTTTTAAGGCTTTACAGGCTTGTGCACCAGAATAGTCAAATTCACAGGCTTGTCCAATTACAATGGGGCCTGCACCAATGATTAAGATGCTTTCAATATCTTCTCTTTTAGGCATTAGTTGCTGTGGTGTGGTTTAATCAAACTCATCCTCTTCATCAATAGGAGGATTGCCATCATGAACATCATTATGGCGCTTTTGTAAATACGAAGAACGCATCGCAATATATGGATCGTCAGATTGATCAATCAAATCAGTGGCGGGTAAGAGTTCAACACGCTTGTCAAGAATATTCATGGCACTGGCAGAGACAAATCCAATATCATCCATCTTGTTAATCATATTGGCAGGTGAGGTAAGATCTACATAGACGCCAGCACCATCTCTAGCCGTTGAAGGGCCTAACAGTGGCAACATGACGTATGGACCTTCTTCCACACCCCAAACCGCCATGGTTTGTCCGAAATCTTCATCTTCTGTAGCCAAGCCCATATCGGATGCCACATCAAACAAACCACCTAGTCCAATCGTGGAATTAACCAGCACGCGCCCTAGTGTCTGTGCACTCTCTATGGGTTTAAATTGCAAAATTTGATTGGCCAGAGTTGTCACATCACGCAAATTGCCAAAAAAGTTACTCACACCGTCTTGGGCCACTTCTGGCACATAATCTTTATAAGCTCGAGAAACAGGCTCTAGAAGATTGTCATCAACCACTTCGTTAAAATCATAAATACCGCGGTTAACGTTTTCAAACGGGTCGACATCGCCTTCTGCTAACGCTAAGTTAAATGTCATCAAGCCCAACAACAAACTGCAAAATAGTTTTTTAATCATTGCATTTCCTCAATAAAGGTATCAAACAATCCACTCACATCATGGGGTCCAGGTGAGGCTTCCGGGTGTCCTTGAAAACTAAACGCCTTTTTACCTATCACTTTAACACCTTGAATCGAATTGTCAAATAATGAACGGTGTGTCACCGCCAAATGTTCAGGTAATTGTTTCTCAGAAACAGCAAAACCATGATTTTGTGAAGTAATCATCACTTGCTTAGACTCTAAATCTTGCACTGGGTGATTAGCGCCATGATGGCCAAATTTCATTTTTTCGGTCTGTGCACCACTGGCCAATGATAACAGTTGGTGCCCAAGGCAAATACCAAAAAGTGGCATATCCTCAGCCAACAAGGTTTTAATATTATCAATGGCATAATCACAAGGCTCAGGATCGCCAGGGCCGTTTGATAAAAACACGCCATCAGGTTTTATACGCAGCACTTCTTCAACCGGTGTTTGTGCATTAACCACTGTCAAATCGCAACCACGATCTACCAGCATTCTAAGAATATTTTTCTTAACGCCGTAATCATAAACCACAACTGAGAATTTCTTATCCGCTTTATTGAAATTACCACTTTTTAGAGAGTAAGAGCCTTGATTAAAGGCGTAGGTTTTTTTGGTCGAGACCACTTTGGCCAAATCCATGTTTTTTAGCCCAGCAAAATTTTGCGCTTTTTCGATGGCGTCTGCCTCAGCAATGGATTCTCCTGTGATGATACAGCCTTTGAGCGAACCTTTTTCTCGTAAATGTTTCGTCAGTGCTCGGGTATCAATATCACTAATCGCCACCACATTGTTATCTTGTAGATACTCGCCCAGTGATGATTCACTGCGCCAATTGCTCATCTGTGTTGGCAAATCTCGAATAATCAAACCCGTGGCATAAATTTTCCCAGATTCTGCGTCAGTGGCATTGGTGCCTGTATTACCAATATGAGGGTAAGTTAGTGCCACCATCTGCTGAGCATAAGATGGGTCAGTTAAGATTTCTTGATAACCCGTCATCGAGGTATTAAATACTACCTCTCCGATTGTTTCGCCATCAGCACCAATCGACTTGCCGTAAAAAACTCGGCCGTCTTCTAATGCTAATAAGGCAATTTTCGACACGCAATTCTCCTTGTCAAAGATGTGGGGCAAAACTTGCAAAATTTTACCACAAACCATCTGCTTCTCGAACTTGATATCACCAAATTAAGTGATATAATGAAACCATGATGGATATCGTTGTAGAAAATATTAAATGTGGTGGTTGTGCCAACTCAATCAGTAAAAAACTGAGTGATTCTTTTGGGACAAAAAAAGTCAATGTTGATGTTGAAGCTGGTTTGGTTTCTATCGATATAGACGAATCTAGAAAACCCGAAGTTGCTGAGGTTCTTTTAAAATTAGGCTATCCAGAATCCGACTCAATACACGGGTTTGACTCGGCCAAAGCAAAAGCAAAATCTTTTGTCTCTTGCGCTATTGGGCGTATAGATAAATGATTGCTAAGATCAATGGCCAAGATAAAGAGCTGAAAGACAAACTAACGATTGAGAATCTTGTTATTGATTTTGGTTATCAAAATCATCGTATCGCTGTTGAGGTAAATGAGAGTATCATCCCCAAATCTCAACACTCAGAATTTACAATCACTGGTGGCGATAAGATAGAAATCATTAAAGCCGTTGGCGGTGGTTAAACCATCCAATCTGTTTTGATTTCATCTGAAACCATAGGTTTGATGCTCATTGGTTGTTTAATGCCAGAATTTAGGCAAATCTCTACATCAACATTTTTCTCATTTTTACCTTGAGAATAACGCGCCAAAATTCTTGCTGCCAATTTTAAATCGTCTTGATTGGGCTCGCCATCAACCAGCGCCAAGGGCCCTTTACAGCTGGTAGGATAAAGATGAGAATATTGGTTTCGATACCCTTCTAAAAACTTCACCTCACCCTCTTCTCGGGCAACAATCAGTTTAAAACGGTTGTTAGGGCGAATGTGTCTCCCAACCTTGAGCATCATCAAATCGTCCAGCTGATATTCTCGAGTGCCTCTGGCTTGCCACATATCCACCAATTTGTCGGAATATTGTTTGTCGGTTAAAAAACAACAACCGCCTGCAGGCGTGGCATAATCTTCAAAGCCATATTGTTTGGCCAAAGCCATTTGTGGTTTTCGTGTGCGTCCGGAAAAATCCAAAAGTTTTTCCCTGTCAATCCAACCTTCGGTTTCTGGCTTGGTGGGCGGCAAGTGTTTGGCACACAAAGGCCTAAGCAAAAGATCCTGTGCACCAGAATCTCGTTGTACGACTGGCATGGTGTCTTTTCTTTGACTCATTGGACGCTGCCCCATCACCTCACCGGTGATGATAAAGTCAAAATCGTTTTTTTGAATCCATTCCAAAGCCTTTTTCACCATGAAACCTTTGCAATCTAGACACGGATTCATGTTTTTTCCATAACCGTGTTTAGGATTTAACAAAACATCTCGATACTCATCAATAACATCAACAATATGCAGTTTGATGCCGAGTTGCTCCGCCACCCACAATGCATTATTGCGCTTAGGCTTGGCTTTGTCTTTTTTACGAATCGCATGGGTATGCCCTTCCACACAAAAACCGGTGAAAAAGTTAATGCCTTCAACATGAATCCCTTGCTCCATAATGAGCTTAGTGCTCAAAAGTGAGTCTAGACCTCCTGAGATTAATGAAACCGCTTTAACTTTTTTGCTCATTGTATTTTTTTAACTCCATCAACTCTCAACCACTTGTCCTTTTTAACAACATTAAGCGCATCAAAATACCGACCATAAGCATCATCAATCTTAGCCAATTGTTCATCCAAAATACCCGATAAGACAACCTTACCGCCTGGCTTAACCAAGCTTGATAAATGTGTTGATAATTCAACCAACGGATTGGCAAGAATATTGGCAATGAGTAAATCAACCTGACCTATCTTATTTTCATCATCACTATGGATTGCTTCAATGACATTGTCTACTTGGTTATTTTTAGCATTGTCTTTGGTGGCGATAACCGCCTGTGGGTCGTTATCAATCGCAACCACTGAAGATGCACCCAGTTTTGCACTGGCGATGGCCAGCACTCCAGTACCTGAACCGTAATCAATCACGTCCAAACCTTTGGGCGGCTTAGCGTCTAAATATTGCAAACACAGATCAGTGGTTTGATGAGTGCCGGTGCCAAATGCCAAACCCGGATCCATATCAATCACGATTGAATCTTTGGGTAAATTAGATTGTTCTTCCCACGATGGACAAATCCAAATACGCTTCCCAAACTGCATGGCATGAAAATCCTTTTTGCATTCATCTTCCCAGACCCTATCATCAAGCGTGGCAATATCCAATACATTAATTTGACACACCTTTTTTAAAGTAGTCTCAACATGTGCTGTGTTAATAGTTGAATCAAATAATGCTGTTATTTTGGTTTTTTGCCAAAACGGTGTTTCCCCCACAGGTGGTTCAAATATCTCTTCGTCTCGACCATCACTATAAGTAATGGCACTACTGCCCAACCCCATGAGTACTTCACTGGCCAAATCAGCTTGATTCTTATCAATCTCAATTGTCACCTGAACCCATTTCATAGGCTCTAAATTATACCAAACGACATTTCCCTATAAAAACCAAGTAAAAAATTAAGGTATTAGTTTATAATACGCTTGTTTATTCAATCAAAGGAGTTATGATGGCATTAGAAAGAACGGACAATGGCTATTTAGTCGATCCATCGATTTGGACTGAAGAGATTATGTATGAAATGGCCAAAGAGGATGAGTTTGAAATCACCGATGCAATTAAGAATCATATTTTAAAGGCCAGAGAATATTACGATGAAAATTCATCGGTTCCTGCAATTCGTATTTTTGCTAAGTATGTTGGCGAAGATAAAAAATCCATGTTCCAAATCTATCTTGGTGGTCCAATGAAATTTATCACCAAATATGGCGGTCTTCCTCAACCCACAGGTTGTGTTTAGATTCTCGAATCTGAATTTAAAAAAACCCTCTATTTGATTGTTTTTTATTAAAGACTAATATTTTCAATAATAAGACACCCCTCTCTAGAATGCCCCCGGTCAAAGTGATCTTGGAAAACTTTGGGTGTTTTCCCGCGACCTGTCCATTCATGTACCTTACCTTGTGAATCCTCAATTCGATACTTGGGCGGCACTTTTTTTCTTGGCTTTTTCTGCCAACGCACAGCCTGGCTTGTATCACCCAATAGATCATCAACCGTTAATCCACTTTGTTTAATAATCTTTTTAATATTATCAATTTTTTCGATTTTTTGGTTTTGCTTTTGTTTAAGTTCGATTAATTCTTGTTCACGTTGCTTGATAATAATTTCAATATTACTTTTAACTTTTTCAAGTTCTTCAATATTTAAATCTTTTATTAAAACCTTTAAACTGTTTCTATTTGTGAACTGACTAATAGCACCCATAATATGAATAATTATTGATTATTGATTA
>CAZYIW010000006.1:0-44883 GCA_964647705.1 uncultured Piscirickettsiaceae bacterium
ATGATTTTGAAATTGTTGTTGATGGAGAAAAACAGACCGTTCCTGCGCGCTATACCTTTGTTTATGAGTTTCGAGATAATCAATGGAAGATTGTGCATCATCATTCATCGATGATGCCTGAAAACTAGCAGTTTATAAAATACAAATGACTAGTTTGAAATTTCTGACAACAATACTATTGACGTAATATTTGCTATTGGTGGTAGTTTGGCGCTTCTTTGGTGATTGAAACATCATGTACATGAGATTCAACCATGCCAGCGTTGGTTACTTGCACAAATTCAGCTTTGGTGCGCATTTTTTCTAAATTTTCACAACCGGTATAACCCATTGATGAACGCACACCACCCATCATTTGATGAATAATTGGACGAATAGAGCCCTTAAAAGGCACACGACCTTCAATACCTTCAGGCACTAACTTATCGGCTTTAGAATCGGATTGAAAGTATCGATCAGAAGAGCCATGTGCTTGGTTCATTGCACCAATAGACCCCATACCACGATAAGACTTATAAGCCCGACCTTGATAGAGCTCTACCTCACCTGGAGATTCTTCACTACCCGCCAACATCGACCCCAACATCACAGCATAGGCACCTGCAGCGAAAGCTTTTGCGATGTCACCCGAATATCGAATACCACCGTCAGCAATTAAAGGCACACCAGAGTCTTTTAATGCTTCAGCAACGTCAGAGACAGCTGTAATCTGTGGAACACCCACACCAGCAACAATACGGGTGGTGCAAATGCTGCCAGGACCAATACCTACTTTGACACAATCTGCACCAGCCTTGACCAAGTCTAGTGCAGCATTGGCAGTTGCAATATTGCCAGCAATAATATCAAGATTAGGGTGTTTGGCCTTAGTTTTGGCAACGCGATCCAGTACGCCTTGAGAATGACCGTGTGCAGTATCAATAACAATCACATCAACACCCGCTTCAACCAGTGCGTCAATACGCTCACCGGTACCACTACCCACACCCACGGCAGCACCAACACGCAGACGTTCTTGCTCATCTTTACAAGCATTTGGGAAATCTGTTGATTTTTGAATGTCTCGCACAGTAATCATGCCTTTGAGATCGAACTCTTTATCGGTGATTACCACGCGTTCAATCCGATGTTGTTGAAGCAGAGCACGAACTTTTTTCATGTCTGTGCCTTCTGAAACGGTGATGAGTTTGTTTTGAGGGGTCATAACATTTTCTACTAGCTCGTCAAGACGTGTCTCAAATCTGACATCACGACCTGTGACCATACCTACAATAGTATTGCCTTTGACCACTGGTAATGCCGATATTTTATGCTGCTCTTGCATGGCAAAAACATCTCTTACAGTGGCAGTTGGACTGATGGTAATGGGTTCACGGATAATTCCAGATTCAAAGCGTTTGACTTTACGTACTTGATTGGCTTGTTGCTCAGTTGACATGTTTTTATGAATAATGCCAATACCACCTTCTTGTGCAATGGTAATGGCCAATTGAGCCTCGGTAACGGTGTCCATTGCTGCAGACAGTACAGGCGTATTAAGCGTTATATTTTTTGTCAACTGTGTTTGTAAAGTGACTTCTTTAGGCATGATTTGTGAGTGCGCCGGCACCAGAAGAACATCGTCGAATGTAAGTGCAGTTTTTAAAAGTCTCATCTAAATTCTCCTTTGATTTGCAAATCTTGGCAGGATAAAGCCAATCATCATTCCAAAAAATAATACCAATGCGCCGACAATAAACCAATTTCTGTAACTGATGTCTTGCGCAGAAGTGTTGTTGTTTTCTAATAACTGTATCTCAGCTTTGAGTTGTAGCACCTGTGAAGCCAACTTCTCGTTTTCATGTTCAAGTTTTAATGCATCTTTGTAGACTTGTTCAATGTGTTGTTTTTCAGCTTGAGATTTACCTGTTTGCATTGAAAGCTTGGTATTGTCGTTTTTTAGTTGTTTGATTTGCGTTTGTAACTCGTTGATGTTTTGTTTTTGCTCAATCAAGACAAGTTTATTGGCGCTATTGGTTCTTTGTAGTTTTTCGAGCTGTTCTTTGGCTGGTGGGTTTGACGATAGGTAACGAGACACAATCCAACCCGTTGTGTCACCGGTTTTGACTTGTGTCCATCCACCACCTGCAGAGATCATTTCTAATTTGGTACCAGAAGCAAGCCTTTTAACTAAATTATTCACTCCAGGGGTAATTTTATTTTCTGAGCGCATCGGGATATCAATTACATCTGTATTGACGTAGACATAGGATTCTGCATTCACTGTTTGAGTGATAAATACAATGATTAAAGCGATGTATTTGCCAGAATTCATAATGCAGATATTTTTTCTAATTGTTCGGTTAAGTCAGCAATTGTGCTCTGAGCTGAAGCCAGCTTCTCTCTTTCTTTTTGCACCACCGTCTCAGGCGCCCCAGAGACGAATTTTTCATTACTAAGCTTACCCTTAAATCGAATAATTTGTTTGTTTAATTTGTCAATTTCTTTGTTCAAACGTGCAATTTCTTGTTCTTTATTAATCAGGCCAGCAAGCGGTATTAAAATTTTCATCTCACCGACCAATGTGGTGGCCGATTCAGGTGCATCTTCGTTTTCTAAAACTTTGATGTCTTCAAGTTTTGCCAAAGTTGAGAGAATATTTGCGTTTTTTTCAAGATAATCTAAGTCAGCTTCATTGGCGTTTTCTATAAAACAAGGTAGGGGCTTAGATGGAGCAATATTCATCTCACCGCGAATTTGACGAATACCTAAAATAAATGTTTGTACCCAACGGGTTTCGATCTCAGCCGATTCTGATCGCAGTGTATTCTCAACGCTAGGATAAGGTTCATTCATCAAACTGTTGGATTTTCTACCTAAGAGTGATTGGCTTTGCTCAAAAATCTCCTCAGTAATGAATGGCACAATAGGGTGAAGTAAGGTTAATATTTCGTTAAGTACTTTTATCAGAGTAGCCTGTGAACCGGCTTTGGTCTCCTTGTTATTCAACAGCGGTTTAGAGAGTTCAAGATACCAATCACAATAATCGTGCCAAACAAATTCATATAAGACATGGCTCATTAAATCCAAACGATATTCATCTAAGTGTTTTTCAACCTTGGTTTTGGTGTCTTGTAAGCGCGACAGGATCCATTTATCTGATGTTGATAATGAAGCATTGTGATCAATCGTTTCATCTTCAAGTTTCATCAAGACAAAACGGGCTGCATTCCATAATTTGTTACAAAAATTACGATAGCCTTCTACTCTTTTGAGATCAAATTTAATATCACGTCCAAACGAGGCCAATGCTGCAAAAGTAAATCTGAGTGCATCAGTGCCAAAAGCTGGAATACCATCAGGGAATTCTTCTATGGTTTGTTTTTTTATTTTTTTGGCCAACGCTGGCTGCATCATGCCTTGTGTTCGTTTTTCAAGTAATTCGTCTAGATGAATGCCATCAATCAAGTCAATTGGATCGAGAACATTTCCTTTGGATTTGGACATTTTTTGCCCATGGCTGTCTCTGATAAGGCCGGTGATATAGATATCTTTAAATGGAACATCTCCAGCAAACTTAAGCCCGAACATAATCATACGAGCAACCCAAAAAAAGATAATGTCAAAGCCGGTGACTAACACACTGCTTGGATAAAAACGCTCAAGCTCTTTGGTTTTTTCAGGCCAGCCTAGGGTTGAGAATGGCCACAGTGCTGATGAAAACCAAGTATCAAGGACATCATTATCTTGTGTAAGCTCAACACCTTCACCTGCTTGTTTTTGTGCCTCTTGTAGCGAATCAGCAACATAAACGTTGCCATTGTTATCATAATAAGCGGGAATACGATGCCCCCACCAAATTTGGCGAGAAATACACCAGTCTTCGATGTTTTCCATCCAATTAAAATAAGTCTTTGACCAATTATCAGGCACAAAACGAATATCACCATTTTTAACAGCATCGATTGCTGGTTCGGCCAGTGGTGCAATTTTCACAAACCACTGATCAGTCAAGTAGGGCTCAATAACAGCGTGTGTTCTATCACCTCTAGGCACCATGAGTGTGTGTGGTTCTATTTTTTCTAGAAAGCCTTGTTCCTCTAGGTCTTTGACAATTTGTTTTCTGGCATCAAACCGATCCATACCAATATAAGCACAATCAACCTCATTATTGATTTTGGCATCGTCAGTCAAAATATTGATAACATCTAGCTGATGACGCTGGCCCATTTCGTAGTCGTTAAAGTCGTGAGCTGGTGTGATTTTCACACAGCCGGTTCCAAACTCCATGTCGACGTAGTCATCCGCAATTATCGGAATTTTGCGATTAGTAAGTGGTAAATCAACGGTTTTGCCAATCAGGTCAGTGTAGCGCTTATCATCAGGATGGATTGCTACTGCAGAATCTCCTAACATGGTTTCAGGCCGTGTAGTGGCAACCACCATCACTTCGTTGGAGTCGCTAATGGGGTAGCGCATATGCCAAAGAGAACCTTGCTCTTCTGTATTAATCACCTCAAGGTCTGAGACAGCAGTGTGCAGAATGGGGTCCCAATTAACTAGGCGTTTACCGCGGTAAATCAAATCTTCTCGATACAGCTCCACAAATACTTTTTTAACAGCATCAGAGAGACCTTCATCCATGGTGAAACGCTCTCTATCCCAATCTACCGATGCACCGAGACGACGCATTTGTGAGGTAATAGTGCCACCCGAGTGTGCCTTCCAATCCCAGATTTTTTCTATGAATTTGTCTCGACCCAAATCATGACGAGTGATGTCTTTAGCGGCTAATTGTCTCTCAACAACCATTTGTGTAGCGATTCCAGCATGATCGGTGCCAGGCTGCCAAAGTGTTTGTTCACCTTTGCTTCGGTGATAGCGGGTATAAACATCCATAATGGTATGCTGAAAAGCATGACCCATGTGCAAGCTACCTGTGACGTTAGGTGGGGGCAGCATGATGCAATAAGCATTACTGCTGTTGGAGTTTTGAGTGGAATCAAACAGATGGTTATCTTCCCAGAGCGCTCGGTATTTAGACTCAATTTGCTCAGGGTTGTATGTTTTTTCCATTAATCTGCGCTGATGGATAAAAACTTCGTCATTATACCAAAAAAAATAATAAAAACACCAGCAAATAAATGCTAATAAAAAGCTTTACTGAGCGGGTTTTGGTGTGTTTTCAAAATGGTAAAAATTATGATTTAGATAAACAGCAACATCTTCTTCATCTTTGGGCGTCCAAAAAATCCTTAATGAACTAACACAGGTACTGATTTGCCATCTAAGATCATCTAGGGATTTTAGTGATGTCCCATCACTAATTGGTACCAAAGAGCTGTCATGACACCTTTGACACTCTTCTTTGTAGAGTAACTCTCCACTGTTTAGTGTTTGTGCATCTTCAGCTAAAACCAATTGAGCGTAAAATAACACCATTACTGAGAAAATAATCTTCATGATGGAATCAGTTTATAAGAAAAAACCAATTTGTTGAGACAATTGGTTAATGGCGTCGTTAAATGAATAATTACCAAACCATCTCATGCGAAACACACAGTTTGCTTGAGCTAGCAATCATGAGAAAAGACAAAATTAAAGTTAAGATTGATGGCGTGAAAAGCACCATTTGGCCAAAAGACTTATGGACTGAATCTGGCGCAGAGTATTTGTCTTTTGTGGATGAAAATAACAGTCAAAAAACATGCCGAGCAGATAAAATAATCCTCTTTTCTAACGATCAATAAACCATGGCACAACAGTGTATTTTTTGTAAATTACGCGACGAAAGAGTCATTGGTGAGTGTGAGCATACCATCAGCTTTATCGACACTTATCCTGCTTCTCCTGGGCACACATTGGTGGTACCAAAACGCCATTTTGCCACTTATTTTGACGCCACAGAAGAAGAGATATTGGCCATTGGTCGAGCGATTCAAAAAGCCAAAAAAATCTTAGATAAAGAATATGCGCCAGACGCTTATAATATTGGCATTAACAATGGTGAAGCGGCTGGACAAAGTGTAATGCATCTGCACGTGCATATTATTCCAAGATACACAGGTGATGTCGAGGACCCCAAGGGAGGTGTGCGTTGGATTCTCAAAAACAAGGCCAATTATTGGAAAAATAGAGAAGGCATGAAACGAGTCACACAGTGATGCAAATTGAGCAATGTGAAATTACATTGGCTGCCAAACCTCGAGGATTTCATTTGGTCACCAATGAGGTAATGAGTCAAATCCCATTTCTACATAAGGCCAAAGTAGGGCAATTGAATCTGTTTCTCAAGCATTCTAGCGCCTCACTTTCAATCAATGAAAATGCCGATTCGAGTGTGCGCACCGATATGGAAAATTTCTTCACCGAATTGTGTGACAACAAACCCTATTATATTCACACTTATGAAGGTGATGACGATATGCCGGCACACATTAAAGCGTCCATGATTGGTGCGAGTTTATCTATTCCTATCACTGATGGTAGCGTCAATCTAGGCACTTGGCAAGGCATCTATCTTAATGAACATAGGGATCAAGCCAGCTCAAGAAAGCTCGTGGCTACACTAATTTTTGAAACAAAAAATAATTAAAGCTTTGAATCGATCCATTGGGGTGCGAGTGTTTTTCGTTTTTGGTCTTTAGTAGCTTGAAATTTTGCCCCAGCAAAGTGCTGATTTTGTCAGCATCATATTGCACAATATCTAAACCCGAGCACTTCTTAGGTCCGTCTGGTGCAAAAGTTGACAGTAGAAAATAACCACCTGGTTTTAAATGTTGGGTTAATTTGCCGATATACGTTTTTTGTTCTTGGACCTTAGTTAAGAAATGAAAAACTGCACGATCATGCCATAAATTGAATTGCTCGTTGGTATCAAAATCTAGAATATTTTGATTAAAAAAATGTAGATTATTTACAAAAGGTTGAAGGCGTTTTTTCAGTGTCTCTAGTGCTTCTGTAGATATTTCTAATAAATATAAGTTTAGATAACCTTTTTCCAAAAGGTTATCGGCAAGAATGCTTACACCACAGCCAATGTCAATCACTTTGTCTGTTGGCTTCGTATTTTCGATAATCCAATCTAGTGAAATAGTTGAGTGGTCTTGATGCCAGGAAACTTGGCTATGATCCTTTTTTTGGTAAACTTTATCCCAGTGCTTAAATTTATTATCCATTTCAAATTCATTATAATGCTGATATCTTCAAATATCGGAGAGATTTAGGTGAGAATTCTACATACAATGATTAGAGTAGGTGATCTGCAAAAGTCAATTGATTTTTACACAAACGTTTTGGCTATGCGAGTTTTGCGTCAAAAAGACTATCCTAAGGGTAAATTCACACTGGTGTTTTTAGGTTATGGGGAGGAATCTGAAGAATCTGCACTTGAATTGACGTACAACTGGGGAACAAGTGAATATGAAATTGGCACAGGATTTGGGCATATTGCCATTAATGTGGAAGATGTTTATCACGCAGTTGAGACGGCAAAACAAAAAGGGGCTGAAGTCATTAGAGAAGCAGGGCCGATGAATGCAGGACAAAACATTGTGGCATTTTTAAAAGACCCTGATGGTTATGAAATAGAACTGCTGTCTAAAAAGTTTTAATCGTAATTCTTGCGCCCTGACAAAGCGTGTGCGATGGTGTTTATATCAGCGTATTCCAGTTCTCCGCCGATAGGAATGCCATGTGCAATGCGTGTAATCTGAATGTCGAATTGCTTAGCCATATTACTGATATAGTGGGCTGTTACTTCGCCTTCTACGGTTGCGTTGGTGGCTAAGATAATCTCTTTAACATCTTGGGTTTTTAATCTGTCTTCTAGGGTATGTAGGCCCAATTCTTCTGCGCCAATACCATCAATGGGGGAGAGGTAGCCACTTAAAACAAAGTATTTGCCTTGGTAAACACCACTTTGTTCAATCGCATGGATATCGGTAGGTGTTTCAACCACACATAATTGTGAGTCATCGCGCGTATCACTACTACAAATCTCGCATATGTCTTTTTCACTTAGGGTTCGGCAACTTTGACAATGGCCAATATGCTCCATGGCATCTACCAATGCTTTGGCCAGATCCAAACCACCCTCACGATTTCTTTCTAATAGATGATAGACAAAGCGTTGCGCTGTTTTGTTACCAACACCTGGCAGAACACAAAAAGCTTTGGTTAAGGCTTCAATCATTAGAAGGGTAGGTTCATCCCACCGGGCAATTTCATCCCGCCTGTGACACCTTTCATTTTTTCAGCTGAGGCGTTAGCTATTTGTTGATTGGCATCGTTGAGAGCAGTAAGAATCAAGTCTTCTAGCATATCCTTATCGTCCATCACGCCTTGGTCAATTTGAATATTAGTAGCATTATGCTCTCCCGTGAGCGTTATCTCAACAGCGCCACCAGCAGCTTTACCAACGACACAGAGATTTTTAATCTCCTCTTGTGCTTTTTGCATATCTTCTTGCATTTTTTGTGCTTTTTGCATCATCGATGCCATACCGCCTTTAAACATCGTCTACCTCCTTAATACTTTTGATATCTACTTTGGCATTAAATATTTTTTCTAATTTTTTAACCCCTTCATCTTTAAGATAAGTTTGTTGAATCTTTGCCAACTTTTCTGCCCTTTGCTGTGCTTCTTTATCAGCAAGGGTTTGTGTTTTTGGCTTTTCTAAATCAATGCTTAGGGTAATTTTTCCAAATCGTTTTTCTAAAGTGTCTTGTATGGCGATTTGGGTCTGATCTGTTAAAAGGTTGGCCATTTTTTCATCAAGACTGAGTGATAAATGATTGCCATCAAACTGTTTAAAAACTGTGTTTTTTATCAAAGTTGATACCGCACCAGCACAACCCAAAGATTGGTAGATAGTTTGCCAATCTTGTTGGTTTTCAATTTTAAGACTACTGACCTTAGGCGTTGTATGGGAAGGCTTTTTATCAGGCTTTGGAGTTATTTTGGCTGTTTTTTTTTCTGTTGGGGTGTCACTGCCTTGGACAAAAGTAATCATTCTCAGCAGTGTCATTTCAAAACCAATCTGCTCGCTTGGCGCCAGTGACATGTCTTTAGTGCCATTGATTGCCATTTGGTAGAACAACTGCAAGTCATAATCAGATATTTGTTTGCTCAGTGATTTAATATCGGCGTTGTTTTGATTATTTGGCTGGAGTTTTTCAACCATCATCTGATGAAACAAAGTACTTAAATCCTTGAGCGCATGTTCTAGGTTTTCTCCACGATGGGCCAATTCTTTAGTAAAGGTTAATACACCCTCAGCATCTCTGGCAATGACATGTTTAGCCAAGGAAATAACATCATCACTTCGCACCAATCCAAGCATGGCCTTGATATCTTCGTTTAAGATTTTGCCGTTACCATAAGAGATGGATTGATCTAAAAGACTCAGTGCATCACGCATAGAGCCATTACCCAAATCAGCTATTTGGCTCAGAGCTTCAGGTTCATACTCTAAACCTTCGTTTTTCATGATAAATTCCATCTGAGATAAAATCTCATCATGCGTGAGTTTTTGCAAGGTAAATTGCAAGCAACGAGACAACACGGTAACAGGTAATTTTTGTGGGTCGGTGGTGGCCAATAAAAATTTGATATGTTCAGGTGGTTCTTCTAAGGTTTTTAATAAAGCATTAAAACTACTTTGAGAAAGCATGTGCACTTCATCAATCAAGTAGATTTTGTAGCGATTTTTAGTTGGCATGTATTGTGCGTTTTCAAGCAAATCACGCATTTTGTCAACTTGTGTATTAGAAGCAGCATCGAGCTCAATTAAATCAACAGAACGACCTTGATCAATCTCCAAACAGGTGGGGCATTTTCCACACGGTTTTGAGCTCACGCCTTGTTCACAATTAATCGATTTGGCAAAAATTCTGGCAATGGTAGTTTTGCCCACACCACGTGTGCCAGTGAATAAAAATCCGTGATGAAGACTGTTGGCATCGAGTGCGTTTTTCAACGTTTGCACGGTATGCACCTGACCGACCATTTCATCAAAAGTATGTGGTCGATATTTGCGTGCTAAAACTTGATAATGCTCTGCCATAGATGAGTTTTATGAAAAAAAAGTGGTAGCACCAAGAATAACCTCAAACACATGAAAAAGATATTACCGTTGCTTCCTTCCGGACCTGGCGGGGTTCATAACCATTCATTGCCTGTGCACCCTCAGCACTACCAAGTTTATTTTACAGTTATCAATATTAAATTGACTTTAATTTAATCACTGGTGTTTTAAATTTTTGCAATGAACAAGAGAACGAATAGCTTAAAAAAAATGAAAAAAAATCGAAATTTCAATAAAAAAGCCATAAATTTAGCTAAAAAAGTGGTTTTTTAATGATTTTTCGCTAAAAAATAGCAAAAAAATGGTATTTTTTTACAAATTTGACAAATTTTTAAAATAAGCTGTTTTTCAATCATCCGCTCCCAATTGTTCTTCAGCTTGTTGCAGTCGCTGTGGTGTTCCCACATCTTGCCAATAACCATCATAGTATTCGCCAGTCAATTGATTATTCACCATGGCTTCTTTGAGTAGGGGGTATAAAGGCAATTTTATGCCTTGATTGCTTTTGTGTGCTTTGAAAAAATTAGGATGATAGATGCCTATACCTGCATAAGTGTAACTTTGGTGGCCAGCAGTGGTCACTTGGTGTTCATTAATAATTGAGAAATCTCCATGTTTGTTGTGCTCAGGGTTATCTATTAACACCAAATGCGCCAATGATCCCATGGGTAATTTAAGATTTTTAAGATCATAATCGCATACAACATCAGAATTAACGACAATAAATGGTTTATCGCCCAATAGTGGCAATGCTTTAATTATGCCTCCAGCAGTCTCTAGGGCGCCAGCCGATTCGTCAGAATATTGAATATGCATATCCAGACTTTCTCCATGACCCAGATAAGAGTGAATTTTTTCTCCAAGATAGGCGGTATTGATAACGATATTGTTGATATTGGCTTTTTTAAGTGCCAAGACTACATAATCAATTAAAGGTTTGTCATTAAGCTTAATAAGTGATTTGGGGGTGTTTTTTGTCAGTGGCATCATGCGTTCGCCACGTCCAGCGGCTAAAATCATCGCATGCGTTTGATTATCAGTGGCTTGTAGGATGTTTTTAATACAGCTTAATTCAGGGTATTTATCTGCAATGTTTAAAGCATATTTCTTGACCAGTGGAATATCCCCAAGATATTGATGTTTACCGTCACGAATAGAAAGTCTTTTAAAAATACCCAAAACTTTGAGGTGACGTTGTAGACCCATCAGATCAAATTGTTTTTCAAATACATCAAAGCCAATATCCAGCTGTTTTTTATCGTAGTAATAATGTAATAAGGTGTTTAAGTTATCGCTTGAAAGCTCAAAATAGGCATCTTTTAATAGTGAGACAAGGTCGTAGCTAATAGCACCAATAACCCCATCTTGAAAATCAATCACACCCAAATCATCATCGGTGATCATTAAATTTCGGCTGTGATAGTCTCGATGGACAAAAACTTGCTTTTGATTCAATGCATTTTGGGTTAATAAATCAAAAATTGTGTTCAATGCATTTTTAAGATCAATATCTAAATCCTTAGGAAGGTACCAATCAACAAGCAGTTGCATCTCGGCATTCAGCAGTGAGGCATCATAGTGGCCATACTCATTCGAATTGGTTTCAATCTCTTGCATTTGAATCACTACATCAATGGCTTTTTTGTATAAATTGATATCAAAAGAATCTTTTTGTGCCTGCAAGAAGGTTTGATTGCCAAGGTCCTCTATCAGTAAAAAACCATTTTTTAAGTTTGAATCAATAATCTTTGGGGCATGAATATCGCCAGATCTGAGTAATTCATCTATACGAATAAAAGCCTTGGTGTTTTCTTTATCGGGTGGGGCATCCATGGCGATAAAAGTAGTGTTTACTCTTTCAATTCGAAAATAACGCCTAAAGCTGGCATCATCGCTGGCTTTACTAAGGACAAAATCAGCATCACCGAAAAATTCTTCGAGATAGTCTTGCAATAAATCAAGGCGTGTATCAAGCATATTTAAGCTTTTGATAGTGCTCATAAACACAGGACCAATGCCTACCAACTTGCCCGCTACCAATGTTTTTTTCATCAACGTTTACAATTGGCATGACTTCACGAGTAGAGCTGGATATCCAAACCTCATCTGCATCGAGTAATGTCTTTTTACTGAAAGGATCTTCTTTAATTAAAAGCCCGCATGCTCTGGCACTTTCTATCACCAAATCACGAGTAATGCCAGAAAGAATATCAAAACCTGTTGGGTGAGTGTACAAAGTGTTATTTTTAACAATAAAAATATTGGAACTGGCACCCTCAGTAACCACATCATTCCTGATAAGCAAAATCTCTTCTTTATGTCGTGCTTGTGCCTCTTGTGCATACATCACATTGGCCAACAAGGAGATGGACTTAATGTCACAACGCTGCCAACGAAAATCTTGTTGGGTGATTGCCTCAAATCCGGATTGTAACTCTTTTTTGGTTTTGGTGATCAAGGCATTAGATTCAATATACACGCTTGGTGTGAGCGAGCTAAATTGATGTGAACGTTTTTTATCTGCACCACGAGTAACTTGCAGATAGATAGACTGATCTGTGGCATGGGAATTTTGGATGAGATTCTCAAGAATAGATTGCCATTTCTCATGATTATACGGATTAGAGATGTTGACCGATTTCAGGCTATTTGCTAGGCGTTGTAGATGTGCTTTTAGCCGAAATAGTTTTTTGTTATAGACTGGAATAACTTCATAAACACCATCACCAAAAAGAAAACCTCTGTCCATCACAGTGATTTTGGCCTGGTTTTTTTCCAGGAATTGACCGTTTAAAAAAACCACAAAAGGTGTTAAAAGCCAATCTTTTCTAACATTCTAGAAAAGAAGCCTGCCTCAGGTGCGTCTTCAAGGGCGATTAAGGGCAGTTTGGCTAAGTTATTGTCTTCAAATCTGATCACAAAATTACCAATCACATCGCCTTTGTTGATTGGCGCTGATAAATTATCATAAAGCTCAATAACTTGTTTAGAGAGTTTGTATTGCCCTCTAGGCAGTAGCACATTCTTGTGCTCTTTTAGTCCAACTTTAATGCTATCTTTTGTAGAAGATGAGATGGGTATTTGCTTGGAAAAATCCTTAATGCTTTTACTTTCAAAGAATCGAAACCCATAGTCTAGAATTTTTTGCGTTTGCGCGCTTCTGGCTTCAGCACTGGTGGAGCCAAGAACCACAGAAATAAGTCGCATATCATCCATACGTTTTGCACTCGCAGCGAGATTATATTTGGCCTTATCAGTAAATCCAGTTTTCAGCCCATCAACAGTACTATCACTCCAAAGTAGCTTATTGCGGTTGTGTTGTTTAATGCCGTGATAAGTGAAAGTTTTTTCCTTATACCAAGGGTAGAGATCAGGAAATTGTTTGATTGTGGCTGCCGAGAGAAGGGCAATGTCGTAGGCAGTTGTGTGTTGGTCTTTAAAATCCAGACCTGAAGAATTCTCAAAGCGTGTATTGTTCATTCCTAACTCATGAGCGTATTCATTCATATAAGCAGTAAAAGTGCCTTCAGTGCCAGCAATGTGTTCTGCTAAGGCAACTGCTGCATCGTTACCCGATTGAATAATCATGCCTTTAAGTAGAGTCTTAAGTTTGATGGTTTTACCGACTTCGATAAAGCTTTTTGAACCCCCTGTTTTCCAAGCTTTTTTACTGATTTTGACATCATCTTCTAAACTGATGCGACCATCTTTAACCAGTTGAAAAACCACATAAGCTGTCATGAGTTTTGTCAAGCTCGCTGGCGCGTGTTTTTTGTGCATGTTATTTGAAGCAATCACTTCACCTGATTGGTAATCCATGACCACATAGGCATCTGCACCAATCACTGGCGCTTTTGGAGTAATAAAAATTGCCGCATTAACACTAAAAATTCCAAACACACTGGATAGTGCAAGAACACCGAGGGTTTTTTTGATAAAGTTTTGATATTTCATAATTTTATGGGTTAATTTTTTGCTTAATTTTTTCCGATAATAGCTGAGCAGCCATGGCATATCTATTATCGTGATTATAACGAGTTAGAACATAGAAATTCCAAAAAGTGAGACGTGGCTCATCAATTCCATCTTGCGGCAATCGAATCAGTGCAATTTTGGTTTGGTTATTGATATCTTTATCAATTGGAAAATTTTGTTTTTTCCAATATTTTGCGTTTTTTCTAGGCTTTGTTGTTGATCGTTTTGTCAATTTAAGTTGTTGTTGGTTTAGTTTAATTGGTCGCGAAATCTCCCCACCATCATGCCACTGGTGGCGATCAAAATAATTGGCTATAGAGCCGATAGCATCTGCTGGCGAGTTAAATAAATCAATGACGCCATCATTGTCAAAATCCACAGCAAAATTGCGATATGAACTGGAGATAAATTGCCCATAACCCATTGCACCAGCATGAGATCCACTAATACTCATGGGTGCCAAATTATTCTCACGTACCATTAACAAAAAAGATTTAAGCTCACTTTTATAAAATTTTTTTCGCCTATCGTTGCTAAATGAGCGTTTAACTAAAGTTTTAAAGGTGGGGTGTTTGCCTTGATTATTACCATAGTTTGTTTCAATACCGAGAATAGCAACGATAATCTCTTTAGGCACATTGTAGATTTTTTCAGCGCGTTCTAAGGTGTGTCGGTTTTTACCCCAAAAATCTACACCATTATTTATACGATCTGTGGTGATAAATAAACTTTTGTATCTATCCCAAGACATCGGTTTTTTTCTCTTTGGCTTTTTTGTGGTTTTATTTTTAGACTTTTCCAAAAGTTTTATTTGAACTTGAGAGAATAATAGATTGAGCTGATTTTTATCAAAGTGATGTTGATTAACCATCTCATTGATAAAATTTTGAACCGTTTGTAGTTTGTGGGCACTGATCGTTTGCGCCTGTGCAAAAACGGTTAAAAAAAACATGGAAAAAAAAGCAAGAGTGCGCATTATATTTTTTGTAGATACCTGGGAGTTTTGTGTTTATTAATAGACATAATAATGCCAAAACTCAACATCAATGTTATCAGTGATGAACCGCCATAACTGACCATAGGCAAGGGCACGCCAACTACTGGCAATAGACCTGATACCATAGAAATATTCACAAAAATATAGGTAAAGAAAATCAGTGTAAGGCTCGCACCCAGTAATTTTGAAAAGCTGTCTTCAGATTGAAAAGAAATTAGCAATGATCGATAAATGATAAGTCCATAAATACTCAGTAGTAAAACTACACCCAAAAAGCCCATTTCTTCTGCCAAAACAGCAAAGATAAAATCGGTGGCGTGCTCGGGTAGAAAATCTAATTGTGATTGCGAGCCTTGCTCAAATCCCTTGCCAAAGAGTCCGCCAGAACCAATTGCAATCTTAGACTGTAGTATGTGATAACCTGAACCCAGAGGGTCAGAAGACGGGTCGATGAGCGTTAGTATGCGTTTTTTTTGATAAGCCATTAGAAAGTAATTCCAAGCCACATAAATAATGGCGCCAATCGATGATAGGATGAGGCCAAAATTCAGCCAAGGGTTTTTTAACAGTCGGATACTTACACCGGAGAAAAACAACACATAAATTCCAGAGGCGCCAATCAAAATAGATGTACCTAAATCAGGCTGTTTGGCGATAAGTAGCACAATTACTGAGATGGAAACAATTGAGATTAAAATGGGCAGAGGCTTCGGCGGCAGTGTTTTTTCACTCAGAATTGAAGCGATGGCAATGGGTACAATGATTTTCATAATTTCTGAGGGTTGGAAGCGTAAAAATCCCAAATCAAGCCAGCGTTGTGCACCACCACTTTTAACACCAAAGAGTAATGTGAGCAAGAGCAGAAATACTCCAAAAAGCATCAAATAGGGCGAGTAGCGTCGCATTTGATAAGGTGGTATTTGTGCGATAATCATCATCGCTAAGAGCCCTAAAGCAAAATGAATCAGTTGCTTGTAAAGTGTTTGTATTGAACCTGCTGATGCGCTATAAAGCACAACAAAACCAAAACCGATCAGTGCAATAAGCAATAAAAACAGCACTGTGTCCATTTTAAAATAATGCCAAAAATGACGCATGTTATGCGCCGAGATAAAGCTCATAATAGTAGGATTCCTACAGGTCTGGCATCACTAAGCAGTAAATTAAAACTGCGACAAGCAGAGGGGCTGTTCATGGTTTCAACGCCCAGGCCAATTTGTTGAAGTGCGATGGTTTGTTTTGCAGATAAAAAAATAGGTTTGGCTCCGGTGCCAACAATCAATAAATTAATATCGTCCTGGTTGAGCAATGGAAAAATAGATTCTGGATTAATATCCCCGGTTGTTTTAATTTGAATATTGGTATGAAAACTTTTTGAAATATAACAAGGTGTAGAGAGTTGAGTATGTGACAAAATAACTTTTTTTTCCTCTAGTGAAACAATGCTGTTTAGATTGGCTTCTTGCTCGTTAAATTCCATAGGTTTTGACTGGTTTTTTTGCACACTAGACTCACATTATATCAGTGTAAAATGCATACAGATATTTAACACTGATTCAGAAAAAATTTATGTCTAATCAACAAGAAACTGATACATTTGAAGCCGACTTGTCTAGCGGCGTTGCTGCCTTTGACAGTAAAAATTTTTCTATGGCTTATCAGCTACTTTTGCCCTTGGCAAATAAAGGTAATGCAGAGGCGCAGTGGCGTATCGGCATGATGCAAATGAACGGCTTAGGTATGGTTGAGAATCAAGCACTGGGTTTTGAAAATTTTATCAAAGCTGCTAAACAGCAACATGCTTTTGCCCACCACATGATTGGCGTGGCTTATATGGCAGGAGAAGGGGTTGAAAAAGATATTTTAAAAGCCATTGAGTGGTTTGAGAAGGCGGCTGAATTTAGCATCCCAGGGCCGATGTACACATTGGGCATGATTTATGAAGACGGTAAAGATGTTAAGCAAGATCTTGATAAAGCGCAATACTGGTATGACAAAGCCTCTAAATTAAACACACCGTGAAATCTAGATTTGCCCCTTCACCCACTGGATACTTACATATTGGTGGTGCAAGAACCGCATTGTTTGCTTGGGCATGGGCCAAAAAAAATCAAGGAAAATTTATTCTGCGTATTGAAGATACTGATCGTCAGAGATCTACGCAAGTATCGATTGATGCGATTCTACAGGGTATGGACTGGTTAGGGCTAGATTACGATGAAGGCCCATACTACCAAACTGATAACTTTGATCGTTACCAAAGCGTTATCGAGCAGTTGTTAAAAGAAGATAAAGCCTATTATTGTGATTGCTCAGAACAACGATTACAAAATTTGCGTGAAGAGTGCATGGCCAAGGGTAAAAAACCCAAATATGATGGTTGTTGCCGAGAAAAGAAACTTTCTCAAGGCGTGGTTAGGTTTCGTAATCCAGACCAGGGTAAGGTTGATTTTGATGATTTGGTGCGTGGCAGAATCACCATCGCTAATAGTGAACTGGACGATTTAATTATCGCTCGTAGCGACGGGACACCAACTTATAATTTAACCGTGGTTGTGGATGATCATGAAATGGGAATCGATTGTGTGATTCGAGGAGACGACCATATTAACAACACCCCAAGACAAATCAACTTGTATCAGGCACTGGGTTGGGAATTACCAGATTTTGCCCATTTGCCAATGATTTTAGGAGCAGATGGTGCGCGTTTGTCTAAGCGTCATGGGGCAGTTAGTGTGATGGCCTATCGTGATAAAGGCTATTTGCCTGAGGCATTGGTTAACTATTTAGTGCGTCTTGGTTGGTCACACGGTGATCAAGAGATTTTCTCTAGAGATGAAATAATAGAAAAATTTAATCTTAAAGATGTCAATAAGGCCCCCGCAAGTTTTAATCAAGAAAAGCTGTTGTGGCTTAACCAACACTATATTCAACAAGCCAACGTCAAAGACTTAATAATACAATTGGACTGGCACTTAAAAGAGCAAAAAATCAATACTGAACACGGACCACCAATAGATAGGGTAGTGGCCAATCTTCAAACACGGTGTAAAACGTTAATCGAAATGACGAACAGCATGCGCATGTTTTATCAAGATTTTGACAGTTTTGATGAAAAACTGGCGAAAAAACATTTTAAAGAGCCAGTTGTTTTACAAACATTACTGGCTAAACTTAAGTCACTAGAGCTTTGGCAAGCAGAAAAAATTAAAGATTGCATCAAGCAAGTTTGCACTGAATTAGACGTAGGTTTTGGCAAAGTAGGGCAACCATTCCGCTTAGCACTTAGTGGTGATGGTAATGCCGGTAATATTGATGCAGTGGCTGAGCTACTTGGTCGCGAAAAAACTTTGCAAAGAGTAAAACTCGCCCTTGACACTAATACCAAGTAGCTCGGCGAATCGGTTATCATTCTAGCTTATGCATTTAAAAGAGTATAAGCAACGATATCAAAAGCTTCAACAATCCTTAAAGGAGGATTTTCTCAATGAGCCAAAATCGGTTGAACTGTTGGTTCATAGACGTAGTCAAAAAGTTGATCAATTGCTCGGCGATATTTGGCAAGATTTCAACTTAGATTCTTCATTATCTCTAGTAGCTGTAGGTGGCTATGGCCGTTCAGAGCTTCACCTGTATTCAGATATTGATCTATTGATACTTATCCCTAGCAACACTCATAAAAAGCATCAACACGCAATCGGTGATTTTTTGACTTTTTTGTGGGATATTGGCCTAGAAGTTGGGCATGCCACCAGGGATATTCAGGATTGTTCTGTTGAAATTAAAGATTTGAGTGTGGTGACAAACCTACTAGAGTCTAGATTATTGATTGGTAATAACGATTTATTTTTGCAGATGAAGTCGATGATTAAGCTCAGTGATTGGTCAACGCAATCTTTTTTTATTGAAAAACAAAAAGAACAGCATAATAGGCATCTTAATTTTTCAAATACTGCCTATAACTTAGAGCCTAACTTAAAAGAAAGCCCAGGAGGGCTACGAGATATTCAAACCGTGACTTGGGTAGCCAAGTGGTATTTTGACGTGAATTTGTTATTTGATCTGGTTGGCAAAGGTTATCTAGACAGCAGTGAATATGAACTACTCAAACAAGGGCAATTATTTTTATGGAAAGTGCGTTTTGCACTCCATGTTATTGCCGAGCGAAGGGAAGACCGTCTGTCCTTCCAGTATCAAAAACAAGTAGCAAGTGTATTGGGATATAAAGACAATGCCGCCATAGCAGTTGAACAATTAATGAAAGATTATTATCAAACGGTAACCAAAGTATCGCGCCTTAATGACATTCTTTTGCAGTTGTTAGAAGATCGGGTTTTGCACACTCAAATACTTAACACCCGGTTTTTGATTAATTACGGTTATATAAAAGCAAATAATGAGAAAGTTTTTGTTGAAAACCCTTCAGCGCTAATAGAGATTTTTTTGCTCATTGCTAAGAATAACTATATTCGTGGTATCAGTGCCTCAACCTTAAGGCAAATACAGCATGATATTAAACTTATTGATGAGTCTTATCATAAGAAAAGAGTTAATAACCGTTTGTTTATTGAACTTTTACAGCAAAAACAAGGGGTTAATAAAGCACTAAAGTTAATGAATCGCTACGGCGTATTAGAACGCTACATTCCGGCTTTTGGCAAAATTACTGGACTGATGCAATTTGACCTTTTCCATGTCTATACCGTTGATCAGCACACGTTATTCGTTATACGTAATTTAAGGCGTTTTTTTGTCGCAGAATTTAAAAAAGAGTTTGAGCTTTGTAGTCAGATTGCCACCGGCATTAAAAAACCAGAGTTGTTGTTTATTGCTGCGTTATTTCATGATATTGCAAAAGGGAGAAATGGTGATCATGCTCAACTAGGCGCAAAAGATGCGCTTAATTTTTGCAACGATCACCAGATTAAAACTGAGGATGCAAATTTGGTATCTGGCCTAGTTAAACACCATTTGCTAATGTCCCAAACAGCGCAAAAAGAAAATGTTGATGATACAGATGTGATAGACAAATTTAGCCAAACCATAGGCTCTAAAGAATTCTTAGATTATTTATATCTGCTCACTGTGGCTGATATCAGAGCGACAAAACAAGATTTATGGAACGATTGGAAAGATGCTTTACTCAAAAAACTATACTACAACAGTAAAAATCACTTAGAAAGTGGGCAGCCTGAGCCGCCTAGTATCAGCGAACAAGTCAATAAAATTCATCATCTGTTGATTGAAAAGCTAGACATTTTAGGCTGCTCTGCCGATGAGTTTGAAAAGATACTAAAAACGCTACCTAAAGATTATTTTTTGCGATATGAGCTAAATGATATTATTTGGCATCTAGGCTTGGTCATGCAAAATCAAGATTTGACTATTGCTGCTTGGTCTAAAGTCTCGGAGTATGGTGTGGTTGATATTTTTATCTACGGGCAAGATTCTAAAGGTTTGTTCTTCAGAATTGTGAGTATTATTGAGCGCTTAGGTCTAAATGTGGTTGATGCAAAAATTCTCACAACCAAGGATTCTAAAGTGTTTAATACTGTTACAATCTTGCAATCTGAGGCTTTAAAACACATTGATATTGCTCAAGAAGTGACGACAGAATTACAAAAAAGCCTCACTGATATTAAAGAAGTTGGTGCGAAACCAGCCCATCGGCATTTTGACCATCAGATAAAAATTGATTTTTCTATTAATAAGAAATGGAATCTCACTCAGCTATCAGTCAATGTAATTGATAAACAAGGTATATTGTCGAATATTGCCTATGTTTTTTATCAATTGGATATACGTCTGGTCAATGCAAGGATTGCCACATTTGGTGAGAGAGTAGAAGATGTATTTTTTATTAGTAACAAAGAACAAAGACCTTTGAGCAGGCAACAAGAAAAAACACTTAAAAGCGCACTTGAGGAAAGATTATAAAAAAACAACACAAAAACTAAAACCTTGATATAATGCACTCCTACAGCAGTTCTGTTGTAGCTTAATCCCGATTCAGGAAAATATAATCAAATAAATATGAACGATAAAATTAAACTAGTTAGTGACGATTCTTTTGAGCAAGATGTTATTCAATCCACACATACAGTATTGGTCGATTTTTGGGCTGAGTGGTGTGGCCCTTGTAAAGCCATAGCCCCAGTTTTGGATGAGATTGCCGATGAATACGATGGCAAAGTAGTAATTGCTAAGTTAAATGTGGATGAAAACAATCAAACACCGCCTAAATATGGAATTCGTGGCATTCCAACGATGTTGTTATTCAAAGACGGTGCGGTTGTGGCAACCAAAGTCGGCGCACTTTCTAAAGCAGAACTGTCTACTTTTATTGATGCAAACATCTAACTAACATTTTTTTAGGACTTTAATATTAATACTTTTTAAATCGTGCTCAGCACAATCAAAATCATCTACTTTGGCTGATTTTCTCTCTATTTACAAATTGGATAAAAATTCATGAAACTTTCAGAACTTAAAGGCTCTACACCTGCACAACTATTAGAATTAGCGCAATCATTAGGTATAGAGAATATTTCACGTGCTAAAAAACAAACCCTAATTTTTTCAATATTAAAAGCCAAAGCTTCAAATGATGAAGAGGTTGTTGGTGATGGTATTTTAGATGTCTTACAAGAGGGTTACGGTTTCTTAAGATCTAGTGATGATTCTTATGTTTCAGGACCTGATGATATCTACGTTTCTCCCAACCAAATTAGACGTTTTAACTTATCCACTGGTGACTTTGTTTCCGGAAAGATTAGGGCGCCCAAAAAAGGAGAAAAATATTTCGCACTGGTTAAAGTTGATGAAGTTAATGGCGAGAATCCTGACAGTATTAAAAACAGAATACCTTTTGCCTCGCTAACGCCACTGCATCCAAACGAGCGATTGAATTTAGAATTGGGTAATGGCGGCACAGAAGACATTACTGCTCGTGTAATTGATTTGGTAGCACCATTTGGTAAAGGACAAAGAGGCCTTTTGGTTGCCCCACCTAAGGCAGGTAAAACCATGATTATGCAAAATGTGGCGGCATCTTTGGCGGTTAACCATCCTGAGTGCGAACTTATCGTACTATTGATTGATGAGCGCCCAGAAGAGGTCACTGAGATGGAGCGTACCGTTCGTGGTGAAGTGGTGGCTTCAACTTTTGACGAACCAGCTAAACGTCACGTTCAGGTTGCAGAGATTGTGATTGAAAAAGCCAAACGTCACGCAGAGCATGGAAAAGATGTGGTTATCCTTCTAGACTCTATTACACGCCTAGCACGAGCTTATAATACTGTTGCACCTTCTTCAGGCAAGGTCTTAACCGGTGGTGTTGATGCCAATGCATTGCAACGCCCAAAACGATTTTTCGGTGCGGCCAGAAACATCGAAAATGGTGGCAGTATTACAATTATTGCCACAGCGCTAATTGATACTGGATCAAAGATGGATGAAGTGATTTATCAAGAGTTTAAGGGAACAGGTAATATGGAGTTACACCTCGAGCGACGATTGAGTGAAAAACGCATCTTCCCAGCAATTAATATCAACGCTTCTGGCACGCGTCGCGAAGAGTTAATTACCCAAGAAAAAGAGTTGCAGAAGATGTGGATTTTAAGAAAGATTCTTCATCCAATGGATACAGTTGAAGCAGCCGAATTTTTGATCGATCGCTTAAAACTCACTAAAACCAACGACGAGTTCTTTGCGTCCATGTCTCAGAAAAAATAAACCGAAATTCAAGGCTCCTTTCGTTTTATACTTAGCGAATGGTTTTGCCGTCAATCATAAACAGTTTACTTAGATCTCAAAATACCATCATTGCAAAGTATTTGATACGCAATGTTTTGGTGTTGTTATTTGCCGTTTTTGTTGTTATTGGACTTGTGGTATTTGGTAATCAGTTGGTTTTGGTGGTCAAAGAAAGCCTTAAACAAGGTATACCGGTTGCAGATCTGCTACCACTCATTGGCTTTAAGATGATTCGTGACGTACCACTGATTCTCTCTTTATCACTTTTTTTGGCAGTTATATTAACAATCAGCCGACTCTACAAAAGCTCTGAAGCGATTGTTATGAATTCTTTGGGTATTGGTGATAAGCACTTAATGTGGTTTATTCAGCCAATTGCTATATTTATTTTTATATTTATTCTGTTTTTATCAACTTATGCAGTGCCATGGTCTAAACAACAACGCTCAATGATTATGGATCGCACAGAAAATGCTTCTGAGTTTTCTTTTATTAAGCAAGGTGAATTTCAAGAATTTAAAAATGGTGACATTGTTTTTTATGCTTCCAAAGTTTCAAATACTAATGAGCAAAACCAGCAAGAAATGGAAGACATTTTTATTTACGCCAAAACAACAAAAGATGAGCCGATAATTACTTTAGCAACTCAAGCGGAAAAATATACCGATGTTTCTACCCAAAGTGTTTATTTAAGGCTTAAGGATGGTAAGCGTTATCATGGTTTTCCTACCGATGTTAATAAAAAAATTCTTGATTTTAACCTTTATGATTTACAAATTATTGATGGTGAAATACAAAAATCCAACAACACTTTTACAAAAACCGAGTCTAAATCTACTTTTGAGTTATTTAAATCTGAAAAAAACGAGGATATTGCAGAATGGCAATGGCGTTTATCACAGCCACTGAGTATTTTGATACTTTCCACCTTGGGCGTGTTATTGGGCAAAGCTTCACCCAGAGGCGGTAAAAATTTAGGCGTATTGATTGGAGTGGTTGTATTTATCTTATATAACAATGCATTACTTATTGCTAAAACAGATCTAGAGCATGGCAATATTTCCGCGTTTCTAGGGCTTTGGTGGGTTCATTTATTGGTCATGATTGTGATTTTTATTTTCTATTTCTATAGACATAGGAAATTTGCTCAATATATTGATAAAATAGGCGATTATTTTTCAAAACGCTCTTGAGTCTTTCAAATGTCTTCCCAACCCAGTAAAAAATTAGAAGTTTTCGACAATCCAAACCCTGAACGTGATTTTGTTATAAACATTGACATGCCAGAGTTTACTTGTTTGTGCCCGAAAACAGGACAACCAGATTTTGCCACCCTACATTTGTCTTATATTGCCAATCACCACTGTGTTGAGCTTAAATCGCTAAAGATGTATATTTGGTCATATCGCGACGAAGGCGCTTTTCACGAGGCGGTAACCAATCAAATACTTAATGATTTGGTCAAGGCCTGCAATCCGAGATTTATGCGCCTTAAAGCCATATTTAATGTGCGTGGTGGTATTTATACAACGGTTATTGCTGAACACAAAAGCGTTGATTGGGAACCTCATCCCGTGGTTAATATAGACTAGCTTGATTAACGCAATTCCATATCTATGAAACCAATTCGTCAAAACGTTAAGTTTGACAAAAAATTATTGGATAAAGATGCATTTAGGGTTATTAAAATCTTAAATAAGTCATCTTTTGAGGCATATTTAGTAGGTGGCTGTGTAAGAGATCTACTGCTAGGTCTAAAGCCAAAGGATTTTGACATTGTTACTGATGCCACCCCAGAGCAAATACACCAGCTATTTAAACGCTCTCGAATTATTGGTCGGCGCTTTAGATTGGTGCATGTCATGTTTTCAAATCGAAAGTTTTTAGAAGTGGCAACATTCAGAGCAGGGCTGGTCAAAACTGCAAAAAATGGTGTGATTATTCGAGATAATCGCTATGGCACGATGCAAGAAGATGTGGTGCGAAGAGATTTTGGCATCAATGCATTGTATTACGATGTTATTCATCATCAGGTTATTGATTATGTCTCGGGGTTGGAAGACATCAAACAAAGAATGATTCATATGATAGGCGATCCGAATGTGCGTTTTGAACAAGATCCAGTCAGAATGATCAGAGCGGTTCGTTTTCAAGCCAAGCTTAATGCCACGCTTAGTAAAGAAGTTGAAAATGCCATTCACCAAAATGCTGCACTAATGAAAAATGTATCCCCCGCACGTTTATATGAAGAGTGTATTAAATTGTTTCATAATGACTTTTCAGCTGAAGTTTTTCAACAATTGGAACATTTTGGGTTGCTTAAATATTTATTTGCAAATACCCAGCGAACTGATTTTATTGACAAGGCGCTAGAAAATACATCTAAACGTATTCGTCAAGGGAAATCTGTTACGCCTGCATTTATATTCGCGGTATTCTTATGGCAAGATCAAAACAGGCGTTTTGACAAAATTAAGCAAAAGAAAAAGTCCTCTTATATAGCCATGTCTGAGGCCTGTGAGTTAAGTATCAAACAACAAATTCGTCAAACTTCTCTACCAAAATGGTTGACTAAACGTGTTAAAGAAGTTTGGCTTATGCAACCTAAGTTAGAGCGTAAACAAACAAAAAAAGTCAAACAGATAATGGCCAATCCTCGATTTAGAATGGCCTATGATTTCTTATTACTGCGCTCGAAAAGCATCAATCCAGAGCTAAAAACAGTGGCTAAATTTTGGACTGAAGCACAAAAATGAAGTCGGTGCTTATTACTGGTTGTTCCAGTGGTATTGGTCTTTGTATCGCACTTGGACTTAAACAAAAAGGCTATCGTGTTTTTGCGACTGCTAGAAAAAACAAAGATGTTGAGATGCTTCGGAAAAAAGGCTTTGACGATGCATTAAAATTAGACTTACGATCTTCAAAATCCATACAAGATTGTGTACAAACACTGTTTTCTAAATCGCAAGATTTGCATGCACTGATTCACAATGGTGCTTATGGTCAAGTAGGCGCTTTAGAAGATATATCTAGAAAAACACTTGAGAAACAATTTCAAACCAATGTATTTGGTTGGCATGAGTTAAGTAATCTAGTCATACCAAAAATGAAACAGAAAAATCAAGGTAGGATTATCTATATCAGCTCGGTTCTTGGTTTTGTGGCGATGCCTTTTAGAGGTGCATATAACAGTTCTAAATTTGCCATTGAAGGAATGGTAAATACCTTGCGCTTGGAATTGTTGAGTACTAATATACAACTTAGCCTTATACAACCTGGGCCAATTGAGTCAAAATTTAGGCAAAATGCTTATCAAGCCTTTAAACGCAATATTGTTATAGAAGATAGTGACTATCAAAAAAGCTATGTACAAATGATTAAGCGTTTAAATAGCAAAGATCCTGTGCAATTTACTTTATCACCAGAAGCAGTGTTAAAATGTTGTGTACATGCACTTGAGGCAAAGCGCGCTAAGATTCATTATTGGGTTACTTTCCCAACAAAATTATTTGCTGTTTTAAATAGAATCTTGCCAGCGCGAATAATGGACCGTATCTTATTCAAAGCAGGTGATGGAGGAAAACGTTAAATATGGCCAAAAAATTTGATTTTAATAAAGGCTTGGAAGAGCTTGAGAGCATTATTCAAAGCATGGAATCTGGCGAGCTCAGTTTAGAGGAATCGCTAAAATATTTCGAACAAGGCGTTACCCTGACAAAACAATGCCAGAAAGCTTTAAATGAAGCAGAGCAAAAAATTTCTCTATTAACAGCCAAAGACGACTATCAAGGCGAAAAACCATTCGATGAGTTTTGAGTGTTATCAAAGTCGAGTCAATCAACAACTCGATCAATATTTACAAAATAACAACGCGCTGACAGAGGCAATGCGCTATAGCGTTTTGGTTGGTGGTAAACGCTTTAGAGCAATTCTAACTTATACCACTGGTCAATTGTTTTCTACAGATCTTGATTTTTTGGATTCCAGCGCATGTGCAATTGAACTGATTCACGCCTATTCGTTGATTCATGATGATCTGCCCGCAATGGACGATGATGAAATCAGACACAATCAACCTGCAAGTCACAAAGCTTTTGGTGAGGCGCATGCCATTCTTGCTGGCGATGCCCTGCAATCGTTAGCTTTTGATATCTTGGCAAGAGACAGCCACATTGAGGCCGATGTTAGAATTCGTCTGATCAAAGCACTGACCAGTGCTGCATTTGATATGGCAGAAGGACAAGCAATTGACTTGTCGGTGGTTGGTAAAAAGATCACAGTTGAAGATTTAGCAAAGATGCATCGAAAAAAAACTGGTGCTCTTCTGACTTGCGCTGTTGAGATGGGCGCATTGCTCTCATCTGATTGTAAGCAAAAAGACAAAAAACGCTTGTTGAGCTTTGCCCAGGCAATTGGTCTTGCCTATCAAATCCAAGACGATGTCTTGGATATTGAATCTCCTAGCGAAGTATTAGGTAAAAAACAAAACTCCGACAGTGAAAAAGGCAAACCCACTTATCCGGGTTTAATAGGTTTGGAAGAGTCTAAAAAAAGTTTTATGGATTTGTATCAAGAAGCACTTGGATACCTAAAAGATTTAAGTGTAGATGCCGAACCTATGATTAAACTGACAAATAAATTAATGCAACGTCAATTTTAAAACTCAACTAAGACACTACCCCAACTAAATCCTCCACCTATGCCTTCAAAAAGGAGCTTATCGCCTTTTTTAATGCGACCATCTTTAACGGCAGTATCTAGGGCCAGTGGAATCGAGGCAGCTGATGTATTTCCGTGTTGATCGACGGTTACAATCACTTTATCCATAGGGGTTTTAATACGTTTGGCCACAGCAGAAATAATCCGAATATTGGCTTGATGGGGCACCATCCAGTCAAGATCTTGAGGAGATAGATTGGCTTGTTTTAGAGTTTGCTCAGCCAAATCAGACAAACGATTTACCGCAATTTTGAACACTTCATTGCCAGCCATTTCAATATATCCAATTTCATTAATGACATTATTATTAACGTGTAATGAAGACAGGTAATTGCCATCACTAAATAGTTTGGAATGTAAAATTCCAGTTTTGTCATCGCCACTTAGCACAACTGCACCTGCACCATCGCCAAAAAGTACAGCTGTAGAGCGATCTTCCCAATTGATAATCCGCGACATGGTTTCACTGCCAACTATGAGTACTTTGTCCATTGCACCGGTTTTTATATATTGTTCTGCTGTTGTAAGTGCAAAAATAAAACCCGCACAAACTGCTTGAAGATCAAAAGCAGGGCAAGAGGCGCCAATGGCTTTTTGTAGCATTGTAGCCGTTGCTGGAAAGATTTTGTCTGGAGTGGTTGTGGCAAGGATAATTAAGTCCAAATCTTTGGCTTCAATACCCGCATCCTTTAATGCTTCATTGGCAGCTATTTCAGCCAAATCACAAGTAGTTTGTGTGGTAACTACTCGCCTTTGTTTAATACCTGTTCGGGTGGTGATCCATTCATCTGAGGTATCAAGTGTTTTTTCCAAATCAGCATTAGTGACTATTTTTGGAGGCAGATACGATCCAGTACCAATAATTTTTGCAAAGTTAGCCATGACTTAATTCTTTTGATATTTTTGAGGCAATTTTTTCTGTAATTTTAGCATTTGCTTCAAGGTAAGCTTCTTCAATGGCAGATAAAAATGCATCAATATCAGCACTGCCGTGACTTTTGACCACCACACCTTGCAGACCTAAAAGACTAGCACCATTGTACTTTCCAGGATCAAGGCTGGATTTAAAGTCTTTTAACACAGGGGATGCCACAACAGCCATCAGTTTGGTGATCCAGTTTTTGCTAAAAGCTTTTTTTAAATAATAGGCCATCATAGAGGCAACACCTTCACTAGCCTTGAGCGCAATATTACCCTCATATCCATCACACACAACCAAATCAACAGTGCCTTTGTAGATATCATCACCTTCAACAAAACCGACATAATTAAGAGAAGCTTTTTTAAATAATTCTGCAGTTTGCTTGATTTTTTCATTGCCTTTTACTTCTTCTTCACCAATATTGAGTAGCCCAATAGTAGGAGACTTAATCTTTTCGGTATATTCCACTGCGGTGGATCCCATGGTTGCAAACTCTATTAAAGCTTGAGGTTTTGAATCTACGTTTGCCCCCAAATCTAGCATGTGTGTATGCCCGTCCATGGTTGGCATGCGCCCCATAATGGCAGGGCGGTCAATACCTTTAATGGTTTTCAAAACAAAACGAGAAATAGCCATCAGTGCGCCCGTATTACCAGCACTGACACAAGCGTCCACTTGCTTATCTTTGACCAAATTAATAGCGATCCTCATAGAAGAATCTTTTTTCTTTCTAAGGGCCACTGAAGGTGATTCATCCATAAGAACCACCTCTGATGCGGGGGCAATATGGTAGCGATTTTTATATTGATTAGCTGATGTATTTTGAGATAATTCAGTCTCAATGGCACCTTGATTGCCAACAAAGACAATTTCTAAATCTTTAAACTTTCTCAAGGCTTTAATACCTGCTGGAATTGTCACAGGTATTCCATGGTCTCCCCCTGAGGCATCAATTGATACCTTTACTGCCATCGAATTTTAAGCTTCTGTTTCTTCGATTTCTTCAACAGCTGTATCGATCACTTTTTTTCCACGGTAATAACCATCTGCGGTTATATGATGACGTAAGTGAATTTCACCCGTTTCTTGGTCTTCAGATAGTGCAGGGTTTTTAAGCGCATTGTGTGCACGACGCATACCTCTTTTAGAAGGGGTTTTTCTACTTTTTTGTACAGCCATTTTTCACTCCTTTGACTTTTTAATATTTTTTAGTATAGCAAAAGGATTTTCACGCTCTTGCTGCTTTAATTCTTGCTGATCCTTATAGGATGAGCATTGATGTGGATGCATAGGTATCATCGGTATTGATAAAAGCATCTCATCGGTTAAAAATTCTATGGTTGAAAACTCTTTTTCAAAATTTTCAACGGTTTCATAGGTGGAGTCTAAGCCCAAACCTTGTTCTTCATTTTGCAGATAAGCCAGCTTAAAGCTGGGATTTAGTTGGATCTTCACATCCTCTAAACAACGTTGACAAGTCAGCGCAATATCAGCTTTGATGTGACCCTCTATGCAGGGAATCTTATCCTCTTGTAAATCAAAGTGTAATTCGGCGATTAAACCATCCTCAACATTGCTTGCTAAGGCTGCTACTCTAGGAAAATCTTTAATTCGATAGCTCCCAGAAAAACTAAGCCCTTTTTTGGCAAAGTTAAATAGCTTGATAACCGGCGGCATTCCTTGCATTATCAATCTTACAAAAACTGTGCAATTTTACCAAAGAATCAAATTGTTATGCAAAGAAGTATGATTTATTACCTTTTACTCAAGGCGTTGCTTGCTGGCTTCATAAAGTGTAATACCAGTAGCAACAGAAACATTTAGACTCTCAACACTGCCTTGCATAGCAATACTGACTAATTGATCACAAGAAGATTTAACCAAAGGCCTGATACCCTTACCCTCAGTGCCCATAACCAAGGCCGTAGGGCAGGTTAGGTCTATATCTTGTATGTTACTGGATTGTTCTGCATCCAGGCCAACAACCCATAATCCGTTTTTTTGAAGCGATTTGATGGTGCGTGATAGATTGGTCACTGCAAAGATATTCAGTTGATTAAATGCGCCAGCAGATGTTTTAAAAGTACTAGCATTAATAGGCGCTGATGCATCTTTGTTAATAATAACCGCGTCTACTTTAAAAGCATTAGCACTTCTCAAACATGCTCCTAGGTTTCTTGGGTCTTGGATAGAATCTAGAATCAGTATCAAAGCAGCATGATTAAAACCACTAATATGTTGTATTAATTCATTATTTCCAGGCAGTTTTGGCAGTTTAACCTCGATCACAATTCCTTGATTTTTAGAATTTAAAGAGAGTTTTTCCAGTTGTTTTTTACCACACCGATGCGTCGAAATACCATGGCGTTTTAATTCTGTTAGGATATTGCCTAGCCGTTTGTCAGTTCTGCTCTCAAGTATGTAAGCGTTGACAATATATTCAGGGTGGCTATTGAGCTGTGCCTGGACACTGTGAAAGCCATAGATAACAATTGGCTTAGGCATAGGTATTAGAGCTTATGATCAAAGATTTCTATGTAAGCCTTATCTTTGAGTTTTTGTACCCAATTGTTATAGTATTGATCTTTTTTCTTGCTGATAAGCTTGGCTTTTGTTTGTTCAAGGCCAAGATCAATTTCACGGCGCTCGAGAACTTTGATAAGCCACCATCCTTGCCCAGCTTTAAAAGGAGTTGATACTTCTGCTAGTTTTAATTGCTCTATTTGGTTTCTAAATACGTCAGGGAGTTTTTCAACGATTAACCAGTCAGATTCCCCACCATTTTTATATGATGGGTCTTGAGAGTGAAGTTTGGCTAAATCAGAAAAAGATTGGCCTTGTTCAATTTGATCTGATAACTGATATAAAAGTTTTTTGATTAACAGGTCTTTTGACTCAGCTGGGTTGTCGGCAGTGTCAATTGAGCTGATGGCAATTTGCGCAATTTTAACTTGTGCTTGAAGCTGTTTTTGCGTTGGAGATTGGGCTGAGGCAGCATTATCAATTTCTGTTTTTGTCAGTGTTATATTGGCTTTATCTAACACATATTGTTTAAGGCTTCTAAGTGCCAATTGCTCAGTAATATTTTGAACAATGACATCATATTGCCCAAGACCTTGTAATTGCGTTAGTGTAAGAGAATTTTGAGACGCGACACTACTAAGCGCATTATTAAGTGCGCTTAATTTAGGTTTTATTCCCAGTTCTTTAATTTTTTGTAATTTTAGTAGGCGGGTAATTTCTTTCTCAATGTGTTTGACTTTTTCACTCTTGTTATCGGTTTTTGCCAAGATATTAGCAACAGAGCTAAAGGTAATAACATCATCATTGACAATTGCAATAATGCTGTTAGGTGCACAAAAAGCATTAAAAGAGATAAAAACAGCAGTGGCGAGAAAAGATTTGATTTTAGTAATCATCAAGATTGGCTAAGTAATTTGGAATGTCTTCTTCTAAGCGTTTGTATAGGCTAGGCGTGGTTGAGGCCAACCCTTTTAAAACCAATTCAACCTCAGTAACATAATCATAGTCATTACCACTGATATGTTTCTTAAAGTGTGCTAAACGCAGCGCCCAACAGCAAGATTCGTAGGCCACACCCGTGGTTTCTTTATTGGTAATACCGTCTGTGATAGAACGATTAATTCCTGCAAACGCGTGCATTTTATCGTTGAGAGGATAGACACCGTAAAGCTCTGCTGATTTGGTTCCATTGTCATCATGATGAGCCAAGGTCAGAAATTTTCGAGAACCAAGATGGTAACTCATCGCACTGTCTCGTTTATCAATCTTGTTGGTTTCAGGATCGTACTGAATGGCATTATTAAAAGTAAAATTACCCAAAGCAATATCAATATTACCGGCAATATCAGAATACTTTCTTCTGCTAACTAAATTACCATCACTGTTCATGTCTTGGTCGTCAATATGACGAGTTTGAGCGGCTTTAAGGCTCAAATAAGTCTCGCCGGTTTCTTCGTTAATAAAATCTGATCCAATACCCAGTGTGAAACTATTGGCATTGCTGATACGGTCAATACCAGTGAATTTTTTTCCAGAAAATAGCCCTTCATAAGAATCGTTTTTATCGGCAGAATCAAAACTTGGTAGCGCACTTTGATTTTTCTTAGGAGTATAGTGATAGGCCAAACGGGGTACCAGAGTTTGAATAGTGTCGGTATTGAAGATATTGACTTCACGTTCTAGGAAAAGTTTCGAATCGATACCAAAGCTATACATAGTGCGATCATGATCGGCACTATTATCCAACGCATAATCCGTGGCAGACAAGTTCAGTGATGGCTTAATTGAATAAGCGTCAGTGGAAATAGATCTTGAAAAATTCGCTTGTGCATGTGTTCTCACACCGGTCGTATTGCTACTGTCTTGATGTTCAAAATTACTACTAACTAAAGATAGGTCAATCTCGCGACCGCCTAACCCAGAAAATCCTTTTGAGATGGATAATTCGGGAGCACGCGTATATTTAGCTGAACCACTGTTAACCAATTGTTCGTTTTCTGCAAATGCGGACAAGCTTAAATCTTTTTCCTCGTCAAGGTAGAGTAAATCAATGTGTGAATAAAGTGCTGAAGTCGAGGTGTTGTCGTGGGCAATTTCTTTAAAATAATTCTGATCTGAAACTCGATGCGTATTAATATTTAATTGTGTTTTTGGATTCAGCGTTAGATCTAAATCTGTCTTGAGAAGCCAGCGTTCATTTTTAGTGATATCATCTTCAAATAGGTAATGCCCCTCAATTTCTACTCGCCCATCTTGCCAATAATCACTAGGGCTAATCAACTGTCGGTAAACGCCCTCAACAATACTACCACGACTTGATAACTGATTAAGTGTTAACAAAAAGTCACGATCGGGTGCAATATTAAAATAATAAGGAATTCGGACTTGATAGTCATTTTCTTTGTTGCTACTTGAATCATCATATCTACCGAAACTTGGCGCTAGGAAACCAGAGCCTCTACCTTCAAGAACCCAATTATGATAAGGTGAATAGAAAATAGGTACGCCTAAAAATTCAACTGTGACATCCTTTGCTTGACCGCGATTGGTTTGTTGGTTAAGGGTAATTTGATCGGCTTTCATGCGCCAATCAGTATTGCCTAAGGGGCACAATGTATAGCTGGCTGAGTCGAAAACTTGCACCACCGAATCGCTAACAACCTTTTGTGCTCGACCATTTATTCTAGAATCTGGATAATGAAATCTAAGCTCATTTAGAGTCGTGTGTGTTTTATCGTTTTGTTTTTTCACCACGGCTTTATTGCCGACAAACATCAAGTCTTTATCTTGAAAGTGCACTGCACCAGTCGCCGTTGAGGTTTTTTTGGATTTTTCAATGACTACCTTATCGGCGGATAAAAAATATTCTGATGAATTAATAGAAACATTGCCACTGAGTTCATAGATGTCTTTTTTGCTGATTTCACTTCGATCGGCAATAACGTCTAAGTTATTAGGATCAGTAGAGAGTTCCTGTTTTGGAAATAACGTGGCGTTTTCTTGGCAATTAAGCACAACACCTTGAGCATAAACCGAATTTGACACTAAGGCCACTATACAAAGTGTTAGGGATTTTTTCATGCTATTATAACTGCTACAAAATTTAGTTATTTTAACACTATAAGACAAAGACTTTATGGCTTATGAATTGTGGACTAAATTTTGTGGATATATGAATACAGATTAGTCGCAAAGATATTCTATATTTTCGGTAAAATGAATCAGATTTTTAAATATATATGGAACGAGTGAATGGCTTGGAACGATAACAACAATCAAAACCCTTGGGGCGATAATGGACAAAAACCCCCAAGTCCAGACGAAATTATTCAAGATTTCAAAAAGAAATTTGGCGGTATGTTTGGCGGTGGAAAACCACCCGGTTCAGCAACACCAAACACCCCTAAATTGCCTTCAGCAGGCAATTTAAAATACCTTTTTTTAATCTTAATCTTAATATGGGTAGCGTTTGGTACCTATCAAATCGACCCTGCAGAGCGTGGTGTAATATTGCGCTTTGGTGAGTTCCAAGAAGAAACAGCACCTGGACTACATTGGCACTTTCCTGTTCCGATTGAATCTGTAACCAAAGTAAATGTGGCACAAATCAGAACCGCTGAGATTGGATATCGTAATGCGCTTCGTGGCGCGCGTCGTTTTGGTGGCAATGTCTCTTCTGAGTCACTGATGCTTACTAAAGACGAAAATATGATTGATGCGAAATTTGCAGTACAGTACAGGGTTAATGACGCTCAAGCTTATTTGTTCAATGTTAAAGACCCAGATCAAACATTGCGCCATGTGGTTGAAAGTGCAATTCGCCAAACGGTTGGACAAAACACCATGGACTATGTAATGAAAGAAGGAAGGGCAGATATTGCAGAGACTATTAAAGAACGTTCTCAAAAGCTTTTGGATGATTATCAAGCAGGTTTGGAAATTACCTCTGTGAATATGCAAGATGCACAACCGCCTGAGCAAGTGCAAGCATCGTATTCTGATGCGGTAAAAGCACGTGAAGATAAAGAACGTTTAATCAACGAAGCGCAAGCGTATGCTAATGATATTTTGCCAAAATCACGCGGTAAAGCCGCTCGTATGCTAGAGGAAGCAAAAGCTTATAGAGCAGAAATGATTTCAAAATCTGAAGGTGAGGCCAATCGTTTTGATCAAATCTTGGCAGAATATGAGAAAGCCCCAGCGGTCACCAAAGAAAGACTCTATCGTGAAACGCTAGAAGGTGTTTTAGGTAATACCAATAAAGTAGTGGTTGATTCAAAAGCCAATAGCATGATGTATCTACCGATAGATAAATTAGTAGGCGCCAATAAGGATACAAAAACCACTGAAATTGTTATTCAAGATAACAACTCAAATAAAACCAATCAACGAGGTGGCGTGAGAGATGTGTTTCGTTCAAGGGAGGTAAGATAATGCAAAAAATAGTATTACCAGTAGTTGCTGTGGTTGCTTTTGTTGCTGCTTCAGCTTTTTATACCGTTAATGAAACACAAACAGCTATTAAGTTGCGTTTGGGTGAGATTATCGCAGTAGATCAAGAACCAGGCCTTAAGTTTAAAATGCCATTTGTCAATAATGTGATTAAATTTGACAAACGTGTGCAAACCCTAGAAGCACCAGCAGAACGTTTTTTAACCGGCGAGAAAAAGAACGTTAGGGTTGATTCTTACGTGAAATGGCGCATTAATGACGCTGAGCGTTTTTATAAATCTACCGGCGGTAGCTTGTCCAGAATGGACAACCGTTTAGCACAGATTATTAAAACTGGTCTGAAGAGTGAATTTTCTAAACGCACCATCGCTGATGTGGTTTCTGGCGAGCGTGTGACCATTATGAATAACATCACTAAAATGGCCAAAAACGATGTCGAAGAATTTGGTATTAATATTATTGATGTACGTATCAAACGTATTGATTTGCTTGAAGAGGTTTCAAACTCGGTTTATCGTCGTATGCAAGCCGAACGAGAACGCGTAGCAAAAGAATTTCGTTCTGAAGGCGCAGAAGAAGCAGAAAAAATTAAAGCCAATGCAGATAGAGAACGCACAGTGATTTTGGCTGATGCTTACCGTGATAGTGAAAAAATTCGTGGTGAGGGCGATGCTTTGAGTGCTAATAACTATGCACAGGCTTATAGTAAAAATCCTGAATTCTATTCATTCTATCGTTCGCTTGAGTCATATAAAAAATCATTTAATCAAAATAATGATGTGCTTGTACTCAATCCAAATACAGAATTTTTTCGCCATTTTAACCCTGAATCTGAATAATCGGTCTTATGACAACTTGGCAACTGCCTGAAGGTATTGATGAATTGAGTGGCACTGATGCTGCTCAGTTTGAATTCCTTCGTCGTCAATTAATTGATCTTTATACCGAAAAAGGCTATGAACTGGTTATTCCACCAATGGTGGAGAATACCGATTCTCTTCTTTTGACCAGTGACGAAGTTGACAAAAAAACCTTTAAATTTTTAGACCCTGTTAGTGGAAAAATGCTTGGTGTACATGCTGACATTACACCGCAAATCGCACGCATTGATGCTAAACGTAACAGTGACAGCATAGAAAAATATTGCTATGTAAATGCCATATTACAAACCAAGGCTGATGATTTTTATTCATCACGATCGCCGATTCAAGCAGGGGCAGAGCTTTACGGCTCTAATGATGTATCAAGTGATGTTGAGGTGATAAATTTGATGTTACAAAGCCTTGATGTGATTGGAGCAACCTCGGTGGTGCTAAGTTTGGGTAATGTTAGTATTTTTAACTACTTACTTGAACAAGAGTCTCTTTCACAAGATCAGTTGTCAAAAATTAGACAAATTTTTCAAAAAAGATCAGCACCAGACTTGTCGGTATTTTTGGATAAAAATCCAATGAAAAATCCAGATTTATTTGCCCAATTAATGCATTTAGAAGGCGACAGTTCCATCCTATCAAAAGCCTTAGATACATTTAAAGACTTTAGCGAAATTATCAAAGCCATTGAAGATTTGGCTAAGATTACAGATGCGTTGGATACACCAAATATTGTCATAGATTTGGCAGAATTAAAAACCTATCAATACCACACAGGCGTGGTTTTTTCCGCTTACAGCTCTGGGTATTCAAAAGCCTTAGCACAAGGTGGACGTTATAACGGATTGGGTGAATCTTTTGGTCAGTCGCGTGCTGCAACTGGCTTTTCTTTTGATTTGAAATTTTTATCGCAGACAATTAGTAATTAGGAATTAAACAATATGTCAAAGAATGTCGTTATTATTGGCACCCAGTGGGGTGACGAAGGTAAAGGTAAAGTGGTCGATTTAATTACCGACAAAGTCTCCTCTGTTGTGCGTTTTCAGGGTGGCCATAATGCCGGACACACACTGGTAATCGACGGTAAAAAAACGGTATTGCATCTAATTCCATCTGGCATATTAAGACAAAGTGTTGAGTGTTTAATTGGCCATGGTGTGGTGTTGTCAATGTCGGCACTGATTAAAGAATTGGGTGAGCTTGAAGAGGCTGGTGTAGATGCCAAATCTCGTCTTAAAATATCACCGGGTTGTCCGCTTATTATGCCTTATCACATTGCACTGGATAATGCCCGTGAGGTAAAACGCGGCAAAGCTGCAATTGGTACCACAGGTAACGGCATTGGCCCAACTTATGAGGACAAGGTAGCGCGTCGTGGTTTGCGTGTTGGTGATTTGTTAGATGAACAAAGCTTTGCTAAAAAACTAAAAGAGGTGATGGAATATCACAATTTTGCACTAACCAACTATTATGGTGTGGATGCGCTTGACTATGAAAAAGTCCTAGCACAAGCCATGGAGCAGGCTAAGATTGTCAAACCAATGATTACCGATGTAACCGAGCAGATTCACAATCACATTAAGAGTAATGAAAATATCTTGTTTGAGGGAGCGCAGGGCGCACTTTTGGATATTGACCAAGGCACCTATCCATTTGTAACTTCTTCTAACACAACTTCAGGCGGTGCGGTTACTGGATCTGGCGTTGGGGTTACTGATATTGATTATGTAGTAGGCATTGTAAAGGCCTACACCACGCGTGTTGGTGGAGGTCCATTCCCGACTGAATTGATTTACGATGTATCCACAGATGAAGGGCACCCGATTGGCAAAACCCTAGGCACAGTAGGCAATGAATTTGGTGCAACAACAGGACGCCAACGCCGTTGTGGATGGTTGGATATGGTCACCTTAAAACGTTCATTTGATCTGAACTCTGTTAGTGGTATTTGCCTAACCAAACTCGATGTTTTGGATTCTTTAGAGAGCATTAAGATTTGTATAGCCTATGAATTAAATGGTGAACAAATCACCACACCACCTTATGATGCGCAAGGTTATGCAGAAGCTAAACCCTTCTATATTGAAATGCCAGGATGGCAAACATCAACCATTGGCACCGATTCATTTGATAAGTTGCCACAACAAGCACAAGACTATATCCATAAAATCGAACAACTTTCTGGTCTGCCAGTAGATATTCTCTCAACAGGTCCAGACCGTGATGAGACATTGATTCTCAATCACCCATTTAATGACTAAAGATCCACACCACAAGAGGGAAGCTACAAAGTACGAAAACCCTATTCCCTCTCGAGAGTATATTCTCTCAATCATTGAGAAGAAGCCGAGTACAAAGCACGATCTTTTCGATTTATTGCAGTTAGATGATACTCAAAAAAAACCCCTGTCTCATCGATTGCGAGCAATGATCAGGGATCAACAATTAAGTTGTAATAAAAATGGTGTTTATCGACGATATTCTAATCGAGGGCTTTTATCCGGGACTGTGATTGCTAACCCAAAGGGTTTTGGGTTTATAGCTTTAGACAAGGGTGGCAAGGATTTGCGACTCTCTGCTAAACAAATGCAGCTTGTTTTCCATGGAGACAGAGTCAAGGCAAGACTTCTTAACAAAAAAGGTGATGCTGAGATTGTCAAGGTAATTGAAACCGTTAAAACCTTAGTAGGGCGCCTACATATTGAAAAAGGATTCGCCTATGTGGTGGTTGATGACAAACGCATTAAACACACGATTAATATCCCGAAGCTGGGTAAAAAATTTCAAGATGAACAAATAGTGGTGGTTGAGATTATAAAATCACCCACTCTTGAGTCTCAAGCCGAAGGCAAAATCATCGAGGTTCTTGGGCAATTTATGGACGAAGGAGTGGAAACCGATTCGGCACTTTATCGGCACAATATTCCAGTTGATTTTTCCAAACAAGCCATAGAACAAACAAACAAACTACCCGATAAAGTAACAACTGCAGATAAAAAAGATCGCAAAGACATCACTCATTTGCCACTAATAACCATCGACGGTGAAGACTCAAGAGATTTTGATGACGCTGTTTATGCTAAGCCGAACAACCAAGGTTGGCAATTAATTGTGGCCATTGCGGATGTATCTCATTATGTTAAACCAGGCACTGCACTAGATAAAGAGGCATTTAACAGAGGTAATTCTGTGTATTTCCCCCGTCGTGTAATCCCCATGCTACCGGAAAAACTCTCGAACGGGCTGTGTTCACTCAACCCTAATGTAGAACGTCTTTGTATGGCATGTGAGATGAATATCGACTATGAGGGTCAACTATTAAACTACAAATTCTACCCAGCGACGATGTTTTCTCATGCGCGCATGACATACACTCAAGTCGGAAAAATACTTGAGGATAAAAACCAAGAGTTGATAGAAAAATACGCAAAAGTGATTGACAATATCAACTCATTATACGGTTTATACAAAACTCTTAAAATTGCCAGAACCAAGCGTGGTGTGATGGATTTTGATCGCATTGAATCGCAGATTTTATTCAATGAAAATGGCAAAATTGACAACATTGTCCCACGCCAACGTAACGATGCACACAAACTCATCGAAGAATGCATGTTAATGGCCAACCAAGCCACAGCTAAATTTTTAGCCCATCATGATGAGGATTTTCTCTATCGCATTCATCCTAAGCCCACACAAGAAAAAATCGAAGTGACTAAGCAGTTCTTATCCGCCGTAGGGCTGAGTTTAGGGGGTGGCTCAGAGCCTGAGTCTAAAGACTTTGCCAAAGTGCTAAAACACGCCAAAGGCAGGGCGGATGAAAACGTGATTAAAACCGTGGTTTTAAGAACCATGAAACAAGCCATCTACACACCGGCTAATGAAGGGCATTTTGGTTTGGCTTTTGATGACTATACGCACTTTACCTCGCCGATTCGTCGTTATCCTGACTTGCTGGTTCATCGTGCCATCTATCGGGTTATTAACAAGAAAAAACACAAACCCAGCCAAAAAATGAACGAGATGGGCGAACATTTGTCAATGACTGAAAGACGCGCCGATGATGCCACGCGAGATGTTGAGCAGTGGCTCAAATGCGAATATATGCGCGATAAAGTTGGTGACACATTCTCCGGTGTTATCTCTGGTGTGGCGGGATTCGGTCTATTTATTGAACTCACAGATGTTTATGTTGAGGGCATGATTTCTGTTAGAGATTTAAAAGACGACTACTACGTGTTTGATGAGATTCATCACCGCATGGTGGGTGAGCGAACTGGGCGAGTTTACCGTCTGGGAGATAAACTCAATATACAAGTGTCCTCGGTTAACCTAGACGACAGGCAAATGGTTTTTGTCCCTGTCGAGTAATGTTAGTCTGTAACAGCACCTTCAGAGGCTGATTTCGCCAATTTTGCAAATTTTGCCAACACACCCTTGGTATAGTTTGGAGTAGGCTGTGTCCAGTTATTCAATCTTTGATCAATGACAGATTGCTCAACCAATAATTCCAATACATTGTTTTTGGCATCAATTAAGATTTCATCACCGTCCTCAACGATCGCAAGTGCACCGCCTTTAAAGGCCTCAGGTGTGATGTGTCCAACCACGAAACCATGTGTACCACCGGAGAAGCGCCCATCAGTGATAAGTGCCACATCACCACCTAAACCCTTGCCCATTACTGCAGAAGTAGGTGCCAACATCTCACGCATACCAGGACCGCCGGCAGGGCCTTCATAGCGAATCACAATCACATCACCTGCTTGAATTTTGTCATTTAATATGGCCTCTAGCGCTTCTTCTTCACGGCCAAAGCACTTAGCTTTGCCTTTAAAGCTTAGACCTTCCTTACCAGTAATCTTCGCCACGGCACCATCGGCAGCAAGATTGCCTTTTAAGATACGCAGGTGAGAATCCTCTTTAATGGGGTTATCCAATGCTCTGATAATCTCTTGTGACTGCGGATAAGGCTTAATATTTTCTAAATTTTGTGCCAGTGTTTTACCGGTTACAGTCATGCAATCGCCATGTAAAAGCCCTGCATCAAGAAGCATCTTCATTAAAGGAAGTGTGCCACCTATCTCAACCAACTCACTCATCATATACTTGCCTGAAGGCTTTAAATCAGCCAATACAGGCACATTTTTACCAATTCGAGTAAAGTCATCAATACTCAAATCAACACCTGCTGCATCGGCCATAGCGATCATGTGCAAAACAGCATTGGTAGAGCCACCCAAAGAGATAAGCACAGTAATGGCATTTTCAAATGCTTTAAGTGTCATAATATCGCGAGGCTTAATGTCTTTTTCAAGCAAGTTGAGCACCGCTTCGCCAGCTTGAACACAATCATTGGTTTTGTCTATTGATACAGCATCTTGGGCTGAAGAATTAGGCAAGCTCATACCCAAAGCCTCAATAGCAGAAGCCATGGTGTTAGCGGTATACATGCCACCGCAAGATCCTGGCCCGGGAATGGCGCTTGATTCTATGTTTTCAAGCTCAATATCGCTAATAGCATGATTGGCATATTGACCTACTGCTTCAAACACGCTGACAATATCGGTGTGATTTTTGCCCGGTTGAATGGTGCCACCATAGACAAAAATGCCGGGGCGATTAAGACGTGCCAAGGCCAGTAAACAGCCAGGCATGTTTTTATCACAGCCGCCAATAGCAACCACACCATCAAAACCCTGGCAACCCACCACAGTTTCGATAGAATCGGCAATCACCTCGCGTGACACCAAAGAATACTTCATGCCTTCAGAGCCCATGGAAATACCGTCCGAAATAGTAATGGTGTTAAACAAAACACCCTTTCCACCAGCCGAATTTACGCCTTTTTCAGCTTCTTCAGCCAATTTATTGATATGCATATTACAAGGGGTTACCATCGACCAGGTAGAGGCAATACCGACTTGAGGTTTGGAAAAGTCTTCCTTTTCAAAACCAACAGGGTAGAGCATGGCTCGACTTGGCGCTCTTTCATAACCATCAACCACTTGTGCAGAATATTTTCTTGTATTAGACATATTGTGTTTCGTTTTACTAAAAAACTTAAATTTTAGACTAAAATATGAGCTCTCTTAGCCCTTTTGGTAAAGTCATTGGACACTGTTAAACAAATACTTGATTTAATTGAACCGTTTGTAGAGCAAGGCAGAATTTTGCCTCGAACTTATGAACAAATTAGCGAAAATATCGATGATTTCGTTTTTTTGCAAAAAAATGATCAGGTTGTTGCTTGTGCAGGGTTGAAAGATTGTAAAGACTCGAAAATGGGTGAAATTTATGCCCTAGCAGTGGCAAAAGAGATGCAAAATCAAGGATTATCAGAAAAACTATTGAAAAAAATCATGCAAAAAGCCCAGAAAATGAATTTTTCGAAAATTTTTGCCTTGTCTAAGCATAATGCCAAATGGTTTTTAAAACAAGGCTTTGAGCAAAAGAGTATTAATGATTTGCCAATAAAACGCCAAGCTGTATTCGACCATCAACGTAATTCACTGGTTTTTTTCAAAAATGTTAATTAAAGACAGGATTCGAGGCTATTTACCGGTTGTCATTGACATAGAAACCGGTGGCTTTGATGAGAAACGCGATGCTATGCTAGAGATTTGTGCCATTATTGTTGGTATCGATGATAAGCACCGTTTTTACGCAAAAGAAACACTGCATTTTCATATCAAACCATTTGAAGGTGCCAATATAGACCCTAGCGCGCTTAAATTTAACGGCATTGATGTTGATAATCCATTGCGTATGGCCGTTAGTGAAAAAAATGCGTTACAAGAGATTTTTACTGCCATTAAAAAAGAAATTAAGGTTCAAAATTGTACACGTTCTATCTTAGTAGGGCATAATGCGTTCTTTGATTTGGGTTTTTTGAAAGCAGCGACTGATAGAGTGGGTATCAAAACCCCCTTTCATCAGTTCTCTACCATTGATACAGTGAGTTTATCTGCACTTTTTTATGGAGAGACGGTATTAGCCAAAGCCATGCAAAAAGCCAACATTGACTGGAATGATAATGACGCACACTCTGCTTTATATGACACACAAAAAACGGCACAACTCTTTTGCCAGATTTTTAACCAACAGGATTTCACTTAGCGCTGTCTTACTTTCTACATTTACAACATTGTCACACGCTCTTAGCGAGCAAGAATTTATCCAAAACCTTTTAAATAATCAAGCTTTTTTTGAAAAAGAGCGTATCAACCTTAGCATCAAAGCAATTGAGATGGAGGGTGATAGGGCAGCCTATGCAGACTGGGAATGGGAAGTGGGTGCAGAGCTCGGCCGTATCAATAAAAGCAAAGACAAACTTAACTACACCTCTAGCTACGATTATGCCAAGTCAACCAATCAATCGGTTAGAAAAATTAACACCGATCTGAGCAAAAAATTCTTCTCTAATGGTTCTGAGTTAAATATTGGATATGACAAATCATGGCCAATTAAAGACGAACAGATGCACGATAAAAATGGCTATCAAGAAGACAAAAACACCACAGAATATCTAGATGACATACAAATCAGTTGGACACTGCCTTTGTTGAAAAATGCAGGCGGTGTTGTTGATCAAAAAACATATGATTTGGCGGTATTAGATTATGAGGATGAAAAATTAGTTTTGCATGAGGCCAAGGAAGACTTTATCGAAGAAAAACTCATGACCTTTATTGACTGGTCAAACTACAAAGCTCAAATTGATTTGGTGACTGAGCGACTTTTGCGAGCAGAAAAAATGCTAAAAAGTATGCAAAATCACAAGGTTAAGCGTTCTGATTTGTTAACATTTGAACGCTCTATCAATAAATCTAAGCGGCAGCTATTTGATCTCGAATCAAAATTAAAAGCCGAGCAAAAAGCACTCTCGGTTTTGTTAAAAGACATCAATATAGACGACAACCCCTTAGAATTAGATTGGGCAACCAGGACACCACTGATTGATGATTTAAGTAATTATTGTCAAAACAGCATTCGAGATATCCAGCGTATTAAGATTGAAAAGTTAAAAAATAAGCGTTATCTGAAAACCTATCGAAATTCACAACTGCCAGAACTTGACTTTACCATCACTGCTTCCAGAGACGATGATAAAGGCAATTACACCTCAACATCCAAAACCACAGAAACTGAATACGAGGCCAAGCTTGAGTTTTCTTATCCCTTATCTGGGGATGTTGCCAACCAAGTATATTTAGACAAATACCAACTGAAGCATCGTCAATTAGAACTCAAATACCAAGATCGTTTCGATGATATCCTAGCCGATACAAAAAAACTCACCACTAAGCTTAAACAGGCCGAAGGGCAATTAGATTTAATCAATCAGCAAATTGACACGTATGGATGGCAAAGATCTGAAGATGAATTGGCGCTGTTTTTAAAAGGCGAAGGTTCTATTCGTTTCGTTATAAACGAACAAGAAGATTTTTTGGATTTATTGCTAGAGAGGGTTGAGGTACTCAGTCAATACCATCAAAACAGGGTTGAATACAACAGCCTTTTAGATCGATTGCTGATCTGATTGCTCAACTGTCCAATCTCTGATTTTTTTGCTAACCTGAGTAACAGAGCCATCGTTAGG
>CAZYIW010000006.1:44983-49949 GCA_964647705.1 uncultured Piscirickettsiaceae bacterium
CAACTGTCCAATCTCTGATTTTTTTGCTAACCTGAGTAACAGAGCCATCGTTAGGGTCAATTGCAGGACCTATGGTTACACTAATCACACCTGGAAATTTTACAAAACTGCCTTTTGGCCATATTTTGCCAGCGTTGTGATAAACCGGTAGTAGTGGCACATTGGCCTTTCTTGCAATTGCCACCCCACCATTTTGGTATTCTCCTATACGTCCATAAGGTTGACGAGTGCCTTCAGGAAAAATAACAACAAAAATACCTTCTTGAATACGATCCACACCTTGTTTAATCACTTTTTTTAAAGCCTTGAGCTTCTCGCCACGGTCAATAACAATGGGTTTTAGTAGGGCTAGCCCCCAACCAAAAATTGGAATCCTAAGCAGTTCTTTTTTCAATACCCAAGTTTGATGTGGGAAGATTTGTTGGAAGCCCAACGTCTCCCAGGTGGATTGGTGGTTTGAAATAATCACGCAGGCAGAATCGGGGATGTTTTCCTTACCTTTAACTTCAAATCTCACATTAAGGGTAACCCTTAACCACCAAATACAAAACCTTGACCATTGAGATAACAAAGCATAGCGTTTTTTAATGGGCAGAAAAAATAAAACCAATTGAATGGCCACAAGTGCAGTAACAACAATAGCCGAGCCTAAAAAATACAACAGCGATCTTAAAAATAGCATAGGTGTGAACGACTAAAGGTTATAATTGATTAGGCTAAATTTTAACGGTTTTATATGCGCATCAACACCATTCTTTTTGATTTAGATGGCACCTTGGTTGACACTGCACCAGACTTGGCTTATGCACTGAACACCGTCTTGTTGGACAATGGCAGAGTAGAAAAACCCTATGATCAAATTAAACCATTGGTTGCACGGGGTGGAAGAGCCTTAATTCGCTTTGGTTTTGATTGGGAGGAGTCACATCCTGAATTCAACAATCAACATCAAAATATTCTAAGAATTTATAAGGACAACATCAATCGTCACTCTGAGCCATTTGCAGGCATAGACAAAGTGTTAGAGGACATCGAGCAAAAGCAAATGTTTTGGGGTGTGGTTACCAACAAACCACAGGATTTAACCCTCCTGTTACTCAAAAAGTTAAATCTAAAACCCGATGTGGTTGTTTGTGGAGACACAATTGAATACAACAAACCTCATCCTGCGCCACTGCTATATGCATGTGCACAATTAGGGGTGATGCCAGCACAGTGTTTGTTTGTGGGTGATGATAAAAATGACATGCTGGCAGGTAAAAATGCACAAATTAAAACTGTGGCAGTGAGTTATGGCTATTCCAAGGTCAGCAAAGATTGGGGCTATGACTATTTAATCAACCAAACTGAAGAATTATTGGAGTTAATTTAATGGACATATTGAGTTTACTATTAGGATTATTAATCGGCGCTATTGCCATCTATTTCTACCTAAATAACAAATTACAAAGCCTAAATACCGAAAAAATTCACCTTGAGGTCAGCTTAGATCAGGCCATTGAATCGCATAAAAAAGAGGTCGATTTAATCAATATTGCCAAGGAGCAAATGAGTAAGGATTTTAAAGCCGTCGCCAGCGATATTATTGAAAAAGATCGAGCCAATTTGCAAATTAAAAATTCTGAAATGCTAACGCCACTGCAAACTCAACTCAAAGAATTTAAAGACAAAATCGAACACATTACTACTGAGCAAGTTAAAGAGCGTGCCACACTCATTACTCAGATTGATAACCTTAAAAAAATGAGTTCTGAAGCGCAAGAAACCACACAAAATCTAACCGAGGCGCTGACTTATGATAATAAAAAACAAGGCGATTGGGGTGAGATGATTCTAAGCTCAATCCTTTCGAGTTCAGGCTTAAGGGAAGGGCATGAATTTGACACCCAAAAACAACTCAAAAACGCCGAAGGTGAAGCTTTCAAACCCGATGTGATTTTGCATTTGCCAGAAGAAAAAGACATTATTATTGATTCTAAAGTCTCTCTTAAGGCCTATAAAGATTATATTATCAAACAATCTGATGAATCGTTATTAAAAGCTCATGTGGCTTCAGTTGAGGCGCATATCAATGGCATCAGTATCAAAGAGTATGAGAACTTAGAAGGGGTGAGAACGCTCGATTTTATCTTTGTTTTTATTCCAATTGAGTCGGCACTATTAGTGGCACTTGATCATAAGCCAGATTTGTTTACCAAAGCTTTAAAAAAGAACATTGTTTTGGTTTCACCATCAACTTTGATGATGAGCTTAAAAACGGTGCACCATATTTGGCAAACTGAGAGGCAGAACCAAAACGCTGAGGAAATAGCGCGCCAAGCAGGTGCCATGTATGACAAGCTCTTTGGTTTTATCAAATCTATGGATGAGATTGAAAAAAATCTAGATCGCGCACAAAAAAGTTATAAAGAGGCCAGAGGTAAGTTATCTGATGGCAAGGGCAACTTAATTGGCCGTGCGGAAAAACTCAAATCTTTAGGTGTCCAAAGCAAAAAGGAGTTGAGCTGATGAAAATCTCAACAACATATAATTTTTCAAAAAACGAGCTTAAAGACAAGGTTATTTTGGTTACCGGAGCCAATCGAGGCTTTGGTCGTGCCATGACGCTTGATCTATCTAAAGCTGGAGCAACGGTTATTATGCTGGGTAGAGATTTGGCCTCGTTAGAGAATACTTATGATGAAGTGGTGGCAAAAGGATATGCAGAACCAATTCTCTACCCGCTAGACTTAGAAGGCGCAGCACCTGAGCACTATGAGCAATTGCAAAAAGACATTTTGAATAATTTTTCTCGATTAGACGGATTGATTCACAATGCCGCCATCATTGGCACCATGATGCCCATTGAGCAATACGATATCAAAATTTGGTATTCCACCATGCAAATCAACATTAATGCACCTTTTATGCTCACGCAATTTTTAATCCCAGTATTGTCTAAATCTAGCGATGCACGTGTTTTATTTTTGTCTTCATCGGTCGGACGAAAGGCCAGAGCTTATTGGGGTGCTTATGGCGTGTCTAAATTTGCACTTGAAGGTTTGAGTAAGACGTTGTCTGAAGAGTTAGAAAAAACCAATATCAAAGTCAATTCACTCGATCCAAAGCGTCTGCGCACAAAAATGCGTCAAACGGCTTTTCCAGCCGAGAACGCTGAGAACAATCCACTGCCGGAAGAGGCATCTGGCGCAATTGTTTATTTAATGAGTGAAAAATCTCGCGACTTAACCGGCGAACAGCTAACAATTGATTGGTCTTAGCGTTGCAAGTCTTCGGTTAAATGTGGATGAATGGTTTTTAACAGTTCTTTAAAAACCTTGTGATTGCCCGCAACCACATTACCGGTTTCTAAATAGTCATTTCTGCCAGAGAAATCCCCAATAAAACCACCGGCTTCTTTTACCAAAAGTGCCCCAGCTGCAATGTCCCATGCGTTGAGTTTAATTTCCCAAAAACCATCCATACGGCCAGCCGCTAAATACGCCAAATCTAGCGCTGCAGAACCCGCACGGCGAATGCCTGCCACATGTGGGTGAATGGCTTTAAACATCGCCAAATAAGCGTCTAGGTGCTCTGGCGCCTTGAATGGAAAACCGGTACCAATCAGTGTGTCTTTAAAACCATTGGTGTTGGTAACGCGCAGTCTTTGATTATTTAAATAAGCACCTTCGCCTTTCGAAGCACTAAAGAGCTCTTCTTTGAAGGGATCATAAACCACTGCATGAGTGGCTTCATTATTTTCGTAAAGTGCAATAGACACGGAATATTGCGGAAAACCATGCAAATAATTGGTGGTGCCATCCAATGGGTCAATAATCCATTGATAGTTAGCATCTCCCAAAATTTCACCACTTTCCTCACCGAGAATAGAATGCTCGGGAAAGGCTTTTTTAATCTCGTTTATAATAGCATCTTCAGCCATTTGGTCGACTTCTGAGACAAAGTCATTCACGGCTTTGTTTTCAATACTCAGTTGATCAATTTGGTTGTGATATCTGAGGATAATATCACCAGCTTTACGTGCTGCACGAGATGCAATATTAACCGTTGGATGCATAACAATAGATGATGGAAAAAAATTATGGCAAATTATACCTTTGATAGAATTCGAGTGGTTATGGTAAATACCACCGAGCCAGGCAATATTGGCGCAGCCGCCAGAGCGATGAAAAACATGAGCCTATCTCGCTTGTATCTGGTTAATCCACAAGGTTACCCTTCAGCGACTGCTACCGCGCGTGCCAGCGGTGCAGACGATGTGCTCTCTTCTGCTGTTGTTTGCGATTCACTAGAGCAAGCCCTGCAAGGCACACATTTGGTCATTGGCGCCAGCGCCCGTCAGAGAAACATCAAGTGGCGACAATTAGACGTGGTTGAATCTTGCCAAGAGATTAACCAAACTATTGAGATAGAGGCGCAAGAGGTGGCAGTTGTTTTCGGCACAGAAAAATCTGGCCTGACCAATGAAGAGCTGGATTTGTGTCAAGTTTTGATGACCATTCCTGGTAATCCACAATACTTCTCACTCAATGTGGCATCTGCTGTGCAAGTTTTTGCTTATCAAAATTTTATCTACAACCACAACGAAAAATTCGAAAATAACACGACTGAGGCGGCCAGTTTTGACGAGATGGAGAATTTTTATACCCACCTTGCCCAAGTCTTAGAATATATTGAATATTTTGAAGAAAAACGTCCAAAGGCATTGCTTATGCGTCGTTTACGTCGTTTCTTCTCCCGCGCTGAACCAGAAAAAGAAGAAGTGGCAATTCTAAGAGGAATTTTGAGAAATATTAAGCCCTATAAAAAATAATAAAGCCCGAAAAAATCGGGCTTTTGGTACTTAAGCTATTCTAAGTTTAGTTAATCAGTTTATTCATTCGTTTGACAAATTCTGCAGGCTCTTTAAGTTGACCTCCTTCGGCAAGCACTGCTTGGTCGAATAAAACCTTGACCACGTCTTCAT
>CAZYIW010000007.1:0-46341 GCA_964647705.1 uncultured Piscirickettsiaceae bacterium
CGCCATCTCCACCAATATTGACCTTCATCACGACCCATAGTGTCTTAATGTTCTAGTGATTTAGCGATGCTTATTCTTAAACGCTGCACATGTAAATTTACAACATCCCCTGATCAACTATAAAATCAACAACTTGGTCAACCCCAACAGATTTCTTTAGATTTGTAAAAACAAAGGGCTTACTTCCTCTCATTCTCTGGGTATCGCTTTCCATTACATCTAGTGAAGCACCTACATATGGAGCTAAATCAATTTTATTTATCACCAACAAATCTGACCGTGTAATCCCAGGCCCTCCTTTTCTTGGAATTTTTTCACCTTCTGCCACATCAATTACATAAATAGTAAGATCCGCTAATTCAGGACTAAATGTTGCTGATAAGTTATCCCCACCACTTTCAACAAAAATAACATCTAAATCCTTGAACTTATTACTAAGATCTTCAATTGCTGAAAGATTCATTGAGGCATCTTCACGTATTGCCGTATGAGGGCATCCACCTGTCTCTACACCAACGATTCGCTGAGCTTCTAATGCGTTACTCTCTGTAAGAAATTTAGCATCCTCTTGAGTGTAAATATCATTAGTCACAACTGCAATCTCATAATCATCTCGCATAGCTTTACAAATAACATCTAACAATGCAGTCTTTCCAGAGCCAACTGGCCCTCCAACACCTACTCTTAATGGTTGTTTATTTTTCATTTTTTCTTTGTTTATGATCTAAAAATCCGTGTGTATTGAGTCTCATGCAAACTACTAGCAATAGCAAAAGCAGGTTGAGACATTCCAATATCTTCTATTGAAACTTCTCTAGACTTTCTGATTGCCTCAGGCACTTTATTAATCAAGTTATTGAGCAATTTTTGTCCATCAGTTTGCCCTAAAGGAATAATCTTGACAACTGCAGCAACCTGATTTTCAAGCCAAGACCATGAATACCCCGATAATAGTTCATCAATTGGTATTTCCCAAACATTGCTAATTAGAGCGTATCCAGACAAATGATTAGTATTAGTCTCCTTTTCCCAATCAATTACTGCAACACCTTCAAGATTTTTAATAATTTTTGTCAGTGCTCTACCTCGATTTATCTCTTCCTGTCTTAATTCCTTAGTTTCTCGACAGGCCAATAAAATATTACCCCATTTCTGCACTTGCTCTTTATCTCCAATAGAAAAAGCTTCATATAATTTAATTAAAATTGGAAGATCAGTGTGTGTAAACCCTAAAAATAGTTGACTTTCAATCCATTGATGCGCAGTATCAATATCAGATATCCAACCACTCTCAATAGCCTGCTCAATACCTTGAGAATATGTAAACCCACCAATTGGTAACGTTGGACTCATTAAATTCATCAACCTTAGGAGATTAAGCTGACTAATGCTCATGACTATGGGGGTGCGAGTGATAGGCTCCATTTTCTGGCTGAAAAGGCAAAGACTCAATTACCACATCTAACCCCAAACTCCTAACCATATCATCAAGAACATGGTCATGTTTATAATGCACACTCACTTTAGTAATCTGCAATTCTACATGTCTATTCCCTAGATGGTAACACGTGCGGGACAATAATAATGGATCATCAGAATATATAGAGGAAAGCATCTCTGATGCTGCTTTAACTTTAATAGTGTATCCATCTATATCTCTAAGCAAATCACCATGTTCAAGCATAATACCGCGCTTCATAAAAATTCCTACAGTTTCACCATTATCCAAACAAGCTTTAAGTCGACTTTTTATTCGTTGATGAAAGTCAAGAGTAACAGAAGAGTCAATATTATCGGAGGATCCAACTTTTTCAATAAATTCTTTCATATTTAAAACAAGAAGTATCTTTGCGCCAAGGCTACTTCGTTAGCAGGCTCACATGTTAACAATACGCCATCAGCTTTCACTTCATAAGTTTGAGAGTCAACCTCAATTTTTGGTTGATAATCATTGTGTATCATTGATGACTTTGTTACAGTTCTACATTTTTTTACAATTCCTATTAAAGACTTAAGTCCTAGTTTTTCAACAATACCTGCATCAAAACTCGCTTGTGATAAAAATGTCATACTAGTATTAAATCTAGCAGCACCCAGAGCGCCAAACATTTTTCTATAATGCACAGGCTGGGGGGTTGGAATTGAAGCATTTGGGTCGCCCATAGGTGCAGCAACAATCATGCCCCCTTTAATAATAAGACCTGGTTTTGCTCCAAAAAATTTTGGCTTCCATAAAATTAAATCTGCCAACTTGCCAACTTCGATTGACCCAACCTCATGTGACATTCCATGAGTAATTGCAGGGTTGATAGTGTATTTAGCAATGTACCTTTTAACACGATTATTGTCATTATTTAAACTGTCGCCTTCCATAGGTCCTCTTTGAATCTTCATTTTATTAGCGGTCTGCCAAGTTCTTGTAATAACTTCCCCAACTCTACCCATCGCCTGAGAATCAGATGAAATCATAGAAAACGCTCCAAGATCATGCAAAATATCTTCAGCAGCTATCGTTTCTCTGCGAATTCTCGATTCTGCAAATGAAACATCTTCCGCTATCGCAGGATCCAAGTGATGACAAACCATTAACATGTCTAAATGTTCATCAACTGTATTCACTGTATATGGGCGTGTTGGGTTAGTTGAAGAGGGTAAAACATTATCGTACCCACAAGCCCTTATAATATCTGGTGCATGTCCGCCGCCAGCACCTTCGGTATGATATGTATGTATAGCCCTACCTTTTAACGCAGCTATTGTGTCTTCTACAAAACCAGATTCATTCAGGGTATCAGTATGAATAGCTACTTGCACATCATACTCTTCAGCCACTGAAAGGCAGTTATCAATCGCTGCGGGAGTAGTGCCCCAATCTTCATGCAGTTTCAAGCCCATTGCTCCTGCCAAAATCTGCTCTGATACAGGTTCTGGCAAAGATGCATTACCCTTACCCATGAATCCCAAATTCATTGGCAGATCTTCAGCAGCTTCAAGCATTCTATATATATTCCACGGGCCAGGTGTACATGTGGTGGCGTTAGTACCAGCAGAAGGGCCAGTACCACCCCCCAACATAGTTGTAATACCTGACATTAATGCGTCATCTACTTGCTGTGGACAAATAAAATGAATATGCGCATCTATCCCACCAGCAGTAACAATTTGTCCTTCTGATGCTACAACATCGGTGCCAGCACCAATGGCAATATCTACATTGGGTTGCACATCAGGATTTCCAGCCTTGCCAATACCAGAAATACGTCCATCTTTAACGCCAATATCGGCCTTAACAATTCCCCAATGATCCAATATTAACGCGTTAGTAATCACTAGATCTGCCACATCCTTACTACAAAGTTGGCTTTGGCCCATGCCGTCACGTATTACCTTTCCTCCGCCGAATTTAACTTCTTCTCCATAAGTAGTCAAATCTTTTTCAACCTCAACAAATAATTCTGTATCACCCAACCTAACACTGTCCCCAGTTGTCGGCCCATACATCTCAGAATAAGCTTTTTTCGAAATTGACCTCATAATTATTCCCCCATCACCTTTCCATTAAATCCATAAATAACGTTTTTGCCGTCATACTTAACTAATTCAACCTCTCTTTCCTGGCCAGGCTCAAATCTAACAGCAGTCCCTGATGGTATGTTTAACCTAAAACCTTTAGTTTTTTCTCTATCAAAAGATAATGCTGTATTGGTTTCATAAAAATGGTAATGAGAGCCAACCTGGATAGGTCTATCACCATGATTAGAAACTACCACTATCAGCCGCTCTCTATTAATATTTATCGCAATCTCTTTTGAGAAATCAATCAACACCTCACCTGGAATAAGCACATCATTTGAGCTTGAATCTTTAAGTGATTTTTTAACGGGTTGAATCGGATTGTGGACTGTAACTAATTTAGTTCCATCAGGAAAAGTTGCTTCAACTTGTATATCTGGAATCATTTCAGAAATCCCATTCATCACATCATCTTCTGTTAAAAGTTGACGTCCATATTCCATCATCTCAGCAACGGTCTTGCCATCTCTAGCACCTTCTAATATTTCAGCTGAGATAAAAGCAACAGCTTCTGGATAATTCAATTTCACTCCTCTTTCTTTGCGTTGCTTTGCCAATAAAGCAGCAGTAAAAATCATTAATTTATCTTTTTCGCGTGGCGTTAAATCCATTATTAATCCCTTTTATGTTAGCCAAATCCTTGGTGGTACACTTTCCTTTCCAATAATTAAGTGTCTTAATTCTATCCAAATAGTTCTGAATAATTCTTGTATTAAATGTGTTTTAGATGCCAAACATCTAATAATAATAAACTCATCTACTTGGGTCGCTCCAGCAATATATGAGTCATTTTCAGAAATCAAATCACGTACGCGTTCTAAGATATTATGATCGTTTGCACTAATTAAAAATGTCCCAAAAACCGGAAACCCTCTAAGACTTGCAATATTATCTATTTCAATATGGTCGACCTTTAATTTATCAATGATAATAGGAACTCCGTCTTTCCATAACTCAAAACTGAATTTTAATTTTCCAGAATCAAATCGTTCATTAATAGCTGGTCTTCCTAGACATTGAATCTCCCAAGCCGCCAATTTTGCATTTCCATACAAAGAAAATCTTGTTGAAAATTTTGAGTTAGCACCTGGAAAAATAATAGTTTCCATTGGCAGCCACTCTAAGGTAGACCCATTTTCTACAACAACATCTTGTTTAACTATTGAATATTTACCTCTAATTGTTCGATAAACCTTAGCTGCACCAGGCGCAGTAATTAAAGCATTAGTGCCTGAATTCGAATTAATATTTATTGATAGCTCATCACCGCCAACAATACCCCCAGGCGGGTGCAAGATATATACATGACAGACACCATCTTCTGGATAAAATGGCCTCTGGAGAGTTAACGGGCCAACCTGACTTCGTTTAGAAAGAAAAGTTTTAGAACTTCCTTCTGAGAACTCAAGGTTAAGCTCCGCCAACCATCCGGTATTAGTTTTTTCTTTTGTTGACAACAACGCAATTAAACTTTTATATTTACAATTTCTTTTTTAAGAGCTTCAAACCCTTAATTAAAAATATAGCTATTGTCAACAATATTAATATTGCACTTATATTTTCTATAATTGCGTTAGTTTCATGATTTAACCCTAACGCATGCTCTGGAGAGACATGGGCAAAACTTGAACCTGAGACAAATAAGAACAACAAACCTAAACTAACAAATTTTTTGTTGAAAAACATAATAACCCCTATTAATTAAACCGTTAAATATTCCTGTATTAGATCCTCATTTAAATCTGGCATTTTCCCAGAACAGACGTCTGAACCTCTATCTAGAATAATAAATTTATCTGCGATCTTTCTTGCAATTGGTAGCTTTTGCTCTACTAATAGCACAGTTAAACCGTGTTCAGAATTTAATTTCCTAATGATGTCACAGATTTCAGCTATTACATTAGGTTGAATCCCTTCTGTGGGTTCATCTAAGATCAACAAGTTTGGATTTATTACCAACGCCCTCCCAATTGCAAGCTGCTGCTGTTGACCACCAGACAAGTCCCCTCCCAATCTGTCCATCATCTCTTGTAATACAGGGAATAACTCAAATATAAACTCTGGAATTTTCTTTGATTTATCGCTTCTAGCAGGTAATCCAATTCTTAAATTCTCTTCAACAGTCAACAATGGAAAAATTCTCCTTCCTTGTGGAACGTAGCCAATACCAATTGACGCTCTATTTTCAGAATGAAGATTCGTAATATCTTTATCCATAAAAACTATCTCTCCACTCTCAGATGGCAATAATCCCATAATAGTTTCTACGAGTGTTGTCTTGCCAACACCATTTCTACCCATAATAGCTATACAATCGCCCTTATCAACATCCAAGTTAAGATCCCAAAGTGTTTGACTTTCCCCATAATATTGATTTAGGTTTTTTATGTTGATCATGCTATTCCCCTAAGTAAACTTCAACCACTTTTGGATTGTTTTGTATCTGATCCATATCACCCTCTGCCAATACACTACCTTGATGAAGAACAGTAATAGGACTCTCTAAAGATCTAACAAAGTCCATATCGTGCTCGACTACTACCACAGTGTGTTCGTTTTTCAAAACCTTTAATAAATCAACTGTCTTATCAATTTCTTGATGTGTCATTCCTGCAGCAGGCTCATCTATCAATAATAATTGGGCATTTTGCATTAATAACATGCCAATCTCAAGCCACTGTTTTTGGCCATGAGACAACAATCCTGCAAAAATATTACGCTTCTGTTCTAGTCCAATTCTTTCTAAAACAATTTCAATTGATTCTAACTCTGTAGAGGATAATTTTGCGAATAAAGTCGGAAATACACTTTTATCACAATCAATTGCTAATTCTAAATTTTCAAAAACTGTTAAATTTTCAAAAACTGTTGGTTTTTGAAACTTTCTACCAATTCCAGCTCTTGCAATCTCATCTTCAGAATGTTGCAATAAATTCAAATTTTGACCAAACCAAGCAGTTCCATAATCAGGTTTAGTTTTCCCTGTTACAATGTCCATCATTGTGGTCTTTCCAGCACCATTTGGACCAATAATACACCTAAGCTCATTTTTTCTAACGTAAAGATTTAATGCATTAATAGCTTTAAAACCATCAAAGCTTACGGTAATGTCTTCTAAGTATAGAAGAATGTCTTTGTGAACATCCACATTCCTTGTTGGTGCAGATTTCTCAAAAAAAGCATTAATCTTTTTAATCATTGTTTTGCGCCTCGATATTTTTTAATTAAACCAACAATGCCCTTTGGAAAGTAAATAGTCACTAGAATAAACATTCCACCTAATACAAATAACCACACTTCTGGCATTGCACTTGTTAAAAAAGTCTTTGAATAATTTACTAACAATGCGCCAATAACGCCACCATAAAGTGTATACCTACCCCCAATGGCCACCCATATCACCATCTCAATAGAGTTAATTGGTGAGAATTCTCCTGGATTTATTATTCCAACTTGAGGCACATATAAGGCACCTGCAATTCCAGCCATAATTGCAGAAAATGTAAAAATAAACAATTTTACATTTTCAACCTTATAACCAATAAACCTTACTCTACTTTCGGAGTCTCTAATGGCGACAGCCACTCTACCAAGCCTAGAATTAGTTATAGCCCTACTAGCTAAATAGCCTGCAGCTAGGGCAATTGAAGATGCAACAAACAATCCCGCCCTAGTAGAATCTAATTGCAAACTCAAACCGAGTATATCTTTAAAATCTGTTAAACCATTATTACCGCCAAATCCTAATTCATTTCTAAAAAATGCTAGCATTAATGCATAAACTAGAGCTTGTGTCATAATCGATAAGTAAACCCCTGTTACTCTAGATCTAAATGCTAACCAACCAAATACAAATGCCAACAACCCTGGAATAAACACCACCATAATCATTGCAAACCAAAATTGATCAAAACCATGCCAAAACCAAGGTAATTCACTCCAATCTAAAAACACCATAAAATCAGGAAGAATTGGATCGCCATACACCCCTCTATCACCTATTTGACGCATTAAATACATTCCCATAGCGTATCCGCCTAATGCAAAAAAAGCCCCATGACCAAGACTCAATATTCCCAAGTACCCCCACACAAGATCTACTGCTATAGCTAATAGAGCATAGGTTAAATACTTTCCTATGATTGTTACAGCATACGTTGACAAATGCAATGGATGATCAGAAGAAACCCCCATATTTAAAAATGGAACTAAAATCGTCACCAATAACAATATTGATAAAAAAATCTTACCGCCAATATCGTTTTTTAGAATTTTAGAAAAAAACATACGCTACCCCTCTGCTGCGCGACCTTTTTGAGGAAACAACCCTCTTGGTTTCTTCTGAATAAATAAGATAATAAATATTAAAATTAATACTTTCGCCAATACCGCACCTGCCCAAGGTTCCATAAACTTATTAGCAATACCTAGTCCGAATCCACTAATTAATGTACCCCATAGATTTCCTACTCCGCCAAATACTACCACCATAAACGAATCAATAATATATGACTGACCAAGATTAGGGCCAACATTAGTTAACTGCGACAATGCCACTCCTGCCATACCAGCAATACCTGACCCAAGTCCAAATGTCATAGCATCAACCTTATTAGAGCGTACACCCATAGCTCTAGCCATATTTCTATCCTGTGACACTGCTCTTACCTGAAGACCTAATGATGTTCTTTTTAAAATTACAACAAGTACTGCAAAAATAATTAAGCAAAATGCGATAATATAAAGCCTATTCCATGTTAAGGATAAAATACCATTAATCTCTAATGCGCCAGACATCCATTCTGGAGTCTCTACCGATCGATTCAATGGAGAGAAAATTGTTCGAACAACTTGTTGTAAAACTAAACTTACACCAAATGTAGCTAAAAGTGTTTCTAAAGGTCTTCCATTTAGGTGTCTAATAATTCCAACTTGAATAATTATTCCAACTAAGCCTGAAACAATAAATGCAGCAGGAATAGCTACTAATATTGACATGCCAATATAATTAGGCATTATTAACTGAACAACATAGGCTGTATATGCACCCAACATGATTAATTCACCATGCGCCATATTAATCACACCCATAACACCAAATGTAATAGCAAGGCCAATCGCTGCCAATATCAGTACCGATCCAAAACTGACACCAAAGAAAACTGTTTCAAGGTTCTTAAAAAAACCAATTTTTGAATCAATATTTTTTAATGATTTTTCCGCAGCCAATCTCACATCTGAACTTTTATCATTGTCACGGATTTTAACTAGTTTATTTCTTACAGTTGGCTCTAGACTAGAGTCTAAACTCTCAATTGATTTAATCCTGACAGAAGCGTTTTTGTCATTTAATTGATACAAATTAAGCAACACCAACATAGATTCATGAACTTCGCTATCTTTCTCTGTATCAATTATTTTCTTGACTTTTTCATATGTTGTTTTGCTAATATTTTTGTAAATACTCTTAATAGACTTTAGTCTTATTGAGGCATTTTTGTGTTGTAGGTTTAATATCGATAGCCCAACATTTATTTTTTGGCGTATCTTGTTATTAATCCCAACCTTTTTAATTTGTCTTTTTGAATACTTACCTAGGGCGTTACCACTTAATAAATCCTTAGCTAAATACTCATTATTGTTTTTTTGAACAAAGATAATCTGTTTATTGCTTTTAATATAATAAACTTCACTGTTTAATAATGATTGAAGAATAAAATTAACTTTTGGATTATTTGACTCAATAATTGATTCAATAACCTTTAATTTATTACTTAGTTTTTTCGTAGATAACTGATTAACTGTATCTTGAAAACTTCCATTTTCTGCATAACCTTGAGTTGAAAACATCAAACTTGCAAAAAATATCAATATATATTTTAAAAAATTCATTCTTATACCATCTGAAAAAAAAGGCGCCAACATACATTGGCACCTTAATTTATTAACTAACTATTAAAAGTTTTGACCAGAACACTTAGCTGTTTTAACGTTATAGTTACCACAACTTAATGGCGCTCTCCAATCTGCAATCAGATCCTTAGATCCTGGCAAGAAATCAGACCAAGCATCTCCTGCTACTAGACCGTCAGTAGATGAAACAATATCAAACTGTCCATCAGCTTGGATTTCACCAATTAATACAGGCTTAGTAATATGATGATTAGGCATCATTGCTGAAACACCGCCAGTTAGATTTGGTGTAGTCACACCAATAAGAGCGTCTTGAACCGCATTAGCTTCAGTTGTGCCTGCTTTTTCAACAGCCTTAACCCACATATTGAAACCAATATAGTGTGCTTCCATCGGATCGTTAGTTACACGCTTATCGTCTTTAATGAACTCTTTCCATTTTGCAATGAAGGCATCATTTTCAGACGCATCTGCACTCATGAAGTAATTCCACGCTGCTAGATGACCAACTAATGGGCCAGTGTCTAAACCAGACAACTCTTCTTCACCTACTGAGAACGCTACAACTGGAATATCAGATGCTGAAATTCCTTGGTTACCCAATTCTTTGTAAAAAGGAACATTAGCGTCACCGTTAATTGTTGAAACTACACCAGTTTTCTTACCAGCAGATCCAAACTTCTTAATATCAGAAACGATTGTTTGCCAATCTGAATGCCCAAATGGCGTGTAGTTAATCATAATATCTGATGATGCTACGCCTTTAGATTCTAAGTATGCTTTAAGAATTTTATTAGTTGTACGCGGATATACGTAGTCAGTTCCTGCTAACACCCAACGTTCAACACCCATGTCATTCATAAGGTAATCAACAGCTGGAATAGCTTGTTGGTTTGGAGCTGCGCCTGTGTAGAACACATTCTTAGATGACTCTTCACCTTCGTACTGTACTGGGTAGAAAAATACGCTATTCAGCTCTTCAATAACAGGTAATACCGATTTTCTAGACACTGATGTCCATGAGCCAAAAATTGCATCAACGCCATCATTCTCAATTAAACCTCTAGCCTTCTCAGCAAATAAAGGCCAATTAGATGCTGGATCTACAACAACAGCTTCAAGCTGCTTGCCTAAAACACCGCCTTTTTTATTTTGATCTTCGATTAACATTAACATGGTGTCTTTTAACGTTGTTTCACTGATAGCCATTGTGCCTGAAAGTGAATGCAGAACACCTACTTTAATCGTATCGCTAGCAAAAGCAACATTTGAACCAAATGCTAAACTCGCAGCTATAGCAACACTACTGATTTTCTTCTTAAAAACCATATTCATTTCTCCATTTATAAAATTAAACATATTCTTCTTAAGCCAAAAAAAAAGTCCGCATACTGTTCGAATAGAATCAAACAATAGCGGACTTCTTTGTCAATCCTTATGAAGTCTTCAGTAACTACATACGGCTTTAATAGATTTTTATAGAACAGCAAAAAAAAGTTCGCACCCTCTTATAAAAAAATTATATTAAGGATGCGAACTTCAATGTTCTGTTATCTCATCTACTTTGATAAGATATCCCTAAATTATATATGAAGTATTTCGTCTTTGCAAACATGATGAACTTTTTTTTCTAGGAAGATGTATGTGGTCCATACTTAAAAAAGTATGTATAGGTTTGTGAGTAGATTATATTGAATATTTGTTATGAACCTTTATTTATAAAGGCTATAGCATCAATTTAATTCCCGCCATCTCCACCAAAATTTATGCTGTACTGAGTAGTTGCTCCATACTACTCAAATCGGTAGGCAACTGTAACACACCGTGGATTGGGTAATCTACAGCATCTAAAACATTAATGTACTTTATCTCTTTTTTGTTTGCCAAAACTATGACTTTTGTTTTGGGGGAATACTTAATCAAACTTACCAAGAGAACTTCGAGATTGGATTTATAAATACCACTGTAGTTAGTGCTATAGGCATAAGAAAATTCTGCCACAATTAAATCCACAGGTTTCTTTTTTACTAGAGATGCTGCTTTCCTGACACTTGGCACTCTTTTTTCTGACCATCCTAGATTTTCATACAAAGAAGCAAACTCTGGAAACAACATTGACTCTGCGATCGATAAAACTGTTTTTGACATCTTGGCAGTCTAGGATTGATTTTGCTCAATCTTTTGATTAAATTCTTGAATGACTGGATGGCTCTTTAAAGAATCACAAGAATTAAAATAAGCCCAATAATATCCTGCTTCAGTAAACAATAACAATTTTTCTCTTTGTTCTTTGGTGGTGCCTAAGAGTATTTCATCTGCTTTAATATCATAAAGCTTCATGCCTTCGCTGATTAAGATGATGCCAGCACCGATCGATTCTATGGGTGTTAAACATTGTTCAACATATCTGGTCTGAATACCAAATTTAAATTCTTCGGATTGTTTTTCAAGTACAAAACCTGATAAAAAAGCGACGAATACAATAACAACCAAAAGCTTCATTAACCAAACCTAAACATTAGTACAGAAAAACATTTCGATAAATTATACTTAGGCGTAACAAAAAGGTTAGTGTTTACAGTAGGTGATTCGCCCGAAGCGCCATTTAGCAAACGCATGGTAGGCTTTGTTTAATATTGGATAAATGACTGGCAGTGAACCCAACTTAGCAAGCCATTTAAAAAATGGTATTTTTGACCAAATAATCAGAAAAGCATCGACGCCAACGAACAGTTTATTGTCTTTGTCTTTAACATGGAATAATTTCAAAGATTGTTCTAATGAAAACTGTTCATTATCAAAATTCATTGAGGAATCAGTCACATCTTGCCACTTGAAAGCGCCTTTTTTTGCAATACGTCGATAAAAATTAATCTCGCGATTGCACATGCCACATTTGCCATCAAAGAATACAGTTAGCATTTTTAAAACAAGGGTTATATTTTATCAAACCTTAAATAATGATTATATTTAGGGTGCATAACTTCTGCCTCCCTGAACATACAATGCTGCCTTGATGAGCAGATCTGCAATTTCACTTCGGGCACCTAAATACTGTGAAATAATCATCTCAACTTCTGGATTTTGTATTTTGGCTTTTTCCACTTCTTCTGGAATGTCTTCTGTTACATGTCTGCCGGCTGATAAAAAATATGGCACCACTGTAACTTCTGTTGCGCCCAAATCGCAACAGTGATTAATGGCACCTGGGATAGATGGTTCAGCCAGTTCCAAAAAGCCATGTTTAACAATATCAAACTCTTTATCAATTAAGCTGTTCATTTTTTCTGACAAAAGAGCAACCTCTTTATTTGAGGAACCTTTACGACTCCCGTGTGCGACCAATACTAATGCTTTCATAGTTAATTCCTGTGTTAATGTTTTTTGATTTTTTCGTATCTTAATTTTGCTGCTTGCGCAGAATCTTTTATTGAAACTATCGGAGTTATTTGTGTTCTAGCAGTTAAATATTTCTTTATGTAAAGACCTTTTTTATCAAACTTTTTTGCTTGAATGAGTGGATTAAACACCCGAGTAAATTGTGCAGAATACGGTGCTGTGCCAGAAACCCATTGCCAGCCCATTGTGTTGGCTGCAAGATCCGCGTCAACCAAAGTGTTCCAAAACCAATTGGCACCTTTGGTCCAATGTATGCCCAAATTTTTTGTCAAAAACGAAGCAGCAAACATACGTGCCCGATTATGCATCCAGCCTTCTTCCCAAAGCTGCGCCATGGCAGAATCAATAATATCGATTCCGGTTTTTGATTTTTTCCATAGCTCAAAAAGCATGTCTTTATCGTTCCAAAGTGTACTCGAATCGCAATACCTGTTGATTGATTTTAGATAGCTCTCGGCTTGATAGTACAAACTGTATTTGGCAAATTCGCGCCAGATTAATTGATCTAAAAATTCATAAACACTCACTTCACAGCTGTTATTTGTATTACAAAAATGCTGATTAATCTGAAAATACATCTGTGCTATTGAGATTTCACCAAAGTTGATGCTTGCTGATAATTTAGAAGTATAGGGTTCATCTAAATTGTTTCGCTTATCTGTATAGTGCATAATTTTGTGATGTATGAATTTTTCAAAAATGATTTTGGCATTTCTCTCACCCGGAGACCAATAATTTTCAAATTTTTCATACCAATTGTATTTATCTAATAATTTTAAATCACCCACTTTGGTTGTTTTTTTGGTGGGCTTTAATTGGGTTTTTTGTATTTTTTGGATTGGTTGATAAGGATAATTTTTCAGCTGTTTCTTAAACTTGTTTGCAAAAGGTGTATAAATTTTATAAAACCCACCGCTGCTATTTTTAACCTCTAAGGGGCTAATGATCATATCTTGGCCAATGTATTGAAGTTGTTGTTCGTTGGGCAACGATTGATTGACCTTATTATCAATCTTTATTTGAATTGGGTTGAAAGACTGGGTACAAAACACACAAGCTCTATCGCCATAATCATGGATTTTGTTTTTTAAGATTTTATCGGCATCTCCGAGATAAAAATTGAGTGTTATGCCTAGCTTGTAAAGACTCGATTCTAGATGAATCAAACTTTTATGAAGATACCACTTTGCTGCCTCTCCGAGGAGTAGGTCAGATTTTTTTGGCAAAATATAAACAGCTTCTAGTGCTTTTGAATGTTCAATTGCATGTTGCAAAGTGGCATTGTTTTCAACACGCAAATCATTTCTAAACCAAACAATATTAGTCGTGGTAGACATTTGCCATATGCCCCTTAAATAACCCAACAGCAATGGCTTTTTGATTGCCTAGATAAACCATTGGCTTTTGATCCATCCTTTTGATTAACTCATCAGAAAACTTACCAAATACAAAAATCGGAACATTGATTTTCTGGAACAAGTTTTGATCGATAATTTCTAACATTTGAAGATCTTCTGGCATTAAGAAAACTGCTTTTGCACAAGATTTTTCAATGACACTTTCTAATTCATTGAAGTCCATTAAACCGCCAAAAAATAGTGATTGGTACCCCTGAGGAATAATCATATTACTCATCAACATTAATGTTGTTTCATAATGAAATGAACTGGCAAATATCACCTTCTTTGCTTGTTTGGAGCGAGTGTTGTCGTGATAAAACCTTGAAGAAAGCCTGGTTTGAAGCCATTTATTAAAAAATGCTGATTCTGAATCCAAGGTGCCTGTTTCACCAACATGGTATAAATCAATTAATGGTTCAATCAGTTTTTCTGAAACCATGTCCAGTGGATAGACTGATGTTAAGTCGTTATAGATGTTATCAACACGATTGAAACTAAACTCAGAAATAGCCAATCGTATCTTAGCAATTGAATTGGACCAAATGTCGTCTTGTTTATCTTGTTCTAAACTTAATTTAGCACCATCCTGAAGGGCTCTTTTTATACTTTTAAAACTATGACCATCGCCCAAAAGTTCTGTAATCCTTTCAATAACATCAATGTGTTCTTGGGAATAGAGTCTATGACCCTTGGGTGTTCTTTCTGGTTTGATCAGGCCATAGCGCCTTTCCCATGCTCGGATGGTTGATGATTTAACGCCTGTTTGCGCTTCTAATTCTCTAATTGGAAAATAATCTTGTGTGCTCATATTATACAAATTATACAAGATTTTTCGTATTGTATAACTTTTTTAGATTATAATTTAAGCATGGACGAAAAAAACATGCCAAAAATCGGTATCAGCAGCTGCCTGCTAGGGAAAAAGGTGCGGCACGATGGTGGTCATAAAAACAATCGTTTTGTGAATGATGTATTGACAAACTACATGAAATTTTATGATTTTTGCCCTGAGATGGGTTGTGGGCTTGGCGTCCCAAGAAAACCAATCCACCTTTTAAAAAGTGATGGTGAGATTCAGCTGGTTGACTCAAAAGACCTTTTAAAAAACTACACCAGCTTAATGCAAGAATATGCGCACCCTTTGAGTATTGAAATTGGTGCAAAACTCAATGGTTTTATCTTTAAAAGCAAATCACCCAGCTGTGGCATGGAAAGAGTGCCTGTCTACAATGGCAAGCCTAACAGCTCACCCAACTATACGGGCGTTGGGTTATTTGCTGATATTTTTATTAAAAACAATCCAGATCTACCGACCGAGGAAGAAGGCAGACTCAATGATAGCCATATCAGAGAAAATTTTTTAGAAAGGGTTTATGCGCATTTTCGGTTTCACAAAATAAAAAAAAGAAGTGTCGACTCGTTGTTAAAGTTCCATGCTTCTTATAAATTTTCCATCATGGCTAGGGGTTCTCAATATCCCTCTGAGCTTGGTAGGCTTGCCGCTTCGGCAAACAATGCCAATGTCGAACAAGTCTATAAAGATTATTTTCATCGCTTTATGCAAATCATGAAAATTCAAGCAACAAGAAAAAAACACATTAACACTATGCAGCATATCATGGGTTATTACAAAAAAGAGTTGGACTCTGTTTCTAAGCATGAAATCCTCGAGGTTTTTGATTCCTATAAAACTTTTGAAGTACCCCTTTCAACCCCAATGGCAATTCTGAACTTATTTCAGAAAAAATACCAAAATGAATATCTAAAATCACAGTATTATTTGAATCCATATCCTAAAAGCTTGGCTTTGAGAGCCAGCATATAAAATATCTATGTACCAATGTTCATCTTCTTACGAGTCTATTATTAAACCCAAGGTGGGTGTTTTAATTACCAACCTCGGTACTCCAGATGCACCGACTAAAGGCGCACTTAAAACTTATTTAAAAGAGTTCTTGTCAGACCCTAGAGTGGTTGAACCGCCCCCAGCAAGATGGCTATGGAAAATTATTCTCAATGTGATTATCCTCAACACGCGACCAAAAAAATCTGCTGAGGCTTATCAAACAGTTTGGGGTAAGCATGGCGACGGTTCTCCGCTATTAGACATCTGCATTAAGCAAAAAGAGTCAATGCAAAAACTCTTTGATAAGAAAGCAGCCGATCAATATATTGTTGAATTGGGCATGCGATATGGCAACCCTTCTATTGGCTCTGCACTTAAAAAACTTGAACAACAAGGCTGTAGCAAGATTATTGTTCTGCCCTTGTATCCTCAATATGCATCTGCCACCACCGGTTCTACTTTCGACGCTGTCAGTGAAGAAATTAAGAAATGGAGAAAGGTGCCCGAGCTTAAATTTGTTAATCATTATTTTGAAGATGAAAGATACATCAATGCTTTGGCAGATTCAGTGCGTGAATTTCAAAATAAAAATGGGAAGCCTGATTTACTGCTGATGTCATATCATGGCATTCCTAAACGATACTTTGATAATGGAGATAATTATCCGTGTCATTGTTGTAAAACCACTGCGTCATTATCCTCAGCACTTGAGCTTGAAGCACAGAGTTACAAAATGACTTTCCAATCTCGATTTGGAAAGGAAGAATGGGTTAAGGATTACACAGACGAAACACTAAAAAATCTACCCAAGAAAGGCATTAAAAATGTACAAGTTATCTGCCCTGGTTTTTCAGCAGACTGCCTGGAGACCATAGAAGAAATTGAACAGGAGAATAAAGATTATTTTATGGAAGCAGGTGGGAAAAAGTATCAATACATCAAAGCATTGAATGACAGCCCATCGCACATCAAAGCTTTGTGTGGAATCATCAAAGATAAGACCAAAGATTGGGTTGGGTGATGAAAATTTTAATTCTAGGTGGCACAGGCCTGGTAGGAAATGCTTTGGTTGAGCATCTGGGTTCTCAACATCATGTTAAAGCCTTTGGAAGAAAGATATATGAAAACCACTCCAAACTCCAAAGCGAAACTACTTGGGCCGATTTGGTCATTCAACTCAGTGGTGCGAATATCTCAAAAAGATGGACAAAATCTTATAAAAAACAAATATGGGACAGTCGCATTGAAACTAACAATCAACTGGTAGAGGTATTTAATAATTTAGAAAAAAAACCAAAATTAATTTTTGCCTCTGCTGTTGGCTTTTATCCAGAGTCCGATTGTCATCATCCGCTTGATGAGTCAGACCTCGAGCATGGGGATGATTTTTTAGCCCTCTTGGCAAATGAATGGGAAAAGACAGCGAAAAAAATTCATCAAGATGTTCTTATTTTTAGATTTGGCGTTGTGCTGAGTAAGCAAGGTGGCGCTTTAAAAGAAATGCTACCGATGTATAAGCTTGGTCTTGGTGGTCCGATTAACTCGGGTTCACAATGCTTTCCTTGGGTCTATATGAAAGACTTAATCCGAGCCTTTGATTTTGGCATTGAACACAACTTAACTGGCACTTTCAATCTCACCTCTCCCCAGATTATCTCGCAAAAACAGTTTGGTCGCGCCTTTGCACAAAGTCTAAAAAGGCCTTTTTTCATTAAAACCTTTTCTTTCCAATTAAAACTAATTTTTGGCCAGGGTGCTGATGTTCTGGTGAAAAGTTTATCGGTTTATCCAACCAAATTACTTAAAGCTGGCTTTAAGTTCAAGTTTGAAAAAATCGATGATGCATTTTTAGATATATTTCATGACAAAAAGCTCTAAAGCTATCCAAACTCCTTGCGTTAGTATATGCAAATACAATGACAAAAACTTTTGTGTTGGGTGTAAACGACACAGTGATGAAATCACTAATTGGATAAACTATTCAAATGCTATGCGTCAAGCTATTATAAAGGATTTAAAAGAAAGAAAAATTGACTAGCCCATCTCTTTTGGTGTTCTGGCTTTGATGCTTAAAGCGTGCAACTCGCCACTGTCGATATCCTTGCGCACTGTTGCCAAAACCATTTTTTGCCTCTCAAGCAATGATTTACCCTCAAACGCTTCTGATACCACCGTGGTTGCACAAGAGCAACCATCACCTTCCATCGTTACACTGGCGTTTTCAATACCCGCTTCAATTTTTGCCTGAATTTCTTCTAACGTCATGCGCCAAACATTCCTTTAAGTGCAAAGAAAAATAAGATGGACATCAGCGCACCGGCTGGTAATGTAATTAGCCACGATAAGAAAATCTTATTGATAACGCGTGTATCCAATGCTGCCATACCTCGGGCTATACCAACACCAAGTACAGCACCAACCAAAACTTGTGTGGTTGAAACTGGTAAGCCTGTGCCAGATGCAATGACAACTGTCGCTGCAGCTGCTAGTGTTGCTGCAAAACCGCGAGACGGTGTTAATTGAGTAATACCGGTTCCAACTGTAGCGATTACTTTGTGCCCATATGTCACCAAACCTAAGACGATACCACCACCGCCAACCAGAAGAATCCATGCTGGTAGTGTACTTTTAGAGCCAATCATTCCGCCACTCTCAACTACACTATAAACAGCTGCAAGCGGACCAATTGCATTAGCCACATCGTTTGATCCATGCGCAAATGCCATTGCAGCAGCAGTAATAATCATCAATACACCAAAGATTCTTTCCATTGATGTGAAGTGAAAATCTTCATTTTCATCGGGATCGATTTGTATACGCCTAATAACGAACGTACCAAATAATGCCACAGCCAAACCAAAGGCAAATGCCAGCAGGTAGCTGGTACCAAGATCAAAAGTTAATCCAACATGTTTTAGGCCTTTGAAGATGGTCACCAAAGAAATAACAAAACCAACCAAAAACATATAAAAAGGCACATACCTTTTCGCATTTCCAAATGGATCTCGTGTATCAATAATTAGGCTTTGCAAACTTCTAAACAGCATAAATGCAATCGAACCAGCCAAGATTGGTGAAACAATCCAGCTCATGGCAATATTACCAACCTTACCCCAAGCAACTGCATCAACGCCAACGCCCACAGCACCAAAACCCACAATTGCACCCACAATTGAATGTGTGGTGGATACCGGCCAACCTAGTGAAGAGGCTATGAGTAGCCACATTGCTGCGGCTAAAAGTGATGCCAACATCCCATAGACTAAAAGATGTGGCTCATTGGTAAAGAGCGAGGCATCTAATATACCTTTTCGAATCGTAGCGGTCACCTCACCACCGGCAAGCACCGCTCCGGCAAATTCAAAAATAACCGCAATGATAATTGCTTGTTTAACTGTAATGGCGCCTGAACCAACCGAGGTTCCCATGGCATTTGCCACATCGTTCGCACCCACGCCCCAAGCCATAAATAAGCCGAAGCCAATTGCCAACATAATAAATATCTCGGCATTATTAGTAATAATATCCATAACTAATGTTTCCTGTATTTTTTACTTAGCGAGTAATATTTCTAGACGAGAGCCTACTTTTTGAGCTGCGTCAGCTAATTCACCTAACCATTCAACAGCGCGATAATAAAACATTACATCCACGGGGGGTAGAGATGACTCTAATGGAAATAATTTAGCGCGAATTTCATGCTGTATTTTGTCTGATTTACTTTCGAGCTCGTTAACATCGGAGATAATAGAACCCACCACTTTACGCTGGCGAGAACCAAACGCAGTTTCTAATAATTCATCTAGCTCGTTTACAGCTTCTAGCGCTTTTTCAGAAGTTTTAATACAGACTCTGGTTAGTTCACACACATCTTCGAAAATCTCAACCGGTAATGTCATTTTTCTATTTGTCATCAGTCCTGAGACATCTTTGGTGATGTTGGCAATAGAGTCTTGAATCAATAGTAAATCTAATATGTCTCTACGAGAAAAAGGCATCATAAAGGTCGATGGCAGACTCAAGCGTAGTTTTTTCTTTAATAAGTCGGCCTCGCCTTCTCTGGTGCCAATCTCACTTTTAATTTTATTGGCTTCGTCCCAGTTTTGATCGTGAATAGCGACCATAAATCCTTCAAGTTCTGAAATACACGAATGTACGACTGACATGTGTTTTTGTAGTGGGCTAATTGGCGATTTTCCAAACAAGCCATCAATTATGCTTTGAGCCATTTTTTCCTTCTCCTTTCTTTCTATTTTTTATCATCTTTTCTAAGTGCGAATTTTCACTAAAAAAAACACCCTGTCAACCCCTATTTTGTAAGTTTTTTTCTGCCCTTTATATCGTCATCATTTTCATCAAATAAAATACGTTGCCCTTCGCCTTCTAAATCTTCAAATTGCCCCTTTTTAACCCCGATAATAAGCAAAATTACCAAGATTATTCCAACAACGATCATGCTTGGAATGAGCCAAAAAATTACATCCATATTTCATTAATTGTTATAAAAAATTCTACTTTAACACAATTTATTTTTAATAATTGGAATAAGTTTTTCACGAATTTCAACAAATGTTTGTAAAAAAGCGTCAAATTCTTTGCCATCAGGATCTTCAAAACCCACATGCATAGTCTGAGTTAAACCAGGGAAAGTTGGACAGGTTTCTTTGGCGTTACTACAAACCGTTATCACCAAATCATAGTTTGTATCCATCATGGTGTCCAATGTTTTTGAATGATAGTCATCACGCCAGATGCCATGCTTTTCTAATACTTTTTTGGCATTGGGGTTGACCCTACCACTGGCTTTCACACCTGATGAATAGGCCTCAACACAATTTGACAGTTCATTGTTAATAAGTGCCTCGGCGATAATTGAACGACAGCTATTACCCGTGCATAGAACCAAAACCTTTTTCATCAGTTAATCCTCAAATTGCTTTGAGTCTGTGCATTTGATAAAACGCACAAAGATCAACGATGCCAAAATAGCACCAAGCACAGTGGCTGTTAGATAAATCCACAAGCCCTCTAAATTACCGCTAGCAATTGCAGGGGCAATAGAACGTGCTGGATTCATACTAGCGCCAGTGATCGGGCCAGCAAACATGGCTTCCAAGCCCACAGTAAAGCCAATGGCAATGCCAGCAAAGGCTTTAATGGCTTTACCATGAATGGCCGAGGCACTAATCACCAGCATTAATATAAAGGTAAGAATCATCTCAAAGCCAAAAGCTTGGAAGATTGACCCTCTGGGTAGAGTTGCACCCATATAAGCCACTTGTGCCATAGACTCAATATTTTCTAGCAAAAGAAAATACAAGCTGTAGCTGGCTAAGACTCCGCCTAAGATTTGGGCAGCAATATAGGGTAGCACTTTATTTCTTTCAAACTCACCCATGGCCCAAAAGCCGATTGTCACAGCGGGATTAAAATGTGCACCTGATATATGGGCAAAACTATAAATCAGTGCTGTAATCACAAAACCAAAGGTCAGTGCAATACCCACATGACCAATAGCGCCTGTGATGGCATCCACAACAATGGCGCCTGTGCCTGCGAATACCAATATATATGTGCCTAGCAGTTCTGCAATTAAATTTTTACGCATTGGTGTTTACTTTTTCCATTTAACATTATTCAATATCGATAACGCAATAATCGTCATTATCACGCCAACGATTGTTGTTAATTTTAAAGTCTCATCTAAAAATATGATGCTTAATCCAATCGCAAAAAATGGCACCAAGAATGTAAACACGCTGGCCTTATTTGAACCCAAATTTTGCACACCGTAAAAATACATAGAAGTTGCAAATGTGGTGCTGACAAACACCAAGATAAGAAAATTAACCCAGAATAGGTGTCCCATGCTTAGTATCGATCCACTGTTGGGTTCAAAAAATACAAAATAATCCACCACTGTGGCAACCAAATAAATATAGAAGCTGGCAACCACAGGATGCACCGATTTTGCATAACTTGAAACAATCGACATCAGCGCCCAACAAAGCGCTGCCCAAAGCAGATAGACATTAGAAGTATTCAATACTTCATTGAGCTGAAAACTCCAAATATTCATCATTGTTAGCACACCAATAACACCTAAAATCAAAGCCAGCCAGTCTTTCAAATTGGGTTTGGTTTGATGACTGAATAACATCAGCACAAAAACAATAATTGGCATCAAAGTAGTCACCAATGCACCGGCCAGCCCTGCTGTGCCAAACTTAGTACCCAAAAAGAAAAGCTTGGTATAAAAGATTAAAAGCACACCTACGATAACAATTAATAGCAAGCTTTTAATGTTTATTTTTATAGACAGACGCATAAAAATAAGCATTGGCAACATACTCAAAGTTGTCAGCGCATAACGATAAGTGACGATTTCGTGTTCGGTAATGTATGCAGATAAAAACTTGGCAATTGGCCAAGAGCCGCCCCAACCCAACATGGCTAGAACCATCAGTAACATCAAATGTTTATGATTTATTGTCATGACATTGCCAAGAGGATACCCACTAAAATCATCACCGCGCCACTGATCTGATTAATACGATTTTTACCATTGCCCTGATCAAACCAACGCTTGAGTTTTGTGGCAAAAAAATTAAATACGCTAATACCTACCAGTAAACCCAAGCCAATCGTGGCCATGATCTGCAATGCGTATGTGTGGCTTACCTGATCCAACACAACAAACGAGGGCACAATAGCGATATAAAACACCATTACCTTTGGATTAGTGATGCTAATGAGAAAACCAGTGACCAATTCCTGATGATGGTTTTTATGTGTTGTAACTTTATCATCACTGCTGTGGTTAAACCATGTTGTAAAACCCAAATACACCAAATAAGCCCCGCCCAATAAACGCACTATGTCCATCATCGACAAAACAGATTCAGAAAAAGCCCCCAATGAATACACCACTGCAGCCAAATAAACCAAATCACCAATCACCATACCCAATGAGAGCACAAAGGCTGGTAAAAAACCTCTGGACAGACTTTTGGCAAATACGGCCAAGGTGCCTGGCCCAGGTGAGACCACAAACACAAGTGCAATTAAAAATAATGATAAAAAATCTTGAATATTCATCCGATTTCTAGCCTAGCCATTGTGTTTGCAATAATAGCATATACAAAAAAGTGCCAGAAAATATACTCAGCAATGGATTTGCACGCCACCAATGAATCAAAACAGTCGCTAGCATTGCAATGCCGGTGTAGGCCCCTTGGAGAGCGATAAAATCCACGTCTTTTAATATATAAACAACCAATATTAGCATCACCATGGGTGGGGTATATTTCGACACATAAGCCATTATTGGGTGTTCTTTGTGTCGATGAAATACTAAAAATGGAAAGATCCGCGTGGCAAATGTGGCCAACATCGACAGTAGAATAACCAATGCAATGTATTCGTAATTATTCATCACGAATACCCTTTATGTTTTGACCGATAAGCAGAACAACCGATAAAAAGATAGACAATAAAAGCATGTGATCACTACTGATTAACATTGCAATGATCGCTGCCAATAATGCAATTAAAAAAGGTTTGACTTGTTGTATTTTTTTCCACTGTTCCATCACCAACACCACAAACAAAGCAGTTAGCGTAAATTCCAATCCTTGTGAATTAAACTCGAAAGTCGAACCAATCAAGGCACCTAGCGTACAACCAAGTACCCAATAAGTGTGATTAAACAATGTAATTGTTAAATAATGTTGTTGTCTTTTTAAGCCATCTGGAGTTGATATTGTGGTTAATAAGGAATAAGTCTCATCTGTTAATCCAAAAATCAAATACAGTTTTCTAAAACCCCAAGCACCATAATCTTTTAATAACGACAATCCATAAAACATATGCCGTGAATTGACTAAAAATATTGAAATAACAATCTCAAACAAACCAGCCCCAGCCGCCAGCAAACCCACAATCATAAACTGCCCTGCACCGGCATAAACAAACACAGCCATGAGTGTTGCTAAATACCAGGGATAACCCAACTCCTGGAATAAAACACCAAAGGCTATACCAAGCGGAATATAACCAAACATCACTGGCAGTGTGGTTTTAAAAATATCTGATGTCATCGTCTTAAAGTGTATCTGTGTATTAGACCCATCTGCTATAATTCTCTGAATTATTTTATAATTTTTAATCTGTTTAATTATTGCATAAGCATGAACCTAGATTATCTTGATTTTGAACAACCGATTGCCGAGTTAGAAGGCAAGATTCAAGCGCTTTGTAATATCAAAGATAAAGCCGATATTGTCAAAGAAATGGAAGCACTAAAGGTCAAAAGTAATGCGCTGACTAAAAAGATTTTTTCATCTCTTAGTGATTGGCAAATCTCGCAATTGGCTCGACACCCTCAAAGACTCTATACACTCGATTACATCGATCATGTTTTTGATGAATTTACTCAACTTCACGGCGATCGTGCCTATGCAGATGATCATGCCATTATCGGCGGCGTGGCAAAATTAGCCGGCAAACCAGTGATGTTTGTTGGTCAGCAAAAAGGCAGAACTACTGCCCAAAAACTCAAGCATAATTTCGGCATGCCAAAGCCAGAAGGTTACCGCAAAGCACTAAGGCTGATGAAACTGGCTGAAAAATTCTCCATGCCAATTATTACTTTTATCGACACCCCTGGTGCTTATCCCGGTATTGGCGCTGAAGAACGTGGCCAATCGGAAGCCATTGCAAGAAATTTGTTTGAAATGTCGACTTTGAAAACGCCAATTATCTCTGTTGTTATTGGCGAAGGGGGTTCAGGCGGTGCATTGGCTGTTGCTGTGGCCGATGTGGTTATGATGTTTGAATACAGTATTTATTCTGTTATCTCACCGGAGGGATGTGCATCCATTCTATATAAAGACGCATCCAAAGCCGACATTGCAGCTGAATCTTTAAAACTCACAAGCCCGCATTTGAAAAAATTGGGTTTGATCGATGAAATTATCACAGAACCATTGGGTGGTATTCACCGTGACTATGATACCGCTAGGCAAGTGCTAAAGGATTCGTTGGTTGCCCAGCTAAAAAATGTCCAGTCACTTTCAATTGAGCAGTTACTGGCAAAAAGACAAGAAAAAATACTTAATTTTGGACAATTTAAAGAATAAAGATTCTTTTCTTACAGATAAAGCCATTGTTGTTGCCCTAAGCGGCGGTATTGATTCGGTTGTTTTACTGCATTATTTGCATCATCACTTTGGCCAACAACTGCGTGCTATTCACTGCAATCACCACCTGTCTAAACACGCCAACCAATGGTCAGATTTTTGTCAAAAACTGTGTCATGATTTAGGTATTGACCTAACTCATATCGATATCTATCTAGAAAATGACGCTAACATAGAAGAAAATGCACGTAAAAAACGCTATCATTCAATATCTTGTAATTTAGAAAAAAACGAAGTGTTGTGTACCGCACACCATCAAAACGATCAGGCTGAAACGCTACTTTTGCAGTTGTTTAGAGGGGCTGGTGTGGCAGGGCTGAGCGCCATGCCCAAACTTAAAACCTTGGCAAAAGGTTTTCACTATCGACCTTTTCTGGAGGTTGAAAAAAAACACATTATTGACTTTGCTACAAAGCACAAACTTAATTGGATCGAAGACGATAGCAACAAAAACACAGATTTTAGACGCAATTTTTTGAGAAATAGCATCATTCCTCAATTAGAAAAAAACTTTAAGAGCCTCTCTCAAACACTCTCAAGAAGTGCCAAACATCAATCTGAAGCTTTAAAATTGACCACAGAATTGGCAAAAATTGACATTGAGAACGGGAACATTCTTAACAACGAGGGTAGGATTTTAATTGATGCGTTAAAAAAACTGAGTGCGCATCGTATTAAAAATGTTCTTCGCCACCAGATAAGATCTTTGGGCTTTGCCGCCCCCAGTGAAAAAATCATGCACCAGATAATTGTGTTATTGGATGCCAAAGAAGACGCACAACCTTTGGTCTCTTGGCAATCGTTTGAGGTGAGGCGTTTTCAAGGTGCGTTGTATTTTATTGACGCTAGTGAGCATAAAGAGCCTGATTTCTGCCCCTACCATGCTGAATTTAAAAATTTGGCAAATTTTTCCATTCGTTATCGATCACAAGGTCAACGCATCAAATTACCGGGTAAAAAACACTCGCAATCGTTAAAAAAAGTTCTGCAGGAGGCCAATATCCCACCTTGGGAGCGCAATTCGCTAAGAATGTATTATATTGACGATCAATTACGCGCCATGGAGCGACTTGGACACATGTCTGAGGGATAATTTATAAGTAAGGATTGGCAATATTCATTTTTTTTAAAATTTTGACCTCAAGCGCTTCCATTGTCTCGGCTTCTTCCGGTTGGATATGGTCATAACCCAATAAGTGGAGTGTGCCATGCACCGCCATATGCATCAGGTGATTCTCAAAAGTCTTATTTTGTTGTTCTGCCTCCAGTCTAACCACATCTAAACAAATGACCACATCCCCTAGGATGGCCTCACCCACTTCTTCGGGCAAATCTGAGGGAAAAGACAAAACATTAGTGGATTGATTTTTGTTTCGATAAGTGTCATTGAGGTTTTGAATCTCTTCAACATCAACCATACGAACTAACAATTCGCTATCGCCCTTGCCTAAATCAGTCAGAAGCAGGTCTAAATGAGTAATGAGTTTTTCTTCATCAATTGATTTGTCGTTAATACTGTTTTGAATAACAACCATTGCATAAAACACTGTGCGATAAAATGAATCATTTTACCCAACTGAGGTTATTGGTTTTGTCGTCAATTGTCCAAGTCGCTGTCAATGTGCCGCTTTATCAAACTTTTGATTACTTGTGTGAATCTAGTGTTGCTATTGGTGCACGCGTCAAAGTCCCTTTTGGTCGAAAAAAAATGATTGGTATCGTCTTAGGGCACAAAGACAAAAGTGATTTTTCAAAATTAAAACAGGTTGAACTGGTGATCGATGATGCACCTATTCTCGATAGCACGATGCTGGATTTTTTGCAGTGGGCCTCAAACTATTACCACCATCCAATTGGTGAGGTGCTTTGTGCGGCCATGCCAAAAAACCTCCGTTTAGGCAAACCTGCAATCATTAAAAAAACACCCACGAAATCTAGAGTTACAAAGCCAGCTGACTTTGAGCCAACTGAAGAACAAAACTCTGCCACAAAAAGTATCGTGGCATCACTCGATACCTATCAGCCTTTTTTATTATTTGGCATAACCGGCAGTGGCAAAACAGAAGTGTATCTCAATGCAGCTGAAAAAGCACTCTCACAACAAAAACAAGTTTTAGTCCTAGTGCCTGAAATTGGCCTCACACCGCAAATGGTAAAACGTTTTAATAAAAGACTTGATACACTTGTGGTATCGATTCATTCGCAACTCAACGAAACACAAAAACTCGACGCTTATTTGCTGGCCAAACAAGGCAGTGCCGGGGTGGTGTTAGGCACTCGAAGTGCCATCTTTACCCCAATGCCAAACTTAGGCTTGATTATTGTTGATGAGGAACATGACAATTCATTTAAACAGCAATCTGGATTTCGATACAACGCCAGAGATTTAAGCTTTATTCGCGCGAAAAAAAGTCATATTCCAGTAGTGTTTGGTACAGCCACTCCTTCTCTTGAAACACTAAAAAATGTCGTTGACCAAAAGATTAAAAATCTCACACTCGCGGGACGAGCAACGGGTGCCAAAATGCCCTTAGTTACTTTGATTGACACGAGTAGAGATGCAATCAACCAACTTTCTACACAACTCATTGAAAGCATAAAACAAACACTTGATAACAACAAACAAGCCATGGTGTTTATCAATCGTCGTGGTTATGCGCCAATTTATTTTTGTCCCAATTGTGGTTGGCGCGCATTGTGCGAGCATTGTGATGCCACAATGGTTTACCACCACGGCATTAACCGTCTTAAATGTCATCATTGTAATGCCGAGCACCTTCCACAAAATTGTTGCCCTGAATGCGATCACGATGGACTTGAGGTTTTGGGTTATGGTACGGAAAGATTAGAAAAAACCTTGGAATCTTATTTCCCTAAAGCCTCTATTATTCGCATTGACAGAGACACCACCAGACGCAAAAAATCTTTTAACCAACACCTAGAAAAAATCAACTCAGGTGAGTCTTGCATTATTGTTGGCACACAAATGCTGGCCAAAGGTCACGACTTCGCAAACCTAGACATGGTAGGTGTTATTGACGTGGATATGGGCCTATTGTCACTTGACTTTCGTGCCACTGAACATTTGGCTCAATTGCTTATTCAAGTCTCAGGGCGAGCTGGGCGGGCAAAAGACCAAGGTGAAGTGGTGATCCAAACCAGATTTAAAGATCATCTTATTTTTCAACATGTTTTACGTTCTCGATATTTGACTTTCGCAAATCATCTACTTAAAGAGCGACAAAGAGTCGGATTGCCGCCGTTTAGTTTTCAAGCATTATTATGTGCCAATGCCAAAAATAAAAAAGTGGCTTGGGATTTTCTTACCGAAGCTGCGGCTTTGATTCAGCAAATTGATGTTGATGGCGTTGATCTTTGGGGGCCGGCTCCGGCACTGATTGAAAAAAAATCCGATTATTATTATTGCAACCTTTATCTGCAATCTAATGCTCGAGCTGAGTTACATCAAACACTTTCCACATTTGTAAACAACACACATCGACTCAAGTTGATTAACAAAGTGCGCTGGTATTTGGATGTTGATCCAATTGAGAATTAGCCATTTCAATCAAAATCTTTAGCCAGTTCTGATTGTAACGCCGGTTCTAATTGTATTTGATGTTTGTAATTAGGGTGCTCAACGCCCAAAAAAACAGCCTCTAAGGCACAAAAGTCTCGAATCATCTGCGCGGAGAACTCAAAGCGCATGAAATGCACTGAAGACGTTTTTTCTTCTGTTTCCCTGTCAAGATCTTCATTGCATATGGCATAGACTTTAGTGTGAGAGCCCACTTGGAAATAAACCTTGCGTTCAATGCCAATCAATTCTGCTAATGCGCTCTTCCTTTCGCTCTGATCGCTGTATTCAATCATCATTGTTGCTTTTAGGTTTTTACCATTGGGGATGAGTGGGTTATAAACATCGAGCTCTTCTTGAATGCCATCAGCCTCAAAAATTTTCTCAATACGTAGCATTTCTTGCACCTGGTATTGAATGGTTTGGCGATTTTCAAACAAAAAACGCAAATGCTCTCCAAGCCCAACCTCTCTTGCTTTTTTTGTCTCAATAACATTTTTTCTAAACTTATTTCGTTGTTGTGCATAAGCTTCTAACGATAATAAGTCCTCTCGCGTCAGTGTGTGACTCATGTGTATTCTCCTTATAAGCCGTAGGCCATTTTTACCAAACTAATAGGATGGATTGACTCCACATTTTCTTGTGCAATATGGGCAATATGATTACCTGCCATTACACAGTCACTCACAATAATATTGGTATCTTTGGTAATTTTCTTCGCAATGGGTTTACCAATTTTAACCGCATAGGTGTGTGTATCAACTCGCACACCATAAGTGCCGTCATGTCCGGAACAGCGTTGTGCGATATCAATATCTAACTGTGGAATCATTTGCAGGATATTTTTTGTGTGTGTGCCAATATTTTGCACACGTTGATGACAAGCCATGTGATAAAGCACTGACTGGTCAATGGCTTTGAAATCTGTATCTAATTGGTCATTTTTTTGCAAAAAAGACAGGTATTCGAATGGATCATAAAACGCTTGTGATATTTTTTGGATATTTTGATCCTCATTTAGAATCATTGGTAATTCGTTCTTAAACATCAAGACACAAGAAGGGATTGGTGCCATTAGCTGATAACCTTGGTTCACCAGCTCCATCAATGGAGCGATATTCTCATTGGCGTATTCAACAACAGAATCGATGTCTCCAATCTCCATTTTTGGCATACCGCAACATTGGGTTTTTTTAATCAACTGAACCTCAACATTATTGTGCCTAAGGACATCGACTAAATCTAAAACCGACTGTGGGTCGTTATACTCTCCATAGCAAGTGCCAAAGATGGCTACTTTATTTTGCTCGGCTTTGTCTGAGACATTAAAACGTTTTGAAAGTGTTTTTGTGTGATATTGAGGGACCAATGCATCCTTGTGTACACCAAGTATCTTTGCTGTTAATTTTCGAAGGGTTTTGTTTTGATTACTCCAATTAACCACAGATGAGACAACTGGCTTTGATGCCACCGACCCAACTTTTTGTGGAGAGGCCAATACCTTATGTGACCATTGGACCTTTCCTTTTTTAAATTCTATGGCCTTGGCCCTTAGCATCAAATGTGGGAAATCTACATTCCACTCATGTGGCGGCACATAAGGACATTTGGTCATATAGCACAAATCACAAAGGTAGCATTCATCAACGACTTTTTTATAATCGGCTTTATCAACGCCATCGACCTCAAAAGTATCTGACTCATCAATCAAGTCAAATAGTGTTGGGAAAGACTTACACAAACTCACACAACGACGACAACCATGACATATATCAAACACTCTTTCCAATTCTTCGTTAAGAGCGTTTTCATTGTAAAAGCTGGGATCTTGCCAATTAATAGGATGGCGTGTTGGCGCCTCAAGATTGCCCTCTCGATTAATACTCATATTACAATCCTAAATTTGTACACCGCTTGTAAACAAGCGGTGGGAATTTGCTACAGGCTGTCTAGGGCTTTTTGATAACGATTGGCATGAGAACGCTCTGCCTTAGCCAAAGTTTCAAACCAGTCTGCTATCTCGTCAAAACCTTCTTCTCTAGCTGTTTTAGCCATGCCAGGGTACATATCTGTGTATTCATGTGTTTCTCCATGAATAGCACTGGCAAGCATATCAGAGACTTCAGATGCCGGCATGTCTGTGCCTGGATCACCCACACCACCATCTATTAGGTGTTCCATATGACCGTGCGCATGACCTGTTTCACCTTCGGCTGTAGATCTAAATAGTGCTGCAATATCTGGCTCGCCCAATACATCGCATTGGTTGGCAAAATATAAATAGCGTCTATTGGCCTGTGATTCCCCAGCAAAAGCGTCTTTTAAACTTTGTTCAGTTTGACTTCCTTTAAGTGACATTATTTTCTCCTTTTATTGTTAAACGAATGGTTATTATAGAACTTAATTTTATTTTAGTAAAACGAATATTTTAGAATATAATATTCTAAAAAATAGAACAATATGTCAATAACAATCAAAAATTTAAAATACCTTTTGGCTCTGCATAAAACACAACATTTTGGCAAGGCTGCTAGCGCCAGTTATGTGAGTCCATCATCCTTTAGTACTGGTATTTCCAATCTTGAAAAATCCCTTGGGGTAATACTGGTAGAAAGAGACAATAAAAATGTGCTTTTTACCTCGATTGGCGAGAGAATTGTCCAACAAGCAAGATTGACAATCAGTGAGGTTGAAACGTTAATTGAAATTGCTCATACCGATTTTTTTCACTCGGAAGTCACCGTCGGTGTTATTCCAACTATCTCAACCTATCTTTTGCCACAATTTATAGCGAATTTAAACAAACACTATCCAGGGCTTAAAGTCGCTTTCAAAGAAGACACTAGTGAGCGCTTAATTGGGCAACTTGAGGAGGCAAAAATAGACATGGCTATATTTGCTTTTCCTTATGACCTGCCAGATCTTATCGATTATGTTGAGGTCTTTACAGACCCAATCTGTTTTATCCATCATCGAAACAGAGAAAAAAAATTTATTGAAGATGGGTCGTTATTGATGTTGGAACAAGGTCACTGCCTCAGATCGCATATTTTGCAAAACAACCGTATTCTCAATCAGCACATAGCTAACTTTTCCTGCACCAGTATTGATACGCTTTTGGCCATGGTAAATATAGATTTTGGTGTTAGTTTTTTACCAAAAATGGCACTAGATTTTGGCGTATTAGACCATTATCCTCATGTTGTTGCTGATGACAATTGCCAACAAGCAAAAAGAGGTATTGGTGTGATTTATCGAAAAAACAATCCACATGCAGAAAATATCCAGAAGCTGGCACAATTACTAAAATAGTTAAGACGATTGACACTTGTTTTTGACAAAAAATCGTTCTATACTCTAAATAAATAATTTTCAAGGGCTTGCCATGATAAAAACAATCACATTACTGATATTTTCTTTTCTAATCTCTTTTGTACATGCCCAAGAGCCTGGCAAGGTGACAGGTGGAAAAATGTATGAAAATCCAAGTTGGTTTACAGACAGTTTTTTAGATATTGCCGAAGATGTAGAAGAGGCCAGTGACGATGACAAAAAGGTGATTTTGTTTTTCCATTTGGCTGGTTGTCCTTATTGTAATGCAATGCTGGATCATAATTTTAAATCGGGACAAAACCCAGACTTTATCAAGGATAACTTCATTGTTATTGCCGTTAATGTTAAAGGCGACCGGGAAATTACAATGCCCAATGGTGATTCGATGACTGAGAAAGAGTTGGCGCAACTGTTAGGGGTGAAATATACGCCTGCAATCGTTTTCTTGGATAAAAATGGCAAACAGATTTTTAGAACCAATGGCTATCGAAACTCTGAGTTATTTGCCAACACCCTTAAATACGTTAGTGAAGGGCATTATCAGTCTCAAACATTGAATCAATTTGTGGCTCAAGAATCAAAAACCAAATATCGTTTCTTACCTCACGAACAACTCAAAACCGTCACTAACTTTAAAGGTTATAACAAGCCTGTTGCAATGTTGTTTGAAGATGAAAATTGTACAGGCTGCACCCATTTTCATCAAAAGTTAATTAATCGGGATGATGTTAAACAAGCATTGAGTGATTTTTTGTTTGTGCGATTTGATGGCAATTCGCAAGAGTCGATTATTGACTTTGAAGGCAATACCACAACACCAAAACAGCTGGCAGAAAAATATAATCTGAGTTATCGCCCAGGCGTTTTGCTGTTTGACAATGGAGAAAAAATTATTGAGATTGACAACACTTTGTACAGTTTTCATTTTAATACGGTATTAAGTTTTGTCAGTGGCAAACATTATGAAGTGCATGAGAATTTTTCATCCTATCGAAATGAACATCAACAAAAGCTTCTAGAGCAAGGTATTGATATCAGTATTGTTGACTGATTCAAACAATAAGTACTGACACTACCAATAAAATTGGTAGTTTCCCTAACGCTGTCTTTTTATAACCTGATTAGAATTGCTCAGGATGATTGAATTTTTCAATTACGCTTTATGGGAGAGAAGCAATGATAAAAAATAAAATAACACAGTTAATATTAAGTCTTTTTATGGCTTTAGGGATTAGCACAATTGTTCAGGCAGCTGGGCATGCTGGTGGATATGGTAAACAATCCATTGCTTATCATGTCAATTATGACGATGCTAAGCGTCAGGCTGGTGCTCTGAGAAATATCCAAAACCATATCAATGCAGTGGGCGCTGAAAATATGGATTTGCGCGTAATTATGCATGGTAAAGGATTGTCTATGTTGCTATTAAGTGATGAGGCGCAACACACTAAGTTACCAAGAGGTAATGCCGATGAACAGCAACAAGCTAAGATTGACAACCTAAAATCCCAAGGTGTGGCGTTTAAAGTTTGTGCCAATACACTCAGAGGCAAAAAAATAAGCCTAGACCAGCTTCATGATGCACAGCAAAGTGATGTGGTTCCTAGTGGTGTAGCTGAGGTGGCACACCTTCAAGACAAAGGATTTAGTTATTTAAGACCATAGTGGTCTAACCAGTTTTCTGTGCCACGGCAATTCGCTTGCTACTTTATCTCCAACTCTGTAGCGTGGCACAGAACCTAAACCTCAATCATACCCATGGCCATGGCCATTCTCATTAATTCAGACAAATTATCAGCCTGCATTTTTTCCATAATTTTAGCGCGACGTGCTTCAACGGCTGATTGACTGATACAAACCTCTTGTGCAATTTTTTTATTCAAAGCGCCTTGAATAATCAAGCGAAAAACTTGCTCCTCTTTATCGGTTAAATAATTGTATTTTTCTCGAATTTCAGAAACTTTTAGCGCATGACCGCGCTGCTTATCATCAACCTCTAATGCTTTGTGGACTTTGTCCAGCAGATGCTGATTATTAAACGGTTTTTCAATAAAATCAATCGCCCCTTCTTGAATCGCTCTAACCGCCATTGGCACATCTCCATGGCCGGTCATCATTAAAATTGGTGGGTGAATGGCAAAATCATTGAGTTTTGTTTGTAAATCCAAACCACTCATCTGTGGCATGCGCACATCAGATATCAAACAACCAGGCTTGTTCTGATCAAATTGTTCTAGATAATCTAAGGCAGAATCAAATAGCTCGACATTAAGCCCTACCGATCTCATTAACAAAGAGATTGCATCTGTGATTCTTTTGTCGTCATCTACAACAAAGACTGTGGGGGCTTCATTCATGTTTAATCGGCAAACTAAATTCAAAAACAGAGCCTGAGGTTGAACTTTCTATCAGATTTAAACGCCCATAATGACGCTCAATAATACTGCGACTGATAGACAATCCAATACCCATACCTTCTTCCTTTTTACTAAAAAACGGCTCAAACAACTTTTCTCTGATGCTAGGTTCAATACCTACGCCAGTATCGGCAATTATAACCTTGATTTCATTGTTATTAAATTCTGTGCTGATTTTTAAACTGCGTTTCTTTTTGACAGGTTGCATGGCATCAATGGCATTTTTACAAAGATTAAGTATTACCTGGTCAATTTGCATAGGTTGTGCCAAAGTTTTGGGCAAATCAGCTGCCAAATTAAGCTCAAGTGAGATTCTTTGCTCCTCAAGTATTGATCTAAGTAATGTTACCAAAGCATTAATTCTCTCATTAATATCAATCATCTTATCGTCTTTTTGTTCTTTGGCACTTAACTGCCTCATATGACGAATCACAGCAGCTGCATGTTCTGATTGAAGCGCAATCACATCAAAAATATCTAATAATTCCGCTTGCTTGTATTGTTTAGATTCAATCATTCGAGTGGCGGCATAAGCGCTGGTTGAGATAGCGGTAAGGGGTTGATTAAGTTCATGCGCAATACCGGTAACAATTTCACCCATGGTGTTCAGACGAGATGCGTGTTCTAGCTCAACTTCGTGTTGTTGTTGAAGTTGTTCAGTTTTGATACGTTGAGTAATGTCTTTAAACACCACCACACTACCGACAATATTTCTAAATTTATCTTTTAAGGGGTTGGTAGTGTATTCAACTGTAATCGGACTACCGTCTTTTTTCCAAAATGTATCAAAAGCAATAAATCTTGGATTTGCATCTTTAAAAGTATCATGGACTGGGCAATCATCTTGGTGATGGGGTGCGCCATCAGCATGTGTATGATGCAAAATATCGTGTTGCATATTGCCCAATAAGTCTTCTCTATCCCACCCAGTGATCTCAGTCAAAGCCTTATTGATAAATGTGCATCTCCCCTGTAAATCAACCCCGTAGATGCCTTCGGATACTGAATCCAATACCGTGTCATTTTGTTGCTCAATCAGGTAATTGGCCCTTTTAAGTTGATGGTTCAACTTTACCACCCAAAATCCAGTAATTAGCAAAACAAATATGGCTAGGAAAAATAAACTGGATAAAACAATATTGTCTTTAATGTATTGCCACAAAGTGATCTTTCCATAGTTTTGATAAACGCCCACGCGCAGTTTTTTCATTAAATCGTGAATCGGTTGATAATCCACCGGCGTGACCCATTCCCAATAACCCCTAGCCTTGGCCTGACTTGAACCAGGCTTCATAAGTAAGAGCGCACTGGCGACTTGTTTGGCTATCGATTTAGAGATGTGTTTGGTTTTAACCAGAGCCCATTCTGGATAAAGACGCGTGCTTATTAAATAAGGAAAATCTTCAATTTGTTTTTGATTAAGGACAAACAAATCTTCTCGCTTTACTTTGCCTTGATTGATCATACGTTCAATCACGCCTGTTCTAACAATACCAACATCAATTTTATTATCTATCACTGCATTGACGATATTCCCCTGCACACCTAAAAAATCAACACTCGCTTCATCAACCACATCAACATCATTGAGCAAAATTTCGTTATAGCCAATCAACCAGCCGCCTAAACCCTTGGGTGTTGCACCAGCAATTTTCTTGCCTTTAATGTCATTGAAGCTTTTGATATTGCTTCCAGATTTGGTGAAGATTACCGAACCAAAACTCGAAGCCTTAGATTCGTCCACCAAGGTTAGGATACTGCTGGCACCATACTTAATTTGCAATTCAACAAAGGTAATTGGCTGGGTAATGACAAAATCAAGTTTTTTTTCTTCGGTTAATTGTTCAAGGTATTCGATATTGCTGGGTTCAATTGCTGTGAGACTGAAATGGTGTTTAGGTATTTTTTGATTGAGATAATCTATGGTGGGTTGCCAAGTTTTTTTGGCATACTCTTCGCCAGAAAATGCCAAAACCCCAACCGATATCTCTTTTGCAACACTGTTTAGTGTTAAACACGCTAGTATAAAAACAAATGAGATTTTTCCAGTCAGCAAAATTATTCTAAGGTACGTTCTAGATATAAATACACCGCATAGGCGTTGGTTCGATTTGCCTCATCAAATGCGGCTTCATTAGCAAAATCAGACCAATCAATTAAATCGTAGATTTCACCAAATTGCTCCATCTCTTCCACTGCTGGTGTCAGTTTTTCTAACAAGTATTGAAGATAACGATAAGTTAAAGACATACTGGCCTTAGCATCGTTAGATGCCAAACCATGCCCTGGAACCAAATAACGCATATCCACCTTCATCATGCGATCGAGTGTGGCAATCCACTTTTTAACATCCGCATCGCCCACAAAAGGAATACGTCCGGCAAAAATGACATCGCCAATATAGAGTGTTTCATCGGTCTTATTTAAAAGCGACATGTCACCATCCGAATGAACAGAGCCAAAATAACTGATTAAAAAATGATGCTCGCCCATGGAAAACTCTATGTCCTCGTCGATGATTCTATCCGGTTTGACCAAGTAAGTATCATCACTCACCCAAGGAAAAAGCGCTGTTCTTCTGGCATCGAGCAAATTTTCAGCATTGTCAGATTCCAAGTAATTGATCGCACCTTTGGGTGCCCAGATTTTTGCACCCTGCTCTTTAAAAACTTGAAGGCCATATATATGATCAGCATGATAGTGACTGCTTATCACTAATTTGATTGGCTTGTTGGTCAGTCTTTTTATCTCGTTCAGCATAGCATTGGCCAATGAGGGTGTGCCCAACGCATCAAAAACCACCACGCCTTCTGAGGTAATCACAAATCCAGCGTTTGAGATAAAACCTTCAAATTCAGTCGCTGCACCTGATAAACCTGGCACATAATAAGACCCGCCATGCAGATGTACCGCTTTCACATCCACACTAACTTTTTCGTATTCGGCCTGTGCACTCAGTCCGATTAACAACATTAAAGCAAAAAATACTCTCATCATAGATCCACTGCAGTTTCAATCGCTTGGGTTAATTTTGACAGTTCCTCATCGCTGATAATAAACGCTGGCATGGTATAAAGCAAGCGCCCAAATGGTCTTAGCCAAACCCCCTGTTCTATCAAGTGGTTTTGTACTTTCTCTACATCAATCTGGTTTTTAAACTCTACCACACCAATTGCTCCGATCACACGCACATCCGAAATTTTAGGGTGTTGTTTAAGAGGTAATAAACTTTGTTTTAGATGTTTCTCAATATGCCCAACTTGTTTTTTCCAATCTGATGATAGCAGTAACTCCACGCTACTTTTTGCCACCGCACACGCAAGTGGGTTGGCCATAAAAGTTGGCCCATGCATCAATGTCTCAACACCTTTTGCCACTTTTTGACTTGTTAGAGTCGCAGCCAAAGTCATATAACCACCACTCAAAGCCTTACCCAAACACAAAATATCCGGTGTTGTATTAGCGTGCTCTAAGGCAAATAAAGCGCCTGTTCGTCCAAACCCTGTAGCAATTTCATCAAAGATTAACAAAACATCAAACTCATCACAAAGCATACGCGCTTGTTTGAGATACTCAGCAGGGTAGATATTCATGCCACCAGCCCCTTGCACTATGGGCTCAATAATCATGCCGGCTATTTGTTGATGATTACGCACCAAATTATTACGCAAATCTTCAATGGCTTCTTCTACATTGTTCATTGTTGGGCGCATCACAAAAAAATGTTTTGGCAAAATATCAGCGAACAAATGATGCATGCCATTTTCTGGGTCGCAAACGCTCATTGCTCCAAAAGTATCGCCGTGGTAACCACCTAAAGGTGTAATAAATCGAGTTTTTTTACTTTGTGCGTTATTTTGCCAATACTGCAAAGCCATCTTCAGTGCTATCTCAACACTCACAGAGCCCGAATCTGCAAAAAAGATTCTATCAAGCGACTTAGGTGTAATATCAATCAACAATTTAGCCAAATCAATAGCACTTTGATGAGTGAGGCCACCAAACATCACATGTGCCATTTTTTCGGTTTGTCTCTGTACTGCTTGATTAAGTATTGGATGGTTATATCCGTGAATCGTTGACCACCAAGAACTCATACCATCAATAACCTTGATTTTGTTCTCAAGATTCAGATAAACCCCATCGGCTGATAAGACTTTATGAGTCTTTATTTTATTTGGAATGCTGGCATACGGATGCCATATATGGTTGTGGTCAAATGTATCCATGCAGATACATTTTACTGATTAGGCATCGCTTAGAGGTAGTCTTTAAGCTCTGCCATTGAATCAATCACCAAATCTGGTTTGGCTTCGCGAATATCTTCCCCGTGGTTGTATCCATAAGACATACAAATAATATCAAAACCTGCTGCACGTGAAGCCTTCACATCACTGATTGAATCTCCCAACATCAGTGAATCTTTTGGGTCAATACCAAAATGTTTGGCAGCATGCAATAATGGTAATGGATCGGGCTTTTTCTTAGGCAGTGTATCACCCGATATAACGATTTCAAACTCGTTAAAAATACCCAAATCTTTGAGCAGTGGATGAGTAAATTGCTCGGCTTTATTGGTCACGCAACCCAATGTATAACCCTGAGATTTAAGGTAAGCAACACCTTCTTTAACACCATCATATAAGCACGATCGTCCAGAAGTATTCTTAGCATACAAATCCAAAAAGATGGGGTATGCTTGATCAAAGTCTTTTTGGTTGACCTGTGCTTCAAGCTCACCAGTAAGAGAACGTTCTACCAATTTGGGCACCCCATTGCCAACCCAATGCCGGACTTTGGCCTCTCCCCATTTTTCCCGACCCATGACGAGCATTAGCTCATCCACACAATAAGCCAAATCTGGTACAGAGTCAACCAAGGTTCCATCCACATCGATCATGATTAGTTTTGGGTTAAATTGTTTCACTCAAAATCCTTTTGTTGTTAATTTAGGTAGAATATCCACCATCATACTGAGGTGAAATTTTAATGCAAAACTCTGCAACTATTGGTTTTATCGGCGCTGGAAACATGGCCTATGCACTGGTCAGTGGGTTGATTGATAGTGGTTTTAACAAAAACAACATCAAAATCAGCGATCCAAATGAGGCGTTATTATCCCAACGAAAAGGTGAATTTAACCTTGAAGTTTTTACGGATAACACCGAACTTGCCAGTCAATGTAGTGTGGTTGTTTTGGCAATTAAGCCTCAAATTATGTCCCAAGTGTGTAAAGAATTATCTGGCGCGCTAGATCATCGGCCTTTGATAATCTCGATCGCTGCTGGTGTTAGATCCAATGATATTGGTCGCTGGCTGGGTGCTGATTACTCTATCGTAAGAAGCATGCCCAATACCCCAGCACTTTTGGGACAAGGGGCAAGTGGCTTGTATGCCAACAGCACAGCCAGTGCTCAGGAAAAATCCTTGGCCGAAGACATTCTAAGTGCAGTGGGTCATTGTTTGTGGGTAGACAATGAAAAGATGCTGGATGCTGTCACCGCACTCTCTGGTAGTGGACCGGCTTATTTCTTCTTAATGATTGAGTCAATGACCAAAGCCGCTGTCGATTTAGGTCTTGATGAAGACACGGCTCAAAGGCTCAGCATTCAAACCGCATTGGGTGCGGCAACCATGGCCAAGCTCTCAGAGGATGCACCACATGAACTGCGCACCAAAGTCACTTCTGCTGGAGGTACCACACAAGCAGCCATTGAATCATTTCTAGAGCAAAACTTTGAAGCTGTCGTTGCTCATGCAATGCGCGCAGCCTTTAACCGAGCTCGAGAAATGAGTAGCGAGTTTGGTGATGACGAATGAAGCACTAACACTCGATATTAAGAGCTCAAAACTTTATTTATATCTGCTACTGAGTGTCTATTTCCTTGGCATGGGGGTTGTTTGGTATTATGTTTATAGTCTTTGGTTAAGCGTTTTTGCCACTGTTTTGTTATCGGTTTGGGCCTGGGATTTTTATCAAAAAAATATCCGCTTATCGTCCTCAAATGCCATCAAAAAAATCCACTTAGAAAATACACGTTTAAGTGTTGAAAATAACGCTGGAAAAAAAACCCAATACCCATCATTTTATCCGGCCTATCAATCTCGTTATTTGGTGATAATTTATGCCAAAGGGACGTCAATTGTCTTATTTAGAGACGCATTACCCTATCAATCTTTATCTAAAATTAATCGACTGCTAAATGCTAACACCTGAAGATATCCTCAAGCTTAATGTCTTGGTTTCTACTTCTGTAGCAATTCGTATTGACGTTTATAAATTGCATGTTGTTGGACTCACAACAGATAAAAACGAACAAACCATCGCGCTTCATCCCAACACAGACAGCACTCAATACATTAATGAAGTGCAAAAACTACTACTCGGTAAAGTTTTGGGCACTATGGGTGGTTATCCTTCTTATCTAAAACGTTGGTCAAGAATGGGTCAGGTCAGTTCTAGTAATTTGAAATCTTTACTTAAGCTGGGCAATATCGAAGCCGTGGTTGCTGTTGCAAATTCTCAAAATCTCGATGATGAGGTTATTGATTTGGTTTGGTGGTGTGCCACCAACACTGACGAGCAAGCTGAAATTGGGCGTTTTTTACTGACCAGAGGTTTTGTTGTAAAGCATGCTGTTGGTCAATCTATTGCCAATTATTTACTTGAATTTTTACCATTTACCGAAAACATCAATACACTGATTGATACCACCAACCTCATTCTACAAGATGATTTGATCTCCAAAGAAGCCAAAGACAGATTATGGAAACAAGGCCAGAGAAAAACTGCTTTTTTGGTTGGCTTTATGGAACGACTAGCGGATCAACTGCCCAATACTGATTCCACTCAAGCGCTAAATTGTGAGATAAAAGAGTTAGAAAAATCTTGCTCAGAACAAGGCCAAATACTGCTTAAAACTTGCGCACAAATTTTGAAAAAAATTAATCAAGAACATGTACTTTATCGAACTCTAGAAATATTGGGAAGCTATCTGAGCCATCCCCAGATAAAACGTTATGACAATATTGAAAAATTGCAAACTCAAGCTATCACTTTGGCTGAATCACTAAACCTAGCTCATCAAGAAAAAGTGAAGGCGTGTTTTTTATTATCTGGTGTAAGCGAACGCTTAGTGGTGAGCACTATTTCTGCCCATGGTTTGACTGGATCTGCCATTAGAAAAAAACTTGGTGATGTGCTCGTTCCAATTCAAGATGCAATCAAATTATTAACTACCCCATAAAAGTTGCATATTGGCTATGACTGCTAAAGAAGCGGTTTCTGTTCTGAGCACCCTTTTTCCTAATAATAATGGTATATAGTTTGCCTCGGTGGCTTGATTAATTTCCTTATCACTAAGCCCTCCTTCAGGGCCGATAAGTACAATTGCAGACTCACAAGAGTCAATTTGTTTGAGGGTTTTTTCTGCACGATGATGAAGGACAAAACCACAAGAGGTCTGATCATCAAGTAGCGTGTCAAGCTTTGTTGGGGCTTCAACTTTCGGAACAATACTGCGGCCAGATTGCTCAGCTGCATGAATGGCAATTTGTTGCCAATGCGCTTGTCTTCGTATTGCCTTGTCGGCCTTTAAGCGAACCACAACACGCTCACTCACAATAGGAATTATTCGATTAACGCCTAACTCAACAGCTTTTTGAATTAAAAAATCCATTTTTTCGCCTTTGGCAATACCCTGTGCCAAAGTCAAATCTAGTTTTGATTCTGAAAAATTCTTATCCTGAGTCAATATCTCAACGAAACATTGTTTTTTAACCTCCACAACTCTGGCCAGATAATCATAACCATCTCCATTAAATAAAATGACATCTTGACCTTTTGGAAAGCGCAAAACCTTAAGCAGATGATGTTTAGCATACTCATCTAGAGCGAGTTTTTTTCCAATATCAAGGGTTGTATTTTGATACAAGCGGACCTGTTTCATGGTATCTTAATTGGCACTTTTTGATTTGAAAATATGATACATCAAAACCGCAGAAAAGAACTATTAAGCCAACTTGGTGAAACAGACTTGGTGATTGTTTCAACCAATCCTGAAAAAATTAGAAATGGCGACGTACACTTTCCGTTTCGTGCGGACAGTGACTTTTTCTATCTCAGTGGCTTTAATGAGCCTGAGGCAGTGATGGTTTTGACTCAAAATCAATACACAATTTTTTTGCGTGATCGCGATCCTCAAAGAGAAATTTGGGACGGAAAGCGCCTAGGAGTAGATCAAGCACCAAATAGTCTTTTGGCTGATCAGGCCTTGCCTATTACCATGCTCAAAGCCAAACTACCAGAATTTGTATCAAAAGCCGGGAAAATCTATTTTGATTCACGACACAGCGGACTCGATTGTATTATTGATAATTGTGTTGAAGGCATACAAATGCATTCCTTAAGGCCTATTGTTCATGAAATGCGCTTGATTAAGGATAAGTTTGAAATCGACCAAATTCAACACGCTGTTGATGTGGCTATTTTGGCGCATGAAAAAGCCATGCAAAAAGTAACGCCAAATCAAACTGAATACGAAGTGCAAGCAATTTTTGACTCTGTGTTTACAAAAAATCAGGCTAAGCATGCTTATATGCCCATTGTGGCTGGAGGAGAAAACGCCTGTGTACTCCATTATATTGATAACTCAACAGTTCTAAAACAAGACGATTTATTGTTAATTGATGCTGGTTGTGAGATTAATAATTACGCTTCAGATATTACTCGTACTTATCCAATCAATGGTCGATTCAACAATGTGCAAAAAAAAATATACCAAATTGTTTTAGACGCGCAATACGCTGCGATTGAATGCATCAAGCCTGGCGAACTGGTCAGTGCGCCACACAAAGCGGCCAGTCAGGTCATTAGAAAAGGCTTGGTTGAATTGGGTATCTTGCAAGAAGATGGCGAGCTGTCTGATTTTTATATGCATGGTACGGGTCATTGGCTTGGGTTAGACGTACACGACGTAGGTGAATACAAACAAGCTGATTCTGATCGTGTTTTTCAAAATGGGATGGTTACCACAGTGGAACCTGGTATCTACATTCGTAAGAATGATAAAATTGACCCCGTTTACTGGAATATTGGCATTAGAATTGAAGACGATGTTTTGGTTACCGAGACTGGTAATCGAGTACTCAGTGCAGCACTGGTAAAAGAGATTAATGAGATAGAAAATTTAATGGACAGACAATGAATATACAACAAGCAGTTAAAGCAGTTATCGCTAAACAAGATTTAACCGAAGCCGAAATGCATGAAGTGATGAACGCAATCATGACCGGGCAAACAACCGATGCCCAAATCGGCGGTTTTTTGGTTGGGTTGAGCATGAAAGGAGAAACGGTTGAAGAAATTACCGCTGCTGCTAAGGTAATGCGCTCCTTGGCTACTGGTGTGCAAATTTATCATCCCAAACACCTGGTAGACACTTGTGGTACTGGTGGTGATGGTCTTGGTTTGTTTAATATATCAACCGCCTCTGCTTTTGTGGTTGCCGCAGCTGGAGGGCAAGTGGCCAAGCATGGTAACCGGTCCATTTCTTCTAAATCTGGTAGCGCCGATGTGCTTGAAGCGGCAGGTGTTAATTTAGACATGTCTCCTGAAGACATTGGTAAATGTGTCGAAAAAATTGGTGTTGGTTTTATGTTCGCTCCTGCACACCACTCTGCAATGAAACATGCCATTGGCCCTCGTAAAGAACTCGCGGTTAGAACCATCTTCAATGTTTTAGGACCGTTAACCAATCCAGCCAAAGCACCACATCAAGTAATGGGTGTATACGACAAAGACTTGGTTGAGCCAATCGCCCATGTTTTGAAGGGTTTGGGTTCTAAACATGTGATGGTTGTTCATTCTAATGACGGGTTGGATGAAATTTCTGTTGCGGATGAAACATTCGTTGCTGAGTTAAAGGACACAGAAGTAAGCACCTACACCATCAAGCCAGAAGACTTTGGTCTTGCGCTAGGAGATCTTGAAGAAATTAAAGCCGATGATGCTAACGATTCTTTAGCCCTTATTCAGCAAGCATTAGACGGAAAAGACGGTGCAGCAAAAGATATTGTTGCGCTTAATGCAGGAGCTGCCATTTACGTCTCTGACATTACCGACTCTTTACAAAAGGGTGTTGATAAAGCGCTAGAGGTTTTAAATAATGGCGCTGCTCACCAAAAACTAGATGACTTTGTTCGTGAAAGCACTGGTTGCTAATTAAAACATATGAATAAAGACACCAACCTAATTTGGATTGACCTGGAGATGACAGGTCTGATCCCTGAAAAAGATGTGATCATTGAAATAGCCACTGTGGTTACCGACGCCAAACTTAATGTCTTGGCTGAAGGACCTTGTTTGGCTGTTCATCAAAGCAGTGAAATATTGGCGGCGATGGACGAATGGAATACTGAACAACACAACAAATCTGGTTTGGTAAAACGTATCAAAGAAAGTAACATTTCTACAAGACAAGCCGAAATACAAACCATGGAATTTTTACAAAAATATGTTAATCCTGGCGCCTCACCTATGTGTGGAAATACCATTTGTCAAGACAGAAGATTTTTGTATAACTACATGCCAGAACTGGAGAAGTTTTTTCATTATCGGCATATTGATGTCTCAACCATTAAAGAATTAGTGGCGCGCTGGAAACCCGAATCAGCTCTTATAAGAGAGGGTGAGTCAGCACATCTAGCGCTTTCAGATATTCACGACTCTATAAAAGAACTTAAGCATTATCGAGCAAACTTTATCGATGCCTAAGACTTGGTTTTCACCCGCAAAAATTAATCTTTTTCTACACGTCATTTCTAAAAGAGATGATGGGTACCATAACTTGGAAACTATTTTTCAACTGCTTGATTATGGTGATGAAATTAGCATTGAATCGACCCAACATGGGGAAATCAAACGCCTAATTGGCAACGAAGAAATACCCCATGAGGACGATCTTCTGATTAAAAGTGCTCGTTTATTACAGCAGTACACAGGTTGCAAGAAGGGATGCCATATATCGATTGTTAAAAATATCCCCAGTGGTGGTGGTTTGGGTGGTGGGAGCTCAAATGCTGCTACTGTTCTGATTGCTCTTAACCACCTATGGCAAACTCATCTAAGCCAAAAAGATCTTTGTGATCTTGGGCTGAGATTGGGTGCCGATGTTCCAATCTTTATCCATGGTAAAAGCGCTTGGGCAAGTGGTATAGGCGAAGTAATAACACCTGTGTCTTTGCCCACACACTATTTTTTGGTGGTATCTATTGGCAAACACATATCAACCCAAGAAATATTCTCACACAAAGCATTGACAATGACAGCACCGATAGGGAAAATATGCGATTTCTCCGAGATATCAAATCCACATAACGATTGTCTTGATGCAGCGGGTGAGCTAGAAGGTGAGATTTTGGAAGCACTAACACATCTAAAATCAACCAATCACCACCTATATGAACCTAGAATGACTGGTTCAGGCAGTTGTGTTTTTGCAGAATTTGAAACCAAGGAGCAAGCGTTGGTTGCGCTTAATAAACTGCCAAACAAGTGGTCGGGTTTTGTGGCAAAAGCGCTCAATACTTCTCCGCTACACAATTGGGCTGTCGCCAAGCGGTAAGGCAACGGGTTTTGATCCCGTCATGCGCAGGTTCGAATCCTGCCAGCCCAGCCAAATTT
>CAZYIW010000008.1:0-36604 GCA_964647705.1 uncultured Piscirickettsiaceae bacterium
TTCATCAGTAGGTGAATGCTTAAGTGGGAGAGAATGGCCAACGCCACTTTAGGGCCAATGCCACTGACTTTTATCAGTTCTCTAAAAAGCGTTTTTTCATCTTTAGAGGCAAAGCCGTATAGCGTGTGAGCATCTTCCTTGACATGTAAGTGCGTATATAGACTGATGTTTTTTTGCGCTTCAAGATTGTAAAAAGTAGGCATTGGACAAAGCACTTCATAGCCAATACCAGCAACCTCAAGTAAGATTTCAGGTGGGTTTTTTTCTAAGATTTTGCCAGTGAGTTGTCCAATCATTAAGGCTAATTATAACCAAGAATATTTTTGGAAATAATTCTTCTCAAAAGCTTTGATGTCATCTGCATATTGAAGCGTTAAACCAATATCGTCTAAACCACTGATCAAACGCCTTTTTCTTTCTGCATCAACTTCAAAGCTGTAGACTTTGTCATCAGCAGAGATGGTTTGCTTGGCCAAATCAATGGTAATTTCGCCGTTAAATGCAAACAAAGTATCCATGGTTTTGTTGGTTTGCACAATTGGCAAAATGCCGTTTTTAAAACAGTTGTTATAAAAAATATCAGCAAAACTCGGTGCAATAATGGCTCTGAAACCATAATCGGCCAATGCCCAAGGAGCATGCTCTCTGGAAGAGCCACAACCAAAGTTCTCACGCGCTAATAATATTTGTGCACCTTGATATTGATCTTTATTCAGCACGAAATCCTTATTAATAGGGCGTTTAGAGTTATCCATACCCGGCTCACCGTGATCAAGATAACGCCATTCATCGAATAAATTTGGCCCAAAACCTGAACGCTTAATTGATTTTAAAAATTGTTTGGGAATAATTGCATCGGTGTCAACATTTGCACGATCAAGTGGTGCGGCAATTGAGCTAAGAGTTGTGAATTTTTGCATATTATTCTACCCCCGAGAAGTGCCCAGCAATACTACTGGCAGCAGCAATAGCAGGGCTAACTAAATGCGTAAAAGAACCTTGACCTTGGCGACCTTCGAAGTTACGATTAGAGGTCGAAGCACATCTCTCCCCTGGCTCTAATTTATCAGCATTCATGGCCAAGCACATTGAACAGCCTGCCTCACGCCATTCAAATCCACTATCTATAAAGATTTGGTCCAAACCTTCAGCTTCTGCTTGTTGTTTAATCAGACCAGAACCAGGAACCGCCAATGCCAATTTAACATTGTCAGCAATGTGTTTACCTTTTAGCACTTTGGCTGCGATCCGTAAATCTTCAATACGAGAGTTGGTGCAAGAGCCGATAAAAACTTTGTCAATAGGCACTGAATTCATTGGTGTATTGGCTTTTAAATGAATATAGTTTAGTGCATTGTCAATGCTTTGTGCTTTAACCGGGTCGTTGATTTTTCTCGGATCCGGTGTCTTTCCATCGATGGATACCACCATCTCAGGAGAAGTGCCCCAAGTCACTTGTGATTTAATATCTTTGGCGTCTAACGCCACAACTTGATCAAACTGTGCACCTTTATCGGAGTGTAGTGTTTTCCAATATTTCAAAGCTTTTTCCCAATCTTCACCTTTAGGTGCAAGTGCCCGATCTTTAACATAGTCAATGGTTTTATCATCAACTGCCACCATGCCCACGCGGGCACCGGCTTCGATGGCCATATTGCACAATGTCATACGCCCCTCAATCGATAGATTCTCAATGGTTGAGCCTGCAAATTCAATGGCATAACCCGTGCCACCGGCTGTACCGATTTGCCCGATTATATAAAGTGCCACATCTTTGGCGCTCACCCAAGGTTGGAGTACACCGTTGACTTCAATTTTCATGTTCTTAGAGCGTTCTTGCCAAAGACACCCCGTGGCTAGGACATGTTCCACTTCTGAAGTGCCAATACCAAAAGCCAAGGCGCCTAATGCCCCGTGAGTCGAGGTGTGCGAATCTCCACAAACGATACTCATGCCAGGGAGAGTAGCACCTTGTTCAGGCCCTACCACATGCACTATACCTTGTCTAACATCGTTCATTTGAATCTCATCAATGTCAAAGGTTTGACAATTTTCATCTAGGGTTTGGATTTGCAATTTAGAAATTGGATCTTCAATATCCTTAACACCACCAGAACGATCAGTGGTTGGTACATTGTGATCAGGAACCGCTAAATTGGCTTTTTTTCGCCAAGGTTTTCTACCGGCTATTTGAAGACCTTCAAAAGCCTGAGGCGAGGTGACCTCATGGATTAACTGCCGATCAATATAGATAAGGGCAGTGCCATCTTGTTCACGGACAATATGTGCGTCCATGAGTTTATCGTAGAGTGTTTTAGCCATAATTTACTAGGCGAGATACAGATATTGATAAAATAAAACATTTTATACAAGAGGTAATCTCGTGTGCGGTATTTGTGGCCAATTCCGTTTTGATAATCAGCCAGTCAGACGTGGCCATATTGAAACCATGATGGATAAAATCAAGCGCCGTGGTCCAGATGCCAGCGGACAATATCTACAAGATAATATTGGTCTCGGGCACCAAAGACTCTCTATTATTGATCTTTCTCAAAAAGCCAATCAGCCGATGGTAGATCAAGCGCTAGACTTGGTTTTAGTCTTTAATGGCACGATTTATAACTACAAAACTCTGCGCGCTGATTTAATCAAAAAAGGCCATGAGTTTGCGACACACTCTGATACTGAGGTGATTCTCAAAGCCTACCACTTATGGGGTGAGGCTTGTGTTGAGCATTTTGATGGTATGTTTGCTTTTTGCATTTGGGATAAGCAAAAAAACAAGCTGTTTGTTGCAAGAGATCGTATGGGTATCAAGCCTTTGTATTTCAATCTCAACAATGACGCATTTAGCTTTGCATCAAATACACAAGCCCTTGTTGCTTTAGGCGTAAATACCGATATCAATTCTATTGCTCTCCAACAACAACTCTCGCTCCATGGCGTGGTGCCTGCACCCAACACCATTTTAAAAAATATAAAAAAATTAAGACCAGGTACAACATTGAGTATTAACAAGTCTGGCAAGATATCTGAAAAAACTTATTGGTATCCCAAAGCTCAAAGATTTGATCAAAAAATCTCTGAACAAGAGCAAATTGAAAAGACACACGAGTTACTAACAAAAGCCGTTTTAAAACGTATGGACGCTTCTGATGTACCCATTGGCGTATTACTCTCAGGAGGGTTGGATTCTTCTCTTTTGGTTGGGTTGCTTCGTGAAGCAGGGCATCAGGATGTACGAACCTTTTCTATTGGCTTTGAGGACATTGATGATGAAGCAGGTTCAGAGTTTGAATATTCTGATCAAATTGTTGAAAAATTTAACACCAAGCATCATAAATACACTATCAGTAATCAAGAGGTTTTACCACGTTTGATTGAGGCGGTAGAAAATATGGCTGAACCCATGGTTGGGCAAGATGCCGTTGCATTTTATCTGTTGTCCGAGCAAGTATCAAAGCACATCAAAGTGGTTTTGTCAGGACAGGGTGCAGACGAGGTTTTTGCAGGATATTTTTGGTATCCTCGTATGCATCAAGAAAGTGGCAGTGAGGTTGAGCGTTTTGCCAAGCATTATGTGGATAGATCTTATGAAGAGTATTTGCAAACCATAAAAAGTAAATATCATTGTGGCAATAGCACACAGGATTGGTTGAGTCATGAATTTTTAAAGCCAGATGCCGATGAATTTATGGATAAAGTATTTCGAACTGATATCACTCGGTTGATAGTCGATGATCCTGTCAAACGTGTGGATAACATGACCATGGCTTGGGGTTTAGAAGCACGTGTGCCGTTTATGGACCATCATTTGGTTGAACATGCACTGAGTATAGCACCAAGCTTAAAAATGAAAGATCATGGTAAATATCCCTTAAAGCAAATTGCGCGCGGTTTACTCCCAGACAGTGTGATTGATCGTAAAAAAGGTTATTTCCCTATGCCAGCACTTAAGTATGTTCGTGGTGAGTTTTTGGATTTTATGCGAGATATTCTTAATTCTTCGCAATGTATTAATCGTGGTATCTATAATCAAACATTTGTCAAGCAAGTTATTAACAACCCACAAAATTATATGACGGCACTCAATGGATCTAGATTATGGCATTTGGCTTTGTTGGAGTATTGGTTACAGGTGAATGTTGATGGATAAAATTGTAATCTACACAGATGGCGGATGTCGTGGCAACCCTGGCATTGGTGGTTGGGGTGTGTGGTTACGTTATGGCAAACACGAGAAAAAACTAAAAGGCGCTAAAGCCGATACTACCAATAATCAAATGGAATTAACTGCAGCCATAAAAGCATTAGAGGCGATTAAATCCAAAACCATTGCAATTGAGCTGTATACCGATTCCAAATATGTCATGAATGGTATTAATGAATGGATAGATAATTGGAAAGCCAAAGGATGGAAAACAGCGAGCAAAAAACCGGTTAAAAATCTAGCGCTATGGCAACAATTGGATTCTCTTAATCTTCAGCATAACGTCTCTTGGCATTGGGTAAAAGGCCATAGTGGTGATGTTGGTAATGAAATAGCCGATGCTTTGGCGAATGAGGCCATGGATGAATTTAATTAACATGGGTAAATAAAAAACACCAGGGTGAATTTGCTCGAGTGGGTTACTATAGATTGCGTTTTGGACGCTAATTTATAAGAATATTATAATATATAGAAATTTAAAAAAAAGCTTGTAATTACTGTTGCAAATGGTATAAATATGGTTTTGGAAAAAAAATAAGGAGAGAAGTAGTGAAAAAAATATCAGTGCTATTTGCAGTATTATTTGGATTGGGCTCATTAAATGTCATTGCAGACGGTAATCATGCACCATTGTCAGGTCCTGATGCAACAGAAGCACAAAAACAAGTTATTCGTGACGCAGCCAGAGATGCTTGCGAAGAAAAAGAAGACGATGAACGCGAAGAATGCGTGATGGATTTTTACGCTAATCACAACTTAGAAGAAGAACCAAGCTGCGATTAGTAATAGGGATTTGTAGCAATTCCTAGATGGGGGAGCTATAAATATAAACTCGTAAGAGTTATTTTATATATATAAAAGAGGAGAAGAAGTATGAAACTTCAAACATTAGTAGTGAGCACAGCAGTAGCTGCTGTTCTATCAACATCTTCTGCAGTTTTAGCAGAAAAAGCATCGGGTAAAGCCGTAGGTATCGTTAAAGGCGTTATGGAAGTTGCGGGTATTTCTCGTAACCAAGATAACAAAGCAACGATTGATCCAGCATTTGCGAAGACATCTCGTCCATGTCCTCCATTCTGTATCCAGCCAACACACCCGTTCTCACCTGCGGAAGTTGATACAGTAACTGAACTAGACATCATTCACGCTGCACGCGATGTGGCTGGTGGCGACAAAGGTTTGGTTGTAATCGATGCAAGAACACCAGGTTGGGCTAAAAAAGGCACAATTCCACATTCAGTCAACGTTCCTTTCACAAAGCTAAACTCTAAAGCCTTGGCGAAAGACCCAATGGCTGTGGTTGATATCTTAACAGCGCAGTTCGGCGTTAAAGATATGGACGGCGTTCTAAACTACGACAATGCTAAGACACTATACTTGTTCTGTAACGGTTCATGGTGTGGTCAGTCTCCAGCAGCGATTAGAGCACTATTGACTATGGGTTATCCACAAGACAAGATCAAATACTACCGTGGTGGTATGAACTCTTGGAAATCTCTAGGTTTAACAACTAAATAATTGTTTTTAGGTGGCTCTTGTAGCCACCTATCACTTAACTAGGAGATTATTATGAAAACTAAACTAATAGCAGCAGTAGCTTTATCTACACTTGCTTTTGGTGCACAAGCTGCCTATTGTGGTTCAGGTCACAACTGGAATAACGCTTGTAAAGATAAACCAGCAGGTAAACCAGTGGGTATTGTTAAAGGTGTAAGTGAAGTTGCGGGTATCTCTCGTAACCAAAACAACGCCAATACAGTAAACCCTGCATTTGCAAAGACATCTCGTCCTTGTCCGCCGTTTTGTATCCAACCATCCGAGCCATTCTTGCCAGCAAGAGTTGCAACGGTATCAGAATTGGATGTGATTCACGCTGCACGTGATACAGCAGGTGGCGATAAATCTGTGATGGTAATTGATGCAAGAACACCAGGTTGGGCTAAAAAAGGTACTGTACCACATGCGGTTAACGTTCCTTTTACCAAGCTAAACTCTAAAGCCTTGGCGAAAGACCCAATGGCTGTGGTTGATATCTTAACAGCGCAGTTCGGCGTTAAAGATATGGACGGCGTTCTAAACTACGACAATGCTAAGACACTATACTTGTTCTGTAACGGTTCATGGTGTGGTCAGTCTCCAGCAGCGATTAGAGCACTATTGACTATGGGTTATCCACAAGACAAGATCAAATACTACCGTGGTGGTATGAATGATTGGCAATTACTGGGTTTAACCACTAAGTAATTGAAGATCTTTGATTTGAAAAAAGGGGCGTTAATAGCGCCCCTTTTTTTTATACTCCTATCCAATACCTATGCGCAAACACCAGCTGAGCGTTGGTATGCTGTCGGATACAATTTTTCACAATTAGGTCGTAATGATCAAGCATTTGACTGGATGTTGAAGTCTGCTGAGGGGGGTTATGCACCTGCGCAAAATAATATTGGCCTGAGCTATTTACATGGTTTGGGTGTTAAAGTTAATGATAAAAAAGCCTTTGAGTATTTTGAAAAAGCAGCAATGCAGGGCCTTACTTATGCACAAAGTGAACTGGCCATGCTTTATTACCAGGGCAAAGGTGTAGAAAAAAACCTCGACCAAGCGTATGATTGGTGGTTGGGAGCTTCAGAAGGAGGGGATGAGTACGCACAGTTTAACTTGGCATCATTGCTTCTAGAACGTGGTGATATCAAGAACGCCTATTTTTGGTTCACTCAAGCAAAAAATAATCATCACCCTGATGCATCAAAAGCCTTAGAACAGTTAAAGGAACATTATGTTGAATAGAATAGTCTTGATATTTGCTTTGTTATTTTCTCAAATGACACTGGCTTTTTTACCAAAAATGGCCGATTTACCAGAGTTGCCCAAATTACCCATGTTTGGGGATTTTGATCCCAACGATTTGAGAAAATTTTTTAACGAATTTACCGAAGATAAGCCCGATTTTGAGCGTGAAGCACGAATGATTGGTGAGATTGAAGAATCAGTCATGGATGGCGATGTGGAATATCTGCCTCTTAAAGGTGATAAAGAGGTGTTTAGTATTTACATGGAACCGGATAGCGATAACCCTAAAGGCGGGGTGATTGTGTTGCATTCCAGAGGTTATCACGCCAATTGGGACACTGTGGTTAAACCACTTAGAGTGGGCTTAGCCGAGAAGGGTTGGCACACACTTTCCGTGCAGATGCCAGTTTTGGATAAATCGGCCAAATATTATGACTATGTGCCTATTTTTCCATATGCGCATGAGCGCATAGAGGCTGCTATTGATTTTTACAAGCAGCGTGGTGTTGATAATATTATTCTTATCGGTCATGGTTGTGGTGCGCATATGTCGATGAGTTATATCGACAAATACTCTGATGACAAAATCTCTGCCTATGTGGGCATTGGCATGGGGGCGACCGACTATAAACAAAAAATTGTCAAACCGTTTCCGTTGGATAAGATGTTAAAACCAGTCTTAGATGTTTATGGTGAGCAAGATTTTCCTGGTGTTATTCGCCATTCAGACAAAAGAAGGGATTTAATGGATGTTGCATCCAATCAAAAAAGTCAGCAAATGGTCATTGACAAAGCAGACCATTATTTCAAAGAAACTGGCACAGCTGAGATTTTAACCGACAAGATTAACACTTGGCTTAGTAAACTAAAGCGATAAATTTACAAATTTTGTAGATAATCAATTTCTTGCTCGGTAAAGCCGGTGAGCTTGCGAGCTTCGATGTTAAAAACACCTCTGAGTTGGTTGCCAATGTGTTTTTTAATTAATCGATCAAAGGTTTTAATCGGATTTAGATCTCTGTCTTGGCACAAAGCATGAAACCAATGATTGCCAATTCTGACATGACCAATTTCATCACGATAAATCACATCTAGGATCTTCACCATTTTTGTAAATTTGGATTTTTTGAATTTTTTTTGAATACTTGGAGTGACATCCAAACCACGTGCTTCTAGGACTCTAGGCACCAATGCCATTCTTGAGAGTACATCGTAGTTGGTTTCATGGGTCATGGTCCAAAGGCCATTGTGTGCATCAAAATCACCATATTGATAACCCAATTCTATTAAATATTGATGGATCATCTCAAAGTGTTGGGATTCTTCATAGGCTACTTGGATCCAATCATTATGAAAATCAGGCCCCATGTCTTGAAATCGATACACAGCATCCAGCGCCAAATTAATGGCGTTAAATTCTATATGACAGATGGCATGGATGGTTTTAATCATGCCCATGTCGGACTGATCTCTTTTGGGCACAGCGCCAAATTTAACTAATTTCGGTTTTTTGGGTCTTCCTGGATCTTCAATGCCGTGAACAGGGATGTGCTTATCGTAATCAAGTTGATGGGTATCTTTAAGCTGATTTAATTTTTGTGTGAGCGCAACTTTCTCATGAATGGATTGGCTCATTAGAGCCTGATGAGCCAGCTCAAATGCGTTTGTATTCGCCACTGTTAAGTCCTTCTAAGCTCCATTGATCTATGTGTGTTCTTATGAGGCGCAAAGTTGGGAAACCCACATGTGCACTCATGCGCCTTACTTGTCTATTTTTACCTTCTCTAATCGTCATCTCGATCCAAGAAGTTGGAATGTTTTTACGACTACGAATGGGTGGCTCTCTTAACCAAAGCCATTGTGGTTGAATGATTTTTCGCACTTTAGCAGGTTTGGTCATACCGTCTTTTAGCATCACACCCTGGCAAAGCTTTGTGATGGCATCATCGGTGATTTTGCCTTCAACCTGTAATACATAAGTTTTTTGCTTATCAAATTTAGGGTGTGATATTCGATGTTGCAAGGAACCGTCATCAGTAAGTAACAATAGACCTTCTGAATCTTTATCTAGGCGTCCTGCAGGGTAGATATTTTTAGTTGAAATAAAATCCGATAAGTTGATACCTTCACCACTGAATTGACACAACACACCAAAAGGCTTGTTAAACAAATAGGTCTTAGCCATAAGTTGATTTGGCTCTTGTGACAAAGGCATCAAGTTGTGAATTGGCAATAGAGGTAAATACTGGCGATATTGCCATATCCATGATTTTGGAGGCAAAGCTAAATTGTAATTCTAAACTCACTTTACAAGCATCTTCTCCCAGTGGCACAAACAACCAATCACCAGATAGATGAGAAAAAGGCCCATCTTCTAATTGCATATTTATTTTCTCAAACGGATAAACTCTATTGAGTGTGGTAAATGATTGATTAAAAGCGCCTTTGTTTATTTTTACCGAGGCTTTAATTTGTTCATCTGTTTGATTTAAAATAAAAGCGCCTGAGCACCAATTGAGAAAATCTGGGTATTTTTCAACCTGATTGACCAGTGTAAACATTTGTTCACAAGTATAAGGCACGATGGCACTTTTAGAAATATGATGCATGACAAAAATTAATTCATGAGTAAAAAGACAAAAAAAACAAGTTCTAATACGATTGCTGTTAATAAAAAAGCAAGGCATGATTATTTTATCGAACAAACTTTAGAAGCTGGTCTTTCTTTACAAGGATGGGAAGTAAAAAGCTTAAGAGAGGGTCGTGTGCAGCTAAAAGAGAGTTATGTCATTCTAAAAGACAACGAAATATTTTTGTTTGGTGCGCACATCTCCCCACTTAAACAGGCATCAACGCACATCAACACCGATCCCACACGTACAAGAAAATTATTATTACATCGACAAGAGATTGATCGACTGCGTGACAAAGTCAACCAAAAAGGTGCCACTATCGTGGCACTAAAACTCTATTGGAACAAGTCTAGAGTTAAGCTTGAGATTGGCCTAGCCAAAGGAAAAAAAGAACACGATAAAAGACAAGATATCAAAGCCAGAGACTGGGAAAGAGACAAGCGCAGAGCCTTGAAAGAAAATCAACGCTAAAGGTCGATTTTTTTACATTTTATTGTTTTAATCTATTTTTTTTGCTTATAATAGAAACTAGCTAATAGTTGGGGGTTAGCGAGTACAATGACAGTGATTTTCATTTCTCTTACCTCCTTAACAGCTAACCCTTAGCTTTTAGCTATCTTAGTTAACAACTAACAATTGAGGAGAAAGAATGAACAAAGCAGAACTTATCGATGCAATTGCATCATCAGCAAATCTATCAAAAGCCGATGCACAGCGTGCATTGAATGCAACAACTGAAGCAATTACAGGTGCAATGGCTGCCGGTGACGGTGTTCAATTAACCGGTTTTGGTTCTTTTGTGGTTAGAAGTCGTGCAGCACGCACAGGCCGTAACCCACAAACAGGCGCAAGTATTAATATTCCAGCATCTAATGTAGCCGCTTTTAAAGCCGGTAAAGCATTAAAAGATGCAGTGAATTAGTCTGATAACAGGCAAATAAAAAAAGCACCTTCGGGTGCTTTTTTTATTTCTCAATTAAGGTGTTTTGATTTGCAAGCGACGAAAACACGGCACTCAGGTAAAATAATCGCATTTTTTTGATAAACGGAGTCAATCATGGAAAGAACATTGTCAATTATTAAGCCTGATGCAGTAAGTAAAAATGTTATAGGGCAAATCTATTCGCGTTTTGAACAGGCAGGTTTTAAAATCGTAGCCGCTAAAATGCTACACTTAGACGACGCACTAGCAGGCGGTTTTTATGCGGTGCACAAGGATCGTCCTTTTTTCAAAGATTTGGTCGAATTTATGACTTCCGGACCTGTGATGGTTCAGGTATTAGAGGGTGAAAATGCCGTTGCAAAGCACCGTGAAATTATGGGCGCAACCAATCCACAGGAAGCAGAGCCTGGTACCATTCGTGCTGATTTTGCCGAAACCTTAGATGAGAATGCAGTGCACGGTTCTGACTCATTAGAAAATGCCCAGATTGAGATTGATTACTTCTTTGGCGAAGATGGTATTTGCCCAAGAACGCGTTAATTTAACCTTGGTTATTTAATAAGTAGCACAGCCAAGTCTGTGCTATTTTTGTTTTATGGCAAACAAACAAGACAAACTCAATTTACTGGGGCTAACTCAGAAAGACTTTGGTCGTTTTTTCTCTGAACTAGGGGAGAAACCCTATCGAACCAAACAAATCATGCAATGGATTTATCATCAGCATGAGCTTAATTTTGACAATATGCTCAATTTATCAAAAGCGCTAAGAGATAAGCTTGCGCAAGTTGCCACCTTAAGTCTGCCAGAGATAGTGAGTGAAAAACAATCCAGTGATGGTGTGGTTAAATGGGTGATTGACCTAGGGCTTAATAATCATATTGAGACGGTTTATATTCCTGAAAAAACAAGAGGTACTTTGTGTATCTCTTCTCAAGTGGGTTGTTCTTTGGCTTGTACTTTTTGTTCTACAGGTATGCAAGGTTTTAACCGCAACCTATCCACTGCTGAGATTATTGCTCAGGTGATCATCGCTGCTACTTATCTGCGAACAAAGAATAGGAGAATCACCAATGTGGTGTTCATGGGCATGGGCGAACCACTACTGAATGAAAAATCTGTCTATGATGCTTGTGATTTGTTGCTTGATGATTTGGCATTTGGCCTCTCACGTCGTAAAGTAACCATCTCCACTTCTGGTATTGTTCCTGCGCTTTATCGTATGGCTGATACCACGCCTGTGAGTTTGGCAATTTCACTACACGCACCCGATGATGCACTCAGAGATGTCCTGGTTCCTATTAACCAAAAATATCCAATTAAAGAATTATTAAAAGCTTGTCGACATTATCTTGAGTCTGGAGAACAACAAAGGCATGTTTTATTTGAATATGTGATGCTTGATGGTGTTAATGATTCTGCCAATCAGGCTTTGGCATTGGCAAAATTGTTAAAAGGGTTGGAAGCAAAAGTAAACCTTATTCCCTTTAATCCATTTCCAAAAACTGAGTATGCACGTTCAAAAGCGGCTACAATTAGTAAATTTCAAGATATTTTGCACAATAAAGGCATTCGAACAACAACCAGACGAACACGTGGCGATGATGTAGATGGTGCATGTGGACAACTGGTGGGGCAAGTTAAGGACAAAACAAGAAGGGTAGATGTTAGACGGCATTGATTATTATCCAAAAAAGAGGCGCTCAAAGAAGGTACCAATTCTTATTTTTTTACTAATGGCAATCATTGGTTTTGTAGCCTATTGGTATGATCAAGGTGGTATTGTAAAAAATACACAAAAACCCAAAACCAATATTATCGTTATCAGTGAACCACAAGCTACCCAAACATCGCCACCAAGTTCAAATGTCAAACAAAGCGCATTGCCAATCGGCATTATTGAAACACCTAGTGTGGTAGAAAATCTGGATGAAATAATTCTTATTCAAAAACCAAAGACACAGTGAAACCAATACACACCATAACCAGAAGAAAATCAAAACAAATTTTTGTTGGCGATGTCGCCATCGGTGGCGATGCGCCAATCTCTGTGCAAAGTATGACCAATACAGACACTTGCGATGTGAAAGCCACAGTGGAGCAAATTCAATCGATTGCAAAAGCTGGTGCTGATTTGGTGAGAGTTTCGGTACCAACCATGGATGCTGCCGAAGCTTTTAAAAAAATCAAACAGCAAGTTGATATACCACTGATTACTGACATTCATTTTGATTATAAAATCGCCCTTAAGGTTGCCGACTATGGTGCAGATTGCTTGCGTATCAACCCGGGCAATATTGGCAAAGAAGATCGGATAAGTCAGGTAATTGCCGCTGCAAAACATCATAATATTCCAATTCGTATAGGTGTGAATGCTGGATCACTAGAGAAAGACCTTCAAAAAAAATACATCGAGCCAACACCTGAGGCCATGGTGGAGTCTGCATTTAGGCACATTGATATTCTGGATCGGTTAAATTTTGACAATTACAAAGTGTCACTCAAAGCTTCAGAGGTTTTTATGACAGTTTTTGCTTATAGGCAGCTGGCCACACAAATTGACAATCCTCTACACCTGGGTATCACCGAGTCAGGCAGTCTGCATGCAGGCACAGTTAAATCCTCAATTGGATTAGGTTTATTGTTGTCTGAGGGTATTGGTGATACCATTCGTGTGTCATTGGCATCTGATCCAGTCAATGAAGTAAAAGTAGGTTTTGATATCTTAAAATCTCTACACTTAAGAAAAAAAGGTGTAAACCTTATTGCTTGTCCATCTTGTTCAAGACAAAAATTTGACGTGATTAAAGTGGTGAATGAATTGGAATCTCGCCTAGAGGATATCACTGACCCGATTGATGTGGCGGTGATTGGCTGTGTGGTCAATGGACCAGGAGAGGCGAAGGAGGTTTCTGTTGGCCTAACTGGTGGTGAGCCCAATCTACTCTATATCAACGGCAACAAGCACTCCAAAATTGATAACGCTTCGTTGGTTGATGAGTTAGAAAAGCAAATTCGCGATCAAATTTAGCGTTTTTTGCGTTTTTGTGCTTTAAGACGGTAGATGCCTTGAATGGTCCAATAGCCTAGTGTTGAGGCGACAACAGAGACAATTAAGCAACCCAATAAAAATGGTTGCCAAATAACTTCAAACACTTCCCAAATGTATTCAAAAGAGACAATAAAATCTTTTTCGATACCCACATCTAAGACCCAAGCCCCCAATTTATAGCAAGCATAGAAAATCGGTGGCATGGTCAGTGGATTGGTAATCCAAACCAGCGCAACAGATAATGGTAGATTGGCAGAGAATATCACCGCACCAGGTGCTGCCAAGAGCATTTGAAAGGGCACTGGGATAAATGCAAAAAACAAACCCACAGCAAAAGCTTTAGAAATCGAACGTCTATTGAAATTCCATAAGCTGGGGTTATGCAAATGCTCAGATAACCAGCCTAAGTGTTTGTGGGCTTTTAGCTCTTCTGGGTTAGGACTGATACGTTTGAGTGTTTTTTTCATGACGAAGCAGCATCCACTATTGCGTCGGTATCAAGGCCATAGAGTTTATACAACTGTTGTTGTGAACCTTGTTCAGTAAACTCATCAGGCAATCCAAGTATTGTTAATTTAGTATCAGATTCATGCTGATGTAGGAGCTCACTAATAGCACTACCGGCACCACCACTGATTACATTATCCTCAATACTGATTAGGTGTTTATGAGATTTTGATAAGGAAAGTATCAGCTTCTCATCCAAGGGTTTGACAAAACGCATATCAACCACAGTGGCATTGGTTTTTTCTCCTGCAGTTATTGCCTCTTGCAAAGTCGTGCCAAAAGCCAAAATGGCATTTTTTTTACCTTCTCTAATAATCTTGGCCTTGCCAATTTCAATGGTTGAGTTTGAAGCAAAATCTTGATCGTTTGCTTGCGCTCTGGGGTAGCGCACACACAGTATCCCTGGGGTATCAAATGCAGTGTTTAGCATTTGATACATTTGTGTCGCACTACTGGGCGCCATAATAACCAAATTAGGCACACATCGCAAAAAGCTCAAGTCGAAACTACCGGCATGAGTAGCACCATCATTACCCACCAATCCAGCGCGATCAATGGCAAATACCACATCCAAATTTTGTAATGCAATATCGTGAATCAGTTGATCGTACCCTCGTTGTAAAAAGGTAGAATAGATTGCTACCACGGGTTTTAAGCCTTGTGTGGCCAGACCACCTGCAAAAGTCAAAGCATGTTGTTCAGCAATGCCTACATCGAAGTACTGCTCAGGAAATTGACTTTCAAACTCACTCATACCAGAACCTGCACCCATGGCAGGAGTGATGGCCATTAAAGTTTTATCAATTGTTGCTTTGTCAATTAACCATTGGCCAAAAACTGCACTGTAACTTGGGGTATTAGAAGCTTGTGCCGAAGAGGGTGCAATGCCATGAAATTTGCAAGGATCATTTTCAGCCGTCTCCAGCCCCTTACCTTTTTGCGTGATGATATGCAAGATAGTGGGTTTTTTGTGTTTTTTAAGGTTTTCCATGGTGGTGACTAAAGTAGGTAAATCGTGTCCGTCAATTGGACCAAAATAGTCCACACCCAATTCTTCAAATAACGTGCCAGGTAAAACCATGCCTTTTAAATGCTCTTCCGAGCGTTTGGCAAATTCTCTAATTACCGGCATACCCTCAAGAAGTTTTAACGATTTAGATTTCATGGTTGAATAAACCTTGCCTGACATTAATTTGGTGAGATATTTACTCATGGCACCAACATTTTTGGATATTGACATCTCGTTATCATTCAAAATGATCAGCAAATTAGCGTCACAATCCCCAGCGTGATTAAGGGCTTCAAATGACATACCTCCTGTGAGTGCTCCATCACCAATCACAGCCACAGATTTGTTGTCATTGCCATTGATTTGATTGGCAATTGCAATACCCAATGCGCTACTGATGGAAGTAGAAGAGTGCCCAGCGCCAAAAACATCGTGTTCACTTTCAGAGCGCTTGGTAAAACCAGAAATCCCGTCTTTTTGCCTAAGTGTGTGCATTCTGTCCATGCGACCAGTGAGAATTTTGTGTGTGTAAGCCTGATGCCCTACATCAAATACAAAACTGTCCTTTGGTGTATCGAACACCCTATGCATGGCAATAGTCAGTTCTACCGTGCCCAAATTAGGCGCCAAATGACCACCGGTTTTTTCGGTATTTTCAATTAAAAAGCTTCTGATTTCTTCAGCCAAAGATGGCAACTCTTCAGCACTTATTTCTTTTAAATCAGCTGGCGATTGAATTTGCTCTAACACAGTGTTTCTAACGACAAAAACACCATTATACTTTATCAAAGTTTTAATTAAGAATTGACTACCAAGCTGGGCGACGAATTTTCTGATTTGGGTCTTTTTGAATATTTTTATTTTTAATTTTGATTTTTTCATCAAAATTTCTGGCGATAAAGCCTAAGTTTGGATCAATCTTAGGCATGGGTATCCATACGCGATAACCACTGCCTTTGGCAACATCAAGGGGGTTATTGTGCTCATCAATCATAGATTCTACTGTGGTATTAAAACACCCGCTGGGCAGAATCACCTCAATTGAATCACCAACACTGAATTTGTTTTTAGCTTCAATCAAAGCTTTACCATCTTCATATTGTTGAATCTCACCCACCACTTGTTGTTTATTTGAGCGAGAATAATTATCAAAATAAGTTTGCAACTCTTCAGGCTGGTGGCGACGATAAAAACCATCGGTATAGCCACGATTGGCCAGATTTTCCAAAACCCCAAATGCCTGTGGATTAAACTCACGACCTGCCATCGCATCGTCAATGGCTTGTTTATAGACCTGTGCTGTTCGGGCAGCGTAATAATGTGATTTGGTCCTCCCTTCAATTTTAAGAGAATCAATACCCATCTTAGTAAGCGTATGCACATGTTCCACTGCACGCAGGTCTTTAGAATTCATAATATAAGTGCCATGTTCATCTTCATAAGCTGGCATCAGCTCACCTGGACGACCCTCCTCCTCAAGTAATACAACCTGATCTTGACTGTCGTTTTGCCCAATATCAATGGCTTTAATGTCTCCTTCTAATGTTTCTTCTGCGGGTTTTACATCGTATTTCCATCGACACGAGTTGGTGCAGGTACCTTGATTCGGGTCTCTATGATTAAAATAACCCGAAAGTAAACAGCGTCCTGAATAGGCAATGCAAAGTGCACCATGGACAAAAACCTCCAACTCAATATCAGAGCACTCTTGGCGAATTTCCCTAACCTCATCAAGCGAGAGTTCACGTGAGAGAATAATTCGACTGATACCCGCATTTTTCCAGAATTTAACGGTGGCATAATTAATGGCATTAGCCTGAACTGATAGATGAATGACCTGCTCTGGATATTTTTCTTTCACCATCATGATCAAACCAGGGTCGGCCATGATGAGCGCATCAGGTGCGAGCTCAATAACAGGGCCAATGTCATCCATATAGGTTTTAATTTTGTTGTTATGTGGGATAACATTGGATGCCACAAAGAATTTTTTGCCCACTGAATGGGCTTCGTCAATGCCTTGTTTTAGGGTTTCAAAATCAAAATCATTGTTGCGCACACGCAAGCTGTATCTAGGTTGTCCTGCGTAAACAGCATCTGCACCATAGGCATAAGCATATCGCATGTGTTTTAAACTGCCTGCAGGGGAGAGTAATTCCGGTCTTTTCATTTGCGACATTTTATCATGCATGCAAAACAAGTAACCATACTAGTAAAATGTCGGCTATGTTTACTCGATCAGATATTCCCAGACTCAAGAAAGAGCTCACGCTTGAGGTAGAATTATTGGGCCAAGATTTGACGCTAAAGACTCGTTGGGGTGTGTTTTCTCCCCGTGCCATTGATGAGGGTACACAACTTTTAATGCGATATCTGCAAGTCGGTGATAAGGACGTCTGTTTGGATTTGGGATGCGGTTATGGTCCCATTGGTATAGCAATGGCTAAATCTAACCCTGAAGCACAAATCCACATGGTGGATAAAGATTTTGTGGCGATAGAGTTGTCGAATCAAAACATCGCACTCAATCAACTCACTAATGCAAGAGCCTATCTTTCTGATGCTTTTGCACAAATTGACCCCGATGTTCGTTTTGATCAAGTGGTATCGAATGTACCTGCTAAAGTTGGCAGAGAGCAACTTAGTATTATGCTGTATGATGCTTTTGATGCGATGAAACCAGGTGCCAAAATAACTTTTGTAACTATTAACGGTCTGCGCAGTTTTGTTAAAAATAATTTCAAGTCTGTTTTTGGAAATTACAAAAAAATCAAACAAGGACAGAAATACACAGTCTCACAAGCGGTTAAAATAGACTAAATTGTATCGAGGTTATTACCATAGTATAATACTCGGTTTTTAGTCTTTATAAGGAAGTAAGTATGGACGTATTAGAAAGAATTCAAAAACAAGTAGACAGTGCACCTATCGTTCTTTATATGAAGGGCACACCACAATTTCCACAATGTGGGTTTTCAGCACGTGCTGCGCAAACCCTTGCCTCAACAGGTGTAGAGTTCGCTTATGTGAATGTGTTTGAAGACCAGGAAGTATTTCAACACCTTCCAGAGTTTGCAGATTGGCCAACATTTCCGCAAATTTACTTTAATTCTGAATTAGTAGGCGGTGGTGATATTATTGTTGAAATGGCTGAAATGGGTACTTTGCAAGAAGCAATGGAAAAAGCCACTAACGATTTTGGCAATAAATAATATTTAATATTTATCGGCTACAAATTATGTAATTTGTAGCCATTTTCTTTTAACCATTGTCGGTTTTTCTTGTAATTTGGCAAAATAGATTCAACCAAATTCCAAAAATCTTTTGAATGATTCTTGTGCCTTATGTGGCATAACTCATGCACAATAACATAGTCGATTACCTCGATCGGTGATTGTATCAATAAATAATTTAGATTAATATTATTGGCAGGGCTACAAGACCCCCAAAGGGTTTTTTGTGACTTAACCCTCACTTGATTGTATGACAGTTGAGATTGATCAGAGTAGAAGGCCAGTCTGGGTAGGGCAATTTTCTTAAATTGCGCTTTGTACCAGTGTTTGAATTGCTCTTTGCCTTTTTCACAAAGGTAAAAATAACACCCGTCAAAATCAAGTTTAGGATTATTCTGTTGTACGATTTTTAACGGGTAAGATTCACCAAGGTATAAAAATTTTTCCCCATCTTGATAACAAACAGTTGAATACTGTTGTTTAATTTTTTGTTGTTTTTGATCAATCCAAGCTGATTTTTCATCAATAAATTGTTCAATTTTTTTAACAGACAATCGATTAGGCGCTCTGACAATCAGCTCGGCATCTTTATTGATTTGCAAACTGAGTGTTTTGCGACTAGAACGAACGAGGCGATAGTTAGTCAACCCAGGCTCTGGCATTTTCAAACATACGCATCCAAGGGCTACGCTCTTGCCAATCATCAGGGTGGTATGAACATTGCACCGCTCTAAAGACACGCTCAGGATGTGGCATCATGATGGTGACTTGACCAGATTCGTTGGTCACGCCAGCCACCGAAGCATCTGAGCCATTAGGGTTGTGTGGGTAGTTTTGTGTTAATTGATTGTGATGATCGACATAATGCATCACACCCGCACTTAGATCATCCCCTTTAAATAAGGCTCTGCCTTCACCATGGGCAATGGCGATTGGCATGGTTGAACCCGACATACCATTTAGGAAAATAGAGTTAGAATTGGCTATCTTAACCGATGAGAATCGGGCTTCAAACTGTTCAGAGACATTGCGATTAAAGCTTGGCCAATTTTGTGTACCAGGAATGATATCGGTTAGGTTGGAGAGCATTTGACAGCCGTTACATACTCCCAAAGCAAAACTATCATCTCGCATAAAAAACTCAGCAAAATTGTCTTTTGCTTGAGGGTTATAAAGAATCGAAGATGCCCAACCACGACCCGCACCCAAGACATCACCATAGGAAAAGCCACCACAGGCCACAAGTCCTTTAAAGTCAGCCAATGATATGCGCCCAGAAAGTATATCGCTCATGTGCACATCGATGGCATCAAAACCGGCTTTGGTAAAGGCTGCTGCCATCTCAATTTGCCCGTTAATACCTTGTTCACGTAAAACCGCTACTTTGGGTTGGACGGATTGACCAATATAGATTGATGTGATTGATTCATTGATATCAAAAGTGGTATTAAACACAAGACCATTGGTTTGTTCGTCAATGGATTTAAATTCTTCTTCAGCGCACTGTGGATTGTCTCTTAGTTTGGCAATTTCATAGGAAGTCTTAGACCACAGTTTTTGTAATTTAGCGCGGTTTTGACTATAGATTTGTTCACCATTATGCAAAATATTGATTTGATCAGTGTTGTTAATTTTAGCGATAGGATAAATAGCATCACCAAGGCCTGACTCTTTAAATTTTGATAAAACCGTATCGGCATTATTATCACTGACCTGAACAACACAGCCGAGCTCTTCGGTGAATAATGTTTCAATTACATTGTTATCAATTACGATATCAAGCCCTAAGTGTGAGGCAAAGGCCATCTCTAGCAATGTGGTTATAACCCCGCCATCAGAACGATCATGATAACTACCAATCAGATTGTCTTTATTAAGCTGATTAATCAGACTGAAGAATTGTTTAAATGCATCAACATTGTCAAGATCAGGGGTTTCGTCACCAAGTTGGTTGTAGACTTGTGCCAGGCACGATCCCCCCATGCGATTTTTGCCAAAGCCTAAATCCACTAGATACAATAAAGAATTTGTATCGCTGTTTAAAAGTGGTGTTTTTTGTGCTTTGACATCAGGGGTTTTACTAAATGCTGAGATAATCAAAGACAATGGTGCAGTAACAGATTTATCTATACCTTGATCATGCCAAGAGCTGCGCATACTCATAGAATCTTTACCAACAGGAATGGTTAAACCCAGTTGTGGACAAAGTTCTTCGCCGACCGCTTTAACAGCTGAGAACAGTTTGGCGTCTTCACCGGTATAACCCGAAGGGCTCATCCAATTGGCACTGAGGCTAATGTGTTTAATATCCTCAATATACCCACCCAACATGTTGGTTAAAGCCTCACCAATAGCCATACGTGCACTTGCAGGCGCATTAATCAGTGCCAAAGGGGTTTTTTCACCCATTGACATAACCTCACCATGATAGTTATCGTAATCGGCAATTGAGATTGCACAATCTGCCACAGGTACTTGCCATGGACCGACAAATTGATCTCGAGCAACTGTGCCAGTAACCGAGCGATCACCAATTGTGATTAAAAAGTTTTTACTGGCAATAGTGGGTAGTTGCAACAGCCTTTCAATTGCATGATCTAATGTGATGCTTGTTTGATCAAAGGCCTGTAAACGAATATCCTGAGTTTTGACATCTTTGAAGGTTTTGGGTGGGTTACCAAGCAAAACCTGCATTGGCATATCAATTGGCCGGTTATCAAATAGCTCATCGCTGAGCAGGAGCTCTTGTTCTTTGGTTGCCTCACCAAGTACAGCATAAGGTGCGCGTTCACGTTTAGCAATTTGATCAAAAATATCTAAATCTTTTGTACTAACAGCGAGCACATACCTCTCTTGAGATTCATTGCACCAAATCTCCAATGGTGACATTTGTTTGTCATCATTAGGTACAGCACGCAGTTCAAATCGCCCACCTTTGCCTGAATCATTAACCAGCTCAGGTAAGCCATTTGAAAGACCACCAGCACCAATATCGTGGATAGAAATAATTGGATTTTTCTGACCCATATTAGTACAACTGTCGATAACCTCTTGACAGCGTCTTTGCATTTCAGGATTGGCGCGTTGAACTGAGGCAAAATCTAAGTCTTCACTTTGTTCGCCACTACCCACACTAGAAGCTGCACCACCACCAAGACCAATAAGCATAGCTGGGCCACCAAGCACAATAATTTTTGCCCCAACTGGAATGTTGCCTTTTTCTATGTGTCTTTCTTGGATATGTCCAAGACCGCCGGCAAGCATGATGGGTTTGTGATATCCACGCACGTCACCATCGGCAGTTGCTTGTTCAAAGGTTCGAAAATAACCCAACGTATTTGGTCGGCCAAATTCATTGTTAAAACTTGCAGCACCGATTGGGCCTTCAATCATAATATCCAGCGCACTCACAATATGACTGGGTTTGCCATATTCAACTTCCCATGGCTGTTTGGCACCATCAATTTTTAAATTCGAGACACTAAAGCCACACAAACCTACCTTAGGTTTTGAACCTCTACCGGTTGCACCTTCGTCTCGAATTTCGCCACCTGAGCCTGTCGCAGCACCAGGATCAGGAGCGATAGCAGTTGGATGATTGTGTGTTTCTACTTTCATCAAGATTGCTTTGTGCTCCGTTTTGGAAACGAACTTGCCGTCTTTATCAGCATAAAAGCGATTGGATTCATAGCCTTGCATCACTGCGGAGTTGTCGCTATAGACAGACAATAAGCCTTCAGGATGTTGGTGATAGGTATTGCGAATCATTGCAAACAAGCTTTTGGCTTGTTCAATATTATCAATTTTCCAATTGGCATTAAAAATTTTGTGTCGACAGTGTTCTGAATTAGCTTGTGCGAACATCATCAGCTCAATATCGTTAGGGTTACGACCAAGCTGAGTAAAATTATCAATCAAATAGTCAATTTCATCATCGGAGAGTGCCAAGCCTAAATCAATATTGGCTTTATTAATGGCTTTTTTGCCTTTTGTTAAAATATCAATACTGGCAAAAGGCTTAGGATCAAATTCATCAAAAATCAGATGTGCGTCATCAAGCGAATGAAGTTCAGATTCAGTCATCTTATCCATCACCACAGACAGTACTGAATTTTTATCATCCAATAAATGATCAAAATGGTAGATAATGCCTCGTTCAATTCTATCCACACTATCTATATCACAAAGATGCACAATATCACTGGCTTTAGAAGACCAAGGCGAGATGGTTCCATGTCTAGGAATAACCACAAGAGTGTCTTTTGAAGCTTTAAAAGTATTACTTTGAGTGTAGGATAGCAGTTGTTTCAGGTGAGATTCTTGAGAGTTGTTAAGCTCACTACTAAGCTTAGCAAAGTGAATAAACTCCGCACCAATTAGATTAATATTTTTGGTTTTGGCAGATAGTTTGTTTTGTAAAGCGGTGATTTGAAAGTTTCTAAGCGCGTTAATACCACGATGAATATAAATCATAACTGCGCCATTACTTCATCCGAAATATCGGCATTATGATAGACTTCTTGAGCATCGTCTAAGTCTTCAAGACGTTCGATCAGTCTCATAAATTTTTCCGCGTCACTGATGTTGAGTTCCACTCTGGTTGAGGGTTCCATGGTAATCTGAGAGTGATCAGGGGTCAAACCAGCATCGGTCAAGGCGTCTTTCACAGTAAAAAAGTCCTCAGGCGTGGTGACCACATCAATGGAGTTATCATCATTGACGATAATATCTTCTGCACCAGCATCTAGAGCAATTTCCATAATCTCATCTTCATCCCCCGTTTGAAAACCGATAAAACCTTGTTTGGTAAATAAATAGTTCACTGAACCATCAGTACCCAAATTGCCACCATGTTTGGTAAACGCATGGCGCACATCGGCCACGGTGCGATTGCGATTGTCTGTTAGGCAATCCACCATAATTGCAGTGCCACCAATACCATATCCTTCGTATCGAACTTCTTCGTAGTTTTCACCTTCTAAGTCACCTGAGCCTCGTTTAATGGCATTTTCAATGGTATCCTTTTTCATGTTAGCAGCCAATGCCTTGTCGATTACAGCTCGCAGGGCAGGATTGTTCTCAATGACGCCGCCTCCCATTTTGGCAGCCACCACAATCTCTTTGATAAGCTTGGTAAATATTTTTCCACGCTTGGCATCTTGTGCACCTTTACGGTGTTGGATATTATGCCATTTACTGTGTCCCGCCATAGGCAACCTACTCCTTAGAAATAATCAATAAATTTTACCGTTCTTGATAGGATTTTATTTAATTTTTTGCCGTGAAGTCTAATAGTTTTTGGATAGAGCTTTGGGCTTTATCAATAACAGATGGGTCGATTAATATCTCATGATCTTTTTGTTGCAGAGCAGCCAGGCATTTCTCTAAGTCGTTCATTGCCATCCATTCACAATGTGCACAAGACTCACAAGTTGCACCCTCACCCATAGTAGGCGCTTCAATGAGTTTTTTTTCTGGTGCCACTTCATGCATCTTGTGAAAGATTCCATTGTCAGTCGCTACCACAAAAGTAGACTCATCTCGGTTTTTCACCGCGTCAATCAGTGCGGTGGTAGAACCAACCACATCAGCCAAATCAACCACATCTTGAGGCGATTCTGGATGAACCAAAATAGCAGCATCTGGATATTTACTTTTAAGTTTGGCAATGGCATCGGCTTTAAAACGCTCATGCACAACGCAAGAACCCCCCCAAAGCAGCATATCAGCGTCAGTTTGATTTTTTACATAGTTACCCAAATGTTTATCGGGCGCCCAAAGAACTTTTTCACCTTGGTTTTTAAGGTGCTCTACCACCTTAAGCGCACTACCAGAAGTAACCACCCAATCGGCTCTGGCTTTGACTTCAGCGGAAGTGTTGGCATAAACCACTACTTTGCGAGTAGGGTGCTGGTCACAAAAACTGGCAAATGCATCAATTGGGCAATTTTCATCTAATGAACAAGTGGCCTGACTATCAAGCACTAAAACTCTTTTGTTGGGTGATAGGATTTTGGCGGTTTGCCCCATAAATTTAACCCCAGCAACAACAATGGTCTGGGCATCACAGTTTTGACCAAAGCGTGCCATCTCTAAAGAGTCAGATACGATACCCCCAGTTTCTTCTGCTAAGGTTTGCAAAGCACCGTCTACATAGTAATGTGCCACTAATACAGCATTTTGTGCCTTTAATTCGGCCTTAATTTGTGCTTCTGTTGATAACACTGGTTTAGATGGTTTATTCTTTGGCAGGTAATTTCACAGCGACATTAAGCTCACGCAACACCTTTCTTGGAACGCTTGCGGGTGCATCGGTTAATAGACACGCAGCTGTTTGAGTTTTAGGAAAAGCAATCACATCACGAATAGATTCACTGCCTGTCATCAGCATCACTAGACGATCTAAGCCAAAAGCCATGCCACCATGTGGCGGGCAACCATAGGCCAATGCGTTTAGTAGAAATCCAAATTTATCTTGTGCTTCTTCGTCGCTAATATCCAATATTCTCAGTACCGTTTTTTGCATATCAACTTGATGAATACGAATGGACCCACCACCGACTTCGGAGCCATTAATAACCATGTCATAGGCTCTAGATAAAGCATTTTGAGGATCGTTTTCTAAAGTCTCTACATCTACACTTGGCGCCGTAAACGGATGATGAATAGCACTCAAAGAACCGTCTTCTTCCACATCAAACATTGGAAAATCAACCACCCAAATTGGCGCCCATTTACAGGAGTATAAATCTAGGTCTTGGGCTAATTTTTCACGCAGATTGCCTAGTGCTTCGTTAACGACTTTGATTTTGTCTGCACCAAAGAAGATTAAATCTCCGGTTTGCGCATCGGTTTTTTCGATAATTTGTTGAGTGATTTCATCGCCTAAAAATTTGAGAATAGGGGAGGCAGGACCATCTTCATTTAACTTAATATAAGCTAAACCTTTGGCGCCATAAATACTCACGTACTTGGTGTAATTGTCGATATTCTTTCGACTTAGTGATGCACCACCTGGAACTTTAAGTGCCGCTACACGTGATTTTTTATCATTAGCTGGGCCAGAAAAAACCTTAAAATCCACATCTTTCATCAACTCGTTCATATCCACCATCTCAAGTGGTATACGCATGTCAGGGCGATCTACCCCGTATTTATCCATGGCTTCTTGATAGGTAATGCTTGGGAATTTTTTGGGTAGATCAACATCAATGACCGATTTGAATAACCCGCGTGTCATCTGTTCCATCATGGCCATAATCTGATCTTCATCCATGAAAGAAGTTTCCACATCTAATTGTGTAAATTCAGGCTGACGATCTGCGCGAAGATCCTCGTCTCTGAAACATTTAACAATTTGATAATAACGCTCCATCCCTGACATCATCAACAATTGTTTAAACAATTGTGGCGATTGTGGCAGGGCGAAAAAATCACCCGGATGTGTGCGAGAGGGCACTAAATAATCTCTGGCACCTTCAGGCGTGGCTTTGGTTAAAAACGGCGTTTCAATATCAAGAAAATCGTTTTTATCCATAAATTCACGCATGTAGTGTGTAACTTGAGATCTTAGGCGCAGACGTTTTTGCATTTGATCACGACGAAGATCCAAATAACGATATTTCAAGCGCACCTCTTCAGAAGTATCAGTGGCATCAATTTGAAATGGGATTGGCTTAGAAGCGTTAAGAATCTCGATTTCATCGGCCACAACTTCGATCTCACCTGAGGCCAATTTTGGGTTGATTAGCGAATCGTCTCTGGCAATTACCTGCCCAGTAATCTTAAGCACATATTCAGAACGAACACGTTCAGCAATTTTAAAAGTCTGTTCGTGTTCAGGGTTAATAACCACCTGCGCAATGCCTTTTTTATCGCGCATATCTAAAAAAATTACCCCACCATGATCACGTCTGCGATTGACCCATCCACACAATACAACGGTTTGGTCAATACACTTTTTATTCAATTCACCACAAAAATGTGTCCTCATTTTCTCCTACCTTAATAATAAAATTTTTCTACTCTGGTGCAACAACACCAGTAGAAATAATCAGTTTAAATGCCTCATCGACGCTCATGTCTAGCTCAATCACATCTTTTTTTGGCAGCATGATAAAAAACCCAGAAGTCGGGTTAGGGGTGGTTGGCACATAAATATTAATAATTTCTTCGCCAATTTTTTCTTCTACTTCACCTTGATAATTGCCGGTTTGAAAGGCAATAGTCCACATGCCTTTACGCGGGTATTCTACCAGAAGTGCTTTTTTAAAACTCTCATTAGAGTTACTCAGAACAGTTGAAGATATTTTTTTTAATGCATTGTAAATGCCACGAAAACCAGGAATTTTATCGATTAACTTTTCCCAAATATCGAATAACTTTCTACCAATAAAATTAGAGACAATTATCCCGGTAATTAAAATGATAAGAATGACCCAAAAAATACCCGATCCAGGGATAGGGCCATCAACATCAAACAAATAATATTCAGGCAGATATTCTGGCGGAACAATACTGTTAATCAGCTCTAAAAAAAACCGAATAAGAACAATACTCAGACCTAAGGGAATCCAGAACAACAAGCCTGAGATAAAAATGTTTCTTAAGCGCTTCATGAGTTATTGATAAATAGAAAACGATATTTTATCATACCCACTTTTGTATATAGCTGATGCTATTAGTGGTTTTCTTCTTCTCTAAGAGTTAAGATTTCATGACCCTCATCGGTTACCAAAATGGTGTGCTCCCATTGTGCAGATAGGGATTTGTCTTTAGTGGTGACTGTCCAGCCATCAATTTTAGAAGTGCGAACTTCATAACCGCCTAAGTTGATCATGGGTTCAATGGTAAAGGTCATACCTGCTTCAAGAACGGGGCTTTGCGCCACTTTGCCATCATCATAGTGAAGCACTTGTGGTGCTGCATGGAACTGTTCACCAATACCATGACCGCAATAATCACGAACCACAGAGCAGTTATTTTGCTTAGCGTGTGCTTCAATAGCGCGACCGATCTGACCCAACTGAACCCCAGGTTTGACTTGTGCAATACCAATATTCATGCATTCTTGAGCAACACGACAAATTCTTTGGGCTTTAACACTGGCTTTGCCAATGATAAACATTTTTGAGGTATCCCCATGATAACCGTCTTTAATGACAGTGATGTCAATGTTAACAATATCTCCTTTTTTGAGTGTTTTATCCCCAGGAATACCATGACAGACGACATTATTAATACTGGTACAAATAGACTTAGGGAAACCGTGATAATTAAGTGGTGCAGGGATAGCATCAAGTTCATTAACGATATAATCGTGGCATATTTTGTCAAGCTTATCGGTACTGATGCCAGCTTTGACGTGAGGTGTAATCATCTCTAACACACTGGCGGCGAGACGCCCAGCAGTGCGCATTTTTTCAATCTGCTGAGCCGATTTAATATCGATAGACACTAAGCTCTACCCAATTGTTGTTGGCGTTGTTCTAGTGCTTCGATTCTCGATTCTATAGACGGGTGTGAAGAAAATAGTGCCATAATGCCACCTTTATCATTGATACCAAATGCAGCCATTTGTTCAGGTAGGGCGTTAGGTTCTACTTGTCCTAAACGCCTAAGCGCACCAATCATATTACCATGTCCGGCTAAATCAGCACCACCAGTATCCGCCACAAATTCACGTTTTCTAGAAAAATACATCACAATCGTAGAAGCCAGAACTGAAAGAATAATTTCGGCAAAAATTGTGGTAACGAAGTAGCCAATACCATAACCGCGTTCGTTTTTAAGAATAACACGATCCACCACATGACCTATCACTCGAGAGAAGAAAATCACGAATGTGTTAATCACACCTTGAATCAGCGTTAATGTCACCATATCACCATTGGCCACATGACTCATTTCATGGCCGATTACTGCCTCAATTTCACCTTGTGTCATGTTATCCAATAAACCTTGAGAAACTGCAACTAAAGCATTATTTTTATTCGCACCTGTGGCAAATGCATTCATTGCAGGGGATGGGAATATGGCCACTTCAGGCATTTTTATACCCACGATTTTGGCTTGCTTTTCAACAGTATCAACAATCCATTTTTCCATATTGGTGGTAGGATTTTCAATCAGCTGAGCACCGGTTGCTCGTTTGGCCATCCATTTAGAGATTGCCAAGGAAATAAAAGCACCACCGAAGCCAAATACTGCAGCAAAGACAAGCAGTGCATTGACGTCAAGATCTGAACCATTCTCTTTAAGCAGAGTGTCAACGCCTAAGATTCTAAGCGTAATACTCAACAAAACTATAATCGCAATATTGGTTGCTAAAAATAAAAAGACCCTTTTCATAATTTTTCCAACTGTTAAAAGATATAAAAATAGATAGGGGTATTATCTTATAGATTCAAGTGCTAAAGTTTCATTTTAGGTAGAATAAGAGTATGGTTTTTAAATATTTATTAATACTGTCGATGTTATTTTTTTCAGCATGCAGTGAACAAGACACACCGAAGCAGGCTGTTACCAAAGCCCAGGTGCCTGAAAAAGTCTCAGTTGATCAAGAAAAAGAAAGTGCACCGATTTGTGCAAATCTATCAGTAACAGAATGTCTAACAATCATCATCCCAGCGATTTGGGATCGCGAAGTTGAAAAGGATTGCAATTAGAGCTTTATTCTTTTTTCATCTTTGATTTCAACATCTATGAGTTGTTTGGTTATTGGACATACAAATTCCAAACGAATGGCTTGAAGTGCCAAATCTTGTGTGTTAAGACCTGCATCTCCATACAAGCGATCACCCAATATTGGATAACCAGCAGAACTTAGGTGTTTTCTGATTTGGTGTTTTCTACCGGTTTCAATCTCAACGCTGAGTAATGATTGTTGGTTTTTTTCATCAATCAAGCTGAAATGACTAATGGCAGTTTTACCATCGATAAGTTGATGCACACTATTGCGTTTAGGGTGCTTACCACTTACAATCGCCAAATAGGTTTTTTTAATCACTCTATCGGCAAATAATTCCGATAGTTGTCGGGCCATTTTTTTATTGTGCGCAAACATCATCAAGCCACTGGTTGCACGATCAAGACGATGCACTAGAAATACCGGTCGGTTTAGAGATTTCTCCACCAATCTTGTCATGGCGCAGTGATCTCCCCACTTGCTGCCTTGAGAAAACACACCACCGGGTTTGAACCAAATACTATAACTGTCCTTATCCATTAATAATTCTGCAGACTTGGGAATAGAAGACAGTATTGTCTCATTGTAATATAGGTGGATTATGTCTCCTGTATTTGGAATTTTTTTGGCTCTTCTAACTCGCTTGGTTTTTTTACCGTGCTGGTGCCATACACAACCCTTTTCCATGGCAGATTTGATGGCCTGTTTAGACAACTCAGTTTCACTGTGAATCAAATCAACCACGGTAGAATTTGTGGATTGAACAGGTATTTTTATCTCAATACTATTAGGCATAACTGTATTTTACCCTTATGTATAACAGGTCAATAAAAATGACTGTTGGTTAAACAACCCATTAAAATAATATGATATTTAATTAGTGAGAGAGTAATGTATACAAAAGGCGAACCTCATGCTGTAGAGATCTCTGCAGGCGATACCCAATATATTTGCCAATGTGGCAAAACTTCAACCCCACCATTTTGCGATGGATCACACGCAGGCAGTGAATTTGAGCCATTGGCATACACAGCCAATTCTGATGAAACTGTTTATATTTGTGGTTGCGGGAAAACGGCCAACAAACCATTTTGCGATGGATCACACAACGACTAAACCGATATCTTGCAAGAATGGGCTAGTCAGTAGCATTTTTGTTTAATACAAATTCAGGAATCTCAACCTTAAACTGAGAGCCATTGGTATCCATCATGCCGTAATTACCTTTAATAAACCCTTTTTCGGTTTGTATCATCGCACCTGATGTATATTGAAATGTCTCACCTGGCGCGATATAAGGCAACATACCTAAAACACCAATACCATCAATACTACTTTCAGTGCCTAAGTTATCTTTTATTTGCCAATGACGTGACCTGAGTTGCACGCCATTTTCCCCATGATTGGTTATATAAACAGTGTAGGCAAATACGTATTTATTAACCTTGGTGTCGGATTGAGATGGCAGATAAATACTCTTTACTTGAATATTTATATTGGACTGTGTAGCAGAATCACCATGAACGATGTGTCCGTAAGCAACAAAAACAATTACAAGAAGAAACAATTTGAGACTTTTCATCGGAATAATTCTATCACCAAATGTTTCTTGATTTATTAAATTCATCAGAAGATAAACATCACAGATGATTTTCTAGCAGTATCAATATTGATGGAAAATTTTAAAATTTTTTCATATTATGAAATTTATATTGATGCATATCTTCGGGTTTGATAGCTTTCATTTGAATTTTATACACTTATATTTAAGGGCTTATAAAGCCTACTATTATTATGAATTCAGCCTTCCTAATGTTTATTTGACAGAGTGAGTTCTAATGTATTTTTTAGTTCATATTATTATTCACTTATATATTACAAGGTTTTATATATGAACATATAATTTGATATCGTCCTAGAAAGCTTTCTAGGAAAATTCTTTTTTTAAATGTTCCAAACTATGGACACAAGGGGATAAATAAATGAGCAAGAAAAAACAAAATACAATCACCAGAAGGGAGTTTGTAAAAACCAGTGCTGCAATTACTGCGGCAAGTGCATCACCGATGTTTTTTGTCAAAGGTGCTTATGCAAGAAGCTTTGTCAATGATCCAGGTCGTTCAGCGACTGTTACATTGGGTTTTAATGTACCACAAACTGGCGCATACGCCGATGAGGGTGCGGATGAATTACGTGCTTATAAATTGGCTGTGAAACACTTAAATGGTGAAGGTGACGGTGGTATGTTAAATACCATGACCAACAAATCTTTGACTGGCAACGGTGTTTTAGGCAAGAAAGTTACTTATGTAACTGGTGATACACAGACAAAATCTGACGCAGCCAGAGCTTCTGCGAAACGCATGATTGAAAAAGACGGTGCAATTATGATCACCGGTGGTTCTTCTTCGGGTGTGGCAATTGCTGTTCAGGGTTTGTGTCAAGAAGCGGGTGTTATTTTTATGGCGGGTTTAACCCACTCTAACGATACAACTGGTAAAGATCGTCGTAAGCATGGTTTCCGTCATTTCTTTAACACGGAAATGTCAGGTGCAGCTTTGGCACCAATTCTTGAAAAAGAATTTGGTAAAGATAGAACAGCTTATCACCTAACTGCGGACTATACATGGGGCTGGTCACAAGAAGGTTCTATTAAGAAATACACTGAAGCACTAGGTTGGAATACTAAAGCAGCGGTTCGTACACCTTTAGGTGCAGGAGACTTCTCTCAATATATCACTCCTGTACTTAATTCTGGAGCCGATGTTTTGGTACTCAACCACTATGGAAAAGATATGGTTAACTCATTGACTCAGGCAGTACAATTTGGTCTTCGTGACAAGCAAGTTAATGGCAAAGATTTCCAAATCGTGGTTCCATTGTTCTCTCGTTTGATGGCTCAAGGTGCCGGTAAAAATATCCAAGGTATTTATGGTTCTACCAACTGGAACTGGTCGTTACAAGATGCAGGTTCACAAGCATTTGTTAAGTCATTTGGTGCAGAGTATGGATTCCCACCATCGCAAGCAGCACATACTTGCTATGTTCAAACACTGCTTTATGCTAATGCTTGTCAAATGGCCGGTACATTCCATCCATGTGGCGTTATTGACGCGCTTGAAGGCTTTAAGTTTGATGGTATGGGTAATGGCCCAACAGAATATCGTGCTGAAGACCACCAATGCTTTAAGGATGTATTGGTTGTGAAAGGTAATGAAAATCCAACCTCGCAGTTTGACTTGTTAAAGGTTGTTGAAGTCACACCACGTTCTAAGGTGGAATACTCGCCAACTATGTTAGGTGGTCAGCTGGGTAGCTGTAACGCATAATAGGGTATGATGATTGGTGCTACAAATAGCACCAATTTAAAGCTTTAAGCTCTAAATCGTTAATTATGAGCCGGCTGTCTCAATAAGGTGGCCGGTTTTTTATAAACCAAAAAATATCTAATTATGGAAGAAATCCTAATACAAATATTAAATGGTCTTGATAAGGGTGGTGCTTATGCATTAATTGCCCTTGGTCTTACATTAACATTTGGTACCCTAGGTGTGGTGAATTTTGCACACGGCGCTTTGTTTATGCTTGGTGCGTTTTGTGCAGTCTCTGTCCAACAGTTATTGACCATTTCTAAACGGGTTAAAGATGAGGCCATTACATTTTTTGATGCCTACAAAGAAGAGCCTTATTTAGAACTATGGTGGGGCGATACTGGCGCTATGATTATCGATTATTCGGTGCCGATTTCTATTCTTGTTGCCATACCAGTTATGCTTTTAATTGGTGTAGCTATTGAACGTGGGCTGATTAAACATTTTTATAAGAGAACACATGCTGAACAAATTTTAGTCACTTTTGGATTGGCAATTGTTCTTCAAGAAATTGTTAAAGCAAACTTTGGCGCAAACCCAATTCCAACGCCAGCACCAGAAATCTTCTCAGGGAGCGCTCCAGTAGGTGCATTTCTTGGTTTAAGTGATTCATTGGTATACCCATGGTGGCGTTTAATCTATTTGGTCTTTGCCATGGTGATTATTTCTGCTGTTTTCTCATTCTTAAAATTTACAACATTTGGAATGGTTGTTCGTGCTGGAATGACCGACCGTGAAACAGTCGGACTATTAGGGATTAATATTCAACGGCGTTTTACCATTGTTTTTGGTTTGGCCGCAATTGTAGCCGGACTAGCTGGGGTTATGTATTCGCCAATCTTGCCACCCGATTACCATATTGGTATGGACTTTTTAGTATTGAGTTTTGTGGTTGTGGTTGTCGGCGGTATGGGCTCAATTAAAGGCGCTGTTGCAGCGGGATTTTTATTGGGAATTTTGCAATCATTTGCTTCTATGAATCAAGTCAAGATGATTTTTCCTGGTATTGATCAAATTATTATTTATTTGGTTGCAGTGGTGATTTTACTGGTTAGACCTCGTGGCCTGATGGGTCGTAAAGGCGTCATGGAGGATTGATCTAATGTTAAATTTAAAGAATAACTTCATTGTGATGCTGATCTTCTCAGCAGTAGTTTTGACTGCACCGGTTTGGTTATCACCAATTGGCGCGGGTTATCCAGATATTCTTCAAAAATTTGCCATATTTGGTATTTTTGCGATTGGGTTTAATATTCTCTTTGGAATGACTGGATACCTATCTTTTGGGCACGCCGCTTTTCTAGGAGTTGGTTCATATACAGCAGTTTGGATGTTCAAACTTTTTACCATGAACGTTATCCCCGCTGTGATCTTTGGAACTATAGTTGCCGGTCTTTTTGCATTTGTTATTGGTTATGTTAGCTTGCGTCGCTCTGGTATTTATTTTTCTATTCTTACCTTGGCTTTTGCGCAAATGTCTTATATGTTGGCTTATTCAGTTTTAACACCAATTACCAATGGTGAAACAGGGCTTCAGTTGATCATTGATGATCCAAGATATATTGATGCGTTTTTTGGCCTTGTGTCCTCTGACAGTATTCCATCGACTAATTTATTTGGTATCTCAATGAGTGGTTATTCAGGGTTTTACTTTTGTGCAGTTATGTTGATTATTTGTTTCTACATATCTTTAAAAATTTTCCGTTCCCCTTATGGAATGAAATTAACTGCAATCAAATCAAATCAAACTCGCATGAAATACACCGGTTTTAATACCAAACCTTATCTACTTTCAGCCTTTGTAATCTCAGGCATGTATGCTGGTTTGGCAGGAAGCCTATTGGCTGTTACTGATCCACTTGCAGGCGCTGAACGAATGCAATGGACCGCATCAGGCGAAGTGGTATTGATGACTATTCTTGGTGGTACCGGCACATTAGTTGGTCCTCTACTTGGTGTGGGCTTAATCAAATATTTTGAAAATATTTTTTCCGCATTAAACGAGATGACTTTAATGCAAATCTTTGATTTTTTACCAAGTATTTTGCAAAACATTATGGTTTTTATCGTCAATCCGTTTGTCGGAGAAGGTTGGCACTTAATGTTGGGTGCTTTGTTTATGATTATTGTTATCTTCCTGCCTGGTGGCATTATGGAAGGCATTAGTCGGATTGCCAATCTTTTTAGAAGGAATAAGCAAAAAATCGATGATGCTCTGGATGGAGATAGCACATGAGTAATGTTCTTGAAATCAGTAATGTTAATAAAACTTTTGGTGGATTAAAAGCTTTAACTGAAATCAATTTAAAGATTGAGCAGGGTATTACACATGCGATTATTGGCCCCAATGGAGCTGGAAAATCAACATTGCTTAATTGCTGCATTGGTCATTTAATTCCAGACACAGGCTCGGTTAACTTCAATGGTCACGACATGGTGGGAATACAACCTCACGATATTAATCATGCGGGAATGGTGCGTGTTTTTCAAACACCACAGATATTTCCAGATTTGAATTTGTTGCAAAATGTTATGATTCCAGCATTTGCTAAACGTGACGGCACTTTTAAATTTAATCCTTTTGCAAACCTTAGTGCAGAGGTTGAAATTGAAAAACATGCCATGCATGTGCTTGCCGATGTTGGCTTGGATAAATTTAAAGATCAATTAGCCGGTAGTATCTCTCGTGGAGATAAGCGTCGTCTTGAGTTGGCGATGGGCTTGGTTCAAGAACCTACTTTATTACTACTTGATGAGCCAACCGCAGGGATGTCGCGCCATGACACCAACCAAACCATTGATTTGTTGAAAAAAATTAAAGCACGTGGCATGACAAAAATTATCATCGAACACGATATGCACGTAGTTTTTAGTTTGGCTGATCGAATTAGCGTACTGGCTCAAGGCGAAATTATTGTGACTGGGACACCAGAAGAAGTAAAAAATAATCCAAAAGTCAAAGAAGCCTATTTAGGAGAATCAGAAGATGACTAATATTATTGAAGGTGATGAAATTGAGGTAAAAAATAAAGCAGAAACCATCACATCAAAGGGTTCTGATCCTGCCTTTTTTTCATGTTGGGATTTGCATGCCTATTATGGTGAAAGCTATATTGTCCAAGGAATTAGTTTTGACATTAGGGAAGGTGAAATTGTTGCACTTTTAGGTAGAAATGGTGCTGGAAAGACATCGACTTTAAGAACCATTGCACGTACAGCTGAACCCGAAGTCAGACAGGGTGAATTATGGCTCGATCATCTGCCACTACATAATATGCAAGATTATGAGGCTGCTCAAAATGGCGTTGCTTTGGTACAAGAAGATCGCCGTATTATTGCTGGTTTGAGTGTTGAAGAAAATCTACAACTTGCACAGATTGCCGACCCTGTTGGCTGGACATTAGATCGAATTTACGAGCATTTTCCTCGACTCAAAGAAAGAAAAAAGCAAGATGGTAGTACACTATCAGGTGGAGAGCAGCAGATGTTGGCCGTTGCTAGGGCTTTAGCAAGAGATGTTAAATTATTATTGTTAGATGAGCCTTATGAAGGGCTTGCCCCAGTAATTGTTCACGAAATTGAAAGCATTTTGCTAGACATTAAAAAACTGGGCATCACCACCATTATTGTTGAACAGAATGCAGTAGCAGCATTGCGTTTGGCTGATAGGGCATTAATACTTGATACGGGCGAGATTGTGTTTGATGGAACCGCTCAAGAGGTGCTTGATAATGAAGACCTTAGACATCAATATTTGGCTATTTAATTCAAAAGTAACATAACCCACTCCTCTGGATAGAGTCTTGTAATGTATTTTTGATGCATAAAACAGGACTCTAATCCAACCAATATAGAGGATTAGGGTTATTCTTAAAAATCAAACCTTTTTTAGTTTTAATTTCGAAATGTGGGGCGAGAAACGGGGCTCGAACCCGCGACAACCGGAATCACAATCCGGGGCTCTACCAGCTGAGCTATTCTCGCCATAAACTGGATTAAATATGGCACGCCCTAAACGATTCGAACGTTTGACCTACGGCTTAGAAGGCCGTTGCTCTATCCAGCTGAGCTAAGGGCGCAAAAACTTTTCTCTTCGGGCTTACCGATTTAATTTTAATTTGGTCGGAGTGGAGGGATTTGAACCCCCGACCACCTGGTCCCAAACCAGATAC
>CAZYIW010000009.1:0-32640 GCA_964647705.1 uncultured Piscirickettsiaceae bacterium
CTACACTTGCCTTAAAAACAAAAGCTTCATCTGCAGGCAGTAAACCATTGGCTTGTGACGACGATACAAACGTCGAAAAGACAAAAAACAAAAGCAGTAAGAAACGCTTCATATTTCTCTCCTCATTAAACAGTGGTTTAATTATAAGTGATTAATAAGCCGAAAACAAAACACACTAAGAAAATATTTACCTAAAAAACATAAAAATAAGATTAGTGCGTCTTTTTTTGCCAAAAAAAGCATTATTAGCGCTATTAATGGCTTTTTAGTTACGAGCTGGTTTTTGGCGTTTTTTTCGCTTTTTTAAAAACACTACTGAACTACAACCACCATAGCCGGACGCACTAGGCGGCCGTTTAGAGTAAAACCAATCTGCACCACTTCAAGCACCGAATTAGATTCTTTGTCGGGCACCGGCACCATGGTTACTGCTTCGTGAAACTCAGGGTTAAAAGCCTCACCTTCAGGATTGATAGACTCCACACCGAATTTTTCCATTGTAGAAAGAAAAACCTTGTCGGTCATCTCGAGACCTTCAATAATATGCTCAATGGTGGCTTTTTCTTCATTAGCGGTTTTCAGACCCATGGTTAAAGAATCTTTAACTTCAAGTAGCGCTTTAACAAAACCATCAAGTGCAAATTTATGCGCGTTTTCCAAATCTTTGGCATTACGGCGCTTAAGGTTCTCCATTTCTGCTTGCGCTCTAAGCACCTTGTCCCAATTGTCTTTAGCAGACTGTTGTGCTTCTTCTAGTTGCAGTTTTAAATCTTCGAACTGAGAATCGTCTTCAGCACTTTTTTGTTCTTTTGATTTTGTGAGTGTTTCAGCCTTCGTCGTGGTTTTCTTTTTTGTCATTTTGAATACTAACTAATGTAGAATAATTACAAATCTGTATTTAGTGACTATTTTAAAGAATTCAACTCCAATGTTTAACACAATCGGGATTATTACCAAGCCAGAGGATTCAGTTAGCGAAGACAAGGCTGTAGAGCTTAGTGAGTTTCTACAAAGCCAAGGCGTTGGTGTGGTATCAAGTGCGGCTGAAATTGCGGCCAAAGCCGATTTGATTATAGTGGTGGGCGGAGATGGCAGCCTTCTGAATACCGCTCGTTCTTTTGTCGATAATAACATCCCTATACTGGGTATAAATTTAGGCAGACTTGGTTTTTTGGCTGATGTTTCGGTTGACGATATGTTCTCTTTGGTTGCAGAGGTTTTGGATGGCGAGTTCACCAAAGAAGAACGTTGCCTACTTTCTTGCCAGGTAGTGAAAGCCGACAAGGCGTTGAGTCAAAATCTTGCCTTTAATGATGTTGTATTGCACCGAAAAGAGGCCTTGAGTTTGATAGAGTTTGATGTGTTTATTGATAATCGTTTTGTAAACACACAACGTGCCGATGGTTTGATTATTACGACTCCAACAGGCTCAACTGCCTATGCGCTTTCGAGTGGCGGGCCGATTATGCACCCAGGAGTTAATGCCATTGGTTTGGTGTCGATCTGCCCCCATACCATGAGCCATCGACCCTTGCTGGTACCGGGCGGTAGTGAAGTAGTGGTGCGCGTTAAGGAAGCAGGAGAGGGAGTAAGCGTGAGTTTTGATGGGCAAAATTCTCTTTCAATTGAGCCTGGTCAAGATATCCGTGTACGCCAACATGACAGTTTTGTGCATTTATTACATCCTAAAAATTACGACTATTTTGAAATTATTCGTTCTAAGTTGCACTGGAGCACCAAGCTTTAGAGTTAAATGTTATCTCAATTAACGGTTAAAAATCTAGCGGTTGTTGAATTTCTAGACCTTGATTTTGCAACTGGTATGAGTGTCATCACGGGTGAAACCGGGGCAGGAAAGTCGGTGTTGATGCAAGCGCTTAGCTTTGCTCTAGGCACTCGAGCAGATTCGACTTATGTGCGCCATGGCAGCAAAAAAGCAGAGGTTAGTGCCAGTTTTAATTTGCCCAGTCGCGGACCAATTGAGCAATTGCTTAAAGACAACGATTTAGACGACGATGGCGAATGTATTTTGCGCAGAGTCTTAACAGCTGATGGGCGTTCAAAAGCTTTCATTAATGGTGCTAGCGTTACGCTCTCTACCATGCGAATGATTGGTGAGAGACTTATTGACATGCATGGACAGAATGAACACCAACAGCTACTCAGAAACGATCAACAACGTAATTTATTAGATGGTTTCGCAAACGTAACAGAACTATTAAAACGCGTTAATCAAACAGTAAGTGACTACAACGATGTTGACGGGCAAATTAAGCAGTTAAAAACAGCGCAATCTCAAACTCTAGAGCAACAAGAGCTTTTAACTCATCAAACCGAGGAGATGCATAAGGCACAACTCGAACACGATGAGCTTAACAACATTGAGGCAGATTTTAAGCAAAGCGCTAACGCAGCAGAGTTGATTGAAAAGGTTTCTCAAGTTCTACAGCAGTTAAACAACGAACAAGGCATCAATCAGCAAATGTTGCAACTGTTGCAAAACATGCAAAGCGCTGAGCAACTGGATTCAAAACTTGGAGGTGCATTAGAGCTTTTGACCTCGTCACAGGTGCAAGTCCAAGAAAGTGTTTATGAGCTTACGCACTATCTCAACACATTGGATATTGATGAGGCACGTATTCAACAGTTGGAGTCACGCTTGAGCGAGCTTCATGATTTGGCCAGAAAACATCATTGTCAAATCCCTCAGCTTTTGCAGGCGCAAGAACGATTAGAAGATAAGCTTGCATCTATTAGTGAAGGTTCGAATAATTTAGAAGCACTCTTATCAATAAAAAACCAACATGAGGAAAAGTATCAAAAGTTAGCTTCTCAGTTGAGTGAAAAAAGAAAAATTAAAGCCAAAGAGTTTTCTCAGCAAGTAACAAAAGTGATGCAAAGTTTGGGAATGCCTGGTGGCGAATTTAGAATTTTGCTGGGCCATAAAGATAAAACGGTGAATTTAAATGGCAATGAATCGGTAGAGTATTTGGTTCGTATAAACCCGGGAGAGGAATTTAGGCCACTTAAAAAATCTGCCTCGGGCGGGGAACTTTCACGCATATCTTTAGCTGTTTCAGTGGTTGGGTGTGACAGTAAATATGCCCCAACACTGGTATTTGATGAGGTGGATGTAGGGATATCAGGCGCTGTGGCAGAAGTGGTTGGTCAAAAACTGAAAAATCTGTCTTCACACTTTCAGGTTCTTTGCATTACTCACCTGGCGCAAGTAGCGGCCTTTGGGCAGCAACACTTTAAAGTTATTAAAGACCTACAAGAACAAAGCACACAAACCAAAGTTGTGGCTTTGGCTTCACAAGAGAGAATGCTAGAAGTTGCACGCATACTCAGTGGTAAAGAACTCACCGAACAAAGCATAAAGGCAGCAGAAAAAATGATTGCTAACAGTGCTTAAAATATATAGCCAATGCTTGTAAACACATAAATATTAATAGCGTTATTGATTAATTTTAAGTTTATTAAGCGCTTTATCATATTATAGAAAAAAACGCCGTTATTTGATTTTCCAGACTGTATAATTCCCAATTTTGTAGGTTTGATGTGGGTTGAGTTTTGGCAATGAGTACAAAATGGCCGAAAGTTCAACTGGCAATCACAGTTATTGTGATCGGCTATTTTTCCACAGTGGGAGCAGGCCTTTCTGCAGCATACGGTGGTTTGGTTAGTTTAATCAATACTTTATTGATTGAAAGGCATACAAACCGACAAAAGGGGAAAACAAACATCAGTGCTAATGCCAGTGTAGGCATGATGGTTATGAGTGTGTTGATGCGCATGACCGTTATGGTGGTATTGATTATATTAGGCATAATGCTTTTGGAGTTGGCGCCAGAGGCGCTGATTGTTGGGTTTGTGTTGGGTCATGTTGGTTTTTTAATAGATAGAGTTAGGCAAAATAATGGCAGCAAATGAAGTTATCACTTCTAGTGAATACATTAAACACCATCTGCAAAACTTAACCTTTGGTCAATTCCCTGACGGGCACTGGGGTTTGGCGCATACAATAGCTGAGGCCAAGTCAATGGGCTTTATGGCCATTCATCTAGACACGCTTGGTTGGTCTATCTTTTTAGGCGCTTTATTTTTGGGATTGTTCTACCGCGCAGGACGAAAAATGTCTTGTGAAACACCTTCAGGGTTTCAAAATTTTGTTGAAAGCGTGATTGAATTTATTAATGAAAATGTTCGTGGATCATTTAATGGGAAAAACCCCTTAGTGGCGCCATTGGCGTTGACTGTTTTTATTTGGATTGTGCTCATGAATACAATGGATTTAGTGCCAGTTGACTGGCTCCCGGTATTGGCACAAAAGATTGGTGTATTGTTTGGTGCTGACCCACACCATGTTTATTTTAAAGTGGTGCCTACTACTGACCCAAATGCAACTTTTGGCATGTCGATAGGTGTTTTCATTTTGATGTTGTACTACAGTATTAAAAACAAAGGGATTGGCGGTTTTACAGCAGAGCTTACGCTACACCCTTTTGAGTCGAAAAACCCAATTGTTAAAGTGTTGTTAATTCCCGCAAACTTTTTCTTAGAGGCGGTTTCTTTATTGGCCAAGCCTATCTCACACTCACTGCGTTTATTTGGCAATATGTATGCAGGTGAGATGATTTTTATTTTGATTGCTTTATTGCCGTTTTGGATTCAGTGGTCTTTATCATTGCCTTGGGCAATTTTTCACATACTGATTGTTTTGTTACAAGGCTTTATTTTCATGACTTTGGTAATTGTTTATATGGACATGGCCCACGAAAAAGGGCATTAATTTTTTTATAAAAAAGGAGTAAAAAATGACAGAAGTAGGAGCGTTATTACACATTGCAGGTGCGATATTAATGGGACTTGGTGCCTTAGGTGCTGCGATTGGTATCGGTATTTTGGGCGCGAGATTCATTGAAGGCGTTGCACGTCAGCCAGAGTTGATGGGCATGCTAAGAACACAAATGTTTATCGTGATGGGGCTTGTGGATGCTGTACCTATGATTGCCGTTGGTATTTCAATGTACATTTTATTTGCGGTTGCCTAGCTTAGGCTTTACCAATAGCAGGATTAAGTTATGAACATTAATTTGACTTTAATCGGCCAGCTAATTAGCTTCGCCATGTTTACATGGTTCTGTATGAAGTTTGTATGGCCACCCATTGTGGCTGCGATGGAAGAGCGTAAAAAGAACATTGAAAAAGGCTTATTGGCCGCTGAGCGTGGTTTAGCCGAGCAAAAAGAGGCCGAGCAAAAAGCACAAGAGATGATCGCACAGTCTAAAGACCAAGCGTCTGAGATTATTGCCAATGCAGGCAGACAAGCATCAAATATGGTTGAAGAGGCCAAAGATACAGCCGTTAAAGAGGCAGAAAAAATCAAAGCACACGCACAAGCCGAGATTGAACAAGAGACCTCTCGAGCTCGTAATGAGTTGAAAGACCAAGTGGCGGATTTGGTGATGAAGGGCGTGGGCGCGGTTTTGGATAAAGAAGTTGATGCTAAAACACACAAAGATATGTTAGGCAAGCTCTCAAAAACATTGTAGTAATAGAACATGGAATTAAACACAATCGCCAAACCATATGCCAGTGCAATTTTTGAAATTGCGGATGCCAATAAAACGCATAAAGACTGGCGCGCTTTGTTAGAGGCGGGTGCACAACTGGCCAACGATTCTACATTGGCGGGTTTTTTGGCAACCCCAAGTGCCGACAAATCAAAAAAAGCCCAGGTGTTAGGCGACTTGTTTCAATCTGTTTTGGGCAGAAATCTGTCGAAACAAGAAGGCGCATTTGTGCAAGTGTTACTTGACAATGCTCGTGTCAATGTATTGCCAGGTATTTTTCAATTGTTCTGTGAAACAATGGATGAGAATACTGACGCTAAAACATTCGGTGTTACTAGCGCAAAGAAGCTAACAGCGAAGGAACAACAACAGATATCCGATGATTTATCAGGCAAATATAACGCCAAAGTTAGCATCGATGTTGAGGTTGACGAGACACTGGTTGGCGGTGTGATTATTAAAGAGGGAGACAAGGTGATTGATTTATCAATTAAGGCCAGACTAGAGGGCTTGGGTTCACGCTTGTCAACAAATTAGTTTATTTTATTAAGAGGAAAGGTTATGCAATTAAACGCTTCTGAAATTAGTGATTTAATTAAAAAACAAATAGAAGGATTTGATTTTGCAGCTGAGGCGCGCACTGAAGGCACGGTTATTAGTGTGAGTGACGGTATTGTGAGCATTCATGGTTTGGCCGATGTGCAATTTGGTGAAATGTTGGAATTCCCAGGCAACACTTTTGGTATGGCACTAAACCTTGAGCAAGATTCGGTCGGTGCAGTAATCTTGGGTGATTATTTGCATATCTCGGAAGGTGATACGGTCAAGTGTACCAATCGATTGATGGAAGTGCCTGTGGGCAATGAATTGTTAGGTCGAGTGGTTAACCCCCTTGGTCAAGGCATTGAAGGCAAAGGCGAGATTGACTCCAAAGCAACAAGACCGCTGGAGATTATTGCACCCGGCGTGATTGACCGTCAATCTGTGGACCAGCCCGTACAAACAGGTATTAAGGCGATTGACTCAATGGTGCCTATTGGCCGCGGACAGCGAGAGCTTATTATTGGTGATCGTCAAACAGGTAAGACTGCGGTTGCTGTGGATGCCATCATTAACCAAAAAGACACAGGCGTTAAATGTATTTATGTGGCGGTTGGTCAAAAGGCGTCATCAGTATCAGCTGTGGTTCGCAAACTAGAAGAAAATGGCGCATTAGAAAACACTATTATTGTAGCAGCCAATGCGTCAGACTCAGCAGCGTTACAATATATCGCTCCTTATGCAGGTTGTGCCATGGGTGAGTATTTCCGTGATCGTGGCGAGGACGCACTCATTATTTATGACGACTTAACCAAGCAAGCCTGGGCTTATCGTCAAGTATCACTCTTACTTAAGCGTCCACCTGGACGTGAGGCCTATCCGGGCGACGTATTCTACCTCCATTCTAGGTTATTAGAGCGTGCTTCTCGTGTGAACGCAGACTATGTTGAGAGAATGACAAACGGCGAAGTCAAGGGGCAAACAGGTTCGTTGACAGCATTGCCTATCATTGAGACGCAAGCAGGTGACGTATCTGCATTTGTACCCACCAATGTGATTTCAATTACCGATGGGCAAATATTCCTTGAAACGGATTTGTTTAACTCTGGTATTCGTCCAGCGATTAATGCTGGCCTGTCGGTATCTCGTGTGGGCGGTGCTGCACAAACCAACGTGATTAAAAAGCTTGGTGGCGGTATTCGTCTTGACTTAGCGCAATATCGTGAGCTGGCAGCGTTTGCACAGTTTGCATCAGATTTAGATGCAGACACAAAAGCACAAATTGATCGCGGCCAAAGAGTAACTGAGCTGATGAAGCAAAATCAATATGCACCAATGTCAATTGCAGAGATGGCGGCTTCTTTATTTGCAGCAAACTCTGGTGCGTTGGATGATGTTGAAGTGAATAAAGTGGTCGATTTTGAAACCGCCTTAATTGCTTATATGAGCGCCAATCAAGCGAGTCTAATGAAAAAGATTAACGATAGTGGCGACTACAACGACAATATTGCAGCCGAATTACAAGCCGCAGTTGACGACTTCAAGGCAAACCACACCTGGTAATGGATAATGTCTAGCGGCAAGGAAATAAGAACGCAAATTTCGAGTATTAAAAATACTCAGAAGATTACTTCGGCCATGGAAATGGTTGCGGCTTCTAAAATGAAAAAAGCTCAGGACAGAATGATGGCTTCTCGTCCCTATACTGAAAAAATCTCTAAAGTCATCGGGCACTTGGCCTATGCGCACTCTGAATTTGAGCACCCTTATATGAAAGAAGGTGATGAAGTTAAGCGTGTGGGGTTGATTGTTATCTCAAGTGACAGAGGTCTGTGTGGCGGACTCAATACCAATCTGTTTAGACGCATTTTAAAAGAAGTGCTCGAATATCAGTCCAAAGGCATTGAGGTCAATATTTGCACTATAGGTAAAAAAGCCACAGCATTTTTTAAGAACACAGGCATAAACATATGCTCAGTATTAACTGATTTAGGAGACACCCCCCATTTTGATGACTTATTAGGTTCGGTCAAGGTGATGTTAGACAGTTATGACGAAGGTGAAGTGCAACAAATATTTGTGGCATACAATACCTTTGAAAACACCATGACACAAAAACCAACAGTGAGACAGTTAGTACCAATGGTTGCTGCTGATGTTGAGGGCATGGACCATCACTGGGATTATATTTACGAACCGGATGCCGAGGAGGCGCTCAGTGTTTTATTGGTGCGCTATATTGAGGCTTTGGTTTATCAAGGGCTGGTTGAGAACATTGCTTGCGAGCAATCTTCTAGAATGATCGCTATGAAAAGTGCGACTGACAATGCGGGCGACATGGTTAAAGAATTGGAATTGGTTTATAACAAGGCAAGACAAGCGGCAATTACTCAGGAAATTTCTGAGATTGTGAGCGGCGCTGCTGCGGTTTAAAAAAAGAGGAAAGTAAATGAGTAAAGGCAAAATTACACAAATTATTGGCGCGGTTATTGATGTTGAGTTTCCGTCTGACAGCATTCCAAAGGTCTACGATGCCTTGAATGTCACCAGTACGGACCTGATTTTGGAAGTACAACAACAATTGGGCGATAACGTGGTCCGTGCAATTGCAATGGGTTCATCAGAAGGACTCAAAAGAGGTTTGGAAGTGACCAACACCGGAAAAGCAATTCAGGTGCCAGTCGGTACAAAAACACTGGGACGTATTATGAATGTTTTGGGTGAGCCGATTGATAATGCTGGTGAGGTTGGTCAAGAAACTGACTGGGAAATTCACAGACCAGCACCAAGCTACGATGAACTTGCCCCTGCTACAGAATTATTAGAAACTGGTATTAAGGTTATTGATTTGATTTGCCCATTTGCCAAAGGTGGTAAGGTTGGTCTATTCGGCGGTGCCGGCGTGGGTAAGACTGTAAATATGATGGAGTTAATTCGTAATATTGCGATTGAGCACTCGGGCTACTCTGTTTTTGCCGGCGTGGGTGAGCGTACTCGTGAGGGTAATGACTTCTATCATGAAATGAAAGAATCTAACGTTTTAGACAAGGTGTCGCTGGTTTATGGTCAGATGAATGAGCCACCAGGAAACAGATTACGTGTGGCATTAACGGGCCTTACCATGGCAGAATATTTCCGCGACGAAGGCCGTGATGTGTTGTTATTTATTGACAATATTTACCGCTATACATTAGCAGGCACCGAGGTATCGGCATTGCTTGGACGTATGCCATCGGCGGTAGGTTATCAGCCAACACTGGCTTCAGAGATGGGTGCGCTACAAGAGCGTATTACCTCAACGAAAACAGGTTCAATTACTTCAATTCAGGCGGTATATGTGCCGGCAGATGACTTAACAGATCCATCACCAGCCACTACTTTTGCGCACTTAGATGCAACTGTGGTACTTTCGCGTCAAGTTGCTGAGCTGGGCATCTATCCGGCGGTAGATCCTCTAGATTCAACGTCACGCCAGCTAGATCCGCTCATTGTTGGTGAGGAACATTACAATGTTGCTCGTGGGGTACAAGGCGTATTACAACGTTATAAAGAACTAAAAGACATTATTGCAATTTTGGGTATGGACGAGTTATCTGAAGATGATAAACAAGCCGTATCTCGTGCACGTAAGATTCAACGATTCCTTTCGCAACCGTTCTTCGTTGCTGAAGTGTTTACAGGGGCACCAGGCAAATATGTTTCGCTTAAAGACACCATCGCTGGTTTTAAGTCGATCTTAGACGGTGAACTTGACGATGTGCCTGAACAAGCATTCTATATGATGGGCTCAGTTGAAGAGGTTCGTGCAAAAGCTTCGGAGAAAGCTTAGATGTCAAAGATTCATGTTGATGTAGTGAGTGGGGAAGAGCCGTTGTATTCGGGTGTTGCTAAGTGTGTTTTTGCACCAGCATCCCAAGGAGAGATTGGCATCTACCCTAAGCACACTGCACTGCTTTCTACATTAAAGCCCGGAGAGGTTCGTGTAGTGACCGACAAAGGCGTAGAGTCAATTTATGTATCAGGCGGTATTGTTGAAGTACAACCAGAAACCGTTACCATTCTTTCTGATACTGCAATCAGAGCGCATGATCTTGATGAGGCAAAGGCGCTTGAAGCCAAACAAAGAGCAGAAGACGCCATGAGTGACGCCGAAAGCGACCACGATCTAAGTGCTACACAGGCTGCATTAGCCGAGTCAATGGCACAATTGCAGATGATTGCCAAGATGAGTGGTAAAAAAATCTAGATTAATAGAGTGAATCTTATGGTGCGCCATCACCGCTTTACATGGCAGTAACACAATTGTTTTCAAAATTCTACAAGCTGTGCTTTCAATTCTTTGACGATATACCTATCAAGGGTTGTGTCTAACAGAAAATAGCACAAACCAATTATGCCAGCCAGGGAGCCTAATTTACTCTTATGACGGGCCAATAATAAACTGGTTTATTTAAGGCAAACTTGTTTAAAGTTTACAATTTTCCCTTTCATAACTTTTACACCTTCCTTGTTAAGTCGCTCTATCTTGACGTTAATATCTTGCGCAAATCCACCAATATTCCCATCAGACTTTACCACTCGATGACAAGGCACCTCCGGTGCAAAGGGATTTTTATTCATGGCTGAACCCACAGCACGATAGGCGTTTGGTCGTCCAACAAGATTGGCCAAGGCTTTATAGGTAATGACCCTACCAGCAGGCACCTTATTTTTTAAAACTTGGTAACAATGTTGTTGGAAGTCAGTCATAATCTATCTTTACAAATATTGGCTCATGGCTTTGTCAAACTTATTCTGAGCTTTAAGCAAAAAATCGCAAACTTCTCTAACCGCACCATTTCCACCAGTATGATCAGTAACCATACATGAATTTTCTTTCACCAGCTCGTGTGCATTGTTAGGCGCAATCGGCAGACCAACTTGTTTCATCACTGGTAGGTCTAATACGTCATCACCCATATAGGCAACCTGCTGTGGTTTAATTTGCAGTTTTTTGCTCAAGTCTTGAAAGGCCGATACCTTGTCGTTTTGACCTTGGTAGTAGTGTTCAATGCCTAAATTTTTCATGCGATGCTTTACGTTACCTGATTCTCTGGCAGTAATGACTGCAGGTTCAATGCCAAATTTTTTAATCATCTTGATTCCATGACCATCAAGCGAGTGAAAGCGTTTGAACTCCATGCCCTCATCAGAGAAATAAAGACCGCCATCTGTTAGTACGCCATCTACATCAAAAATAATGAGTTTTATGTCTTTAGCACGTAAGTAAGATTTGTTCAGTAGTTTCAATATTCAGCCCTCAAGTTGACCCCAGTCAAACGAAGAGCCTGGGTCGGTTTTTCTGCCAGGCGCAATGTCACTATGACCAACAACATCAGTAATTGGATAGTGTAATTTTATCGCTTTGATGACCTCGTTGAGTGCTTCATATTGTTTTTTTTCATAAGCAAGGTCATCGGTGCCTTCAAGTTCAATACCAATGGAAAAGTCGTTGCAGTTTTGTCTACCATTAAAATTGGATTCTCCAGCATGCCAAGCCCTTTTATCAAAAGGCACGAACTGCACAACACAACCATCACGTTTAATTAAAAGATGTGCAGAGACTTTTAAGTCTTTAATTTTTGAAAAAAAAGGATGCGCATCGGGGTTTAGACTGTTGGTGAAAAACTGCTCAATATAGTTGCCTCCAAATTCATTAGGCGGCAACGATATGTTATGGATTACCACCAAAGAAATCTCAGAGTTAGGTCGATGATTATAATTATCAGAAGCAACAAACCGGGCGCTTGTAAATCGATGATTTTGAATCATAGCCTGTTAAAGTATCGTCCTCTGAGCAAAAGTCTTGGGTTTTTAGGGTTGTCAACAAACTCGCTACGTTTGTGCAATACATTATTGCACAATATGCCTTGGTTGGGTTGCATTAAATACTGAAAATGGAATTCACTTTGGTGATCTAGCATCTGATCTAAGTATTGCACCGCTTGTTTAATCTCAACAGAATCAAAAAATTCAATATTTTTTTTACGTTGGGTGTATCGCATATAAAGCGCTTTAGTGAGCTTGTCAATAAAGAAAATTGGCCCCACTGATTTTTTTCGTCTAATCTGGCCACCCGTTTTGTGCTCGGGGATGATCATTGCCTTTGGATGTGTCAGTGCCTTGGTAACATCTGGGTCATTTTCACGTATCATCAGATAAACCATTTGTGGATCAATCCATTCGTTAGTTCCGCCTTCTAAGGCAGGCTGGACACAAAATAAAGAAAACGCCCTAATGCGCTTGGCAATAGAGTTGTAATAACCATCGGTATGCCAACCAATGGCCCTGCTAGTGTAGGGAATAAATTCTAGGATTTGTTCATCAGAAGATTGGGTAATGTGAGCCAGACCTTGGTCTTTAACATACAGGTGTTGATCAAAATCCACCAAACCGAGTTGTCGGTTCATCTCAACAATGCTTTTTTGATTGTTGTCTTGCTTGGGTATTTGAAACAAAGCAAAACCAATTGTCTCGCACAGATGCTTAATTTGACTTCTTTCAGTTTTTTTTAGATCAAGAGGATTATCAATCTGTATAAAGCACTCGCTGATTTGAGTTTTTATATGGCTGAGCTTTTCATCTCTCCAATATTTGTAATCATCAACGCTATCTAAGACCGACATTCACCTTAGCCATTCACACGCTTGTTCATTGCCCATTGTTGAGCAATTGATAGGATGTTGTTGACCACCCAATAAAGTACCAGGCCAGCAGGGAACCACAAGAACATTACGGTAAAGACAAATGGCAAAGACATCATGATTTTTGCCTGCATCGGATCTGGCGGAGGCGGATTGAGCTTTTGCTGAACAAACATAGAGGCACCCATGATAATTGGCAAGATAAAGTACGGATCCATATCGGCCAAATCGGAGATCCACCAGAACTCAGTTTGTCTAAGTTCAACGGTATCTAAAAGCATCCAATAAAATGCGATAAAAACTGGAATCTGTACCAAAATTGGTAAGCAACCCGAGGCCGGATTAACTTTTTCTTTTTTATACAGCTCCATGGTTTTTTGACCGAGCTTTTGTCTGTCATCTCCATAGGTTTTTTTAATGTGTTCCATTCTTGGTGCAAGCTTTCTCATGCCCGCCATTGAACGATAAGATTTTTCACTCAGCGGATAGAAAACTATCTTAATCAATACGGTAATCAAGATGATTGACCAGCCCCAACTGTCAACCACGTCGTTAATCTTGTGCATGGCCCAAGACAAAGGACTGGCCAAAATATCTAACCAACCATAATCCAATGTATAGTTCAAACCAGTGGCTATTTTTTCAATATTGTCATACTCTTTTGGCCCTAAATAAAGCCCATTGGCAGGTAGGTTTGCTTGTGTGCCCGCAGGAATGCTGATTTGTGGGTTTTCGTTGGTGAGTTTGTACAAACCATTTTTAGTACTGGATGAAAAAATTTGTGTTTCGTTTTGATTAGGTATCCAGCCGGCAATAAAGTATTGTTGTGTGATGGCCATCCAACCACCCTGAGCCTTGAGCGTTTGAAAATCGCCCCAGTCATCAAAGTCATTTTTTTGTACGCTATCTGTGGTTGGGTCGTAAACCACGCCGCCGGTAAAAGTTGGCATCATCATGTTAGAGTCAGCACCACCAGTACGCGTTAACCTTGTGTAGCTCTTCGCTGGGATGAGCTGGGACGAAGCATTGTCAATATCATAATCAACATTAATGACATAGCTTCCTTTTTTAAAGCGGAAGTTTTTCTTAACAGAGACGCCGTTGCCCCCTTCCCAAAGCAGAGAAACAGTAAGACTCTCACCATTCATTTGATACTGTTTTTGTTCCGATTGAAATTCAGACAAGTGGTTTGGCAATGCGTTATTGGCCGACGCTAAACCACTTTCAGCAACAAACACGAAGCCCGGTGTAGAGTTGAGCAATACAAACGCTTCATCGCTATGCAAATACTCTGGGTAGTCATTTAGTTTTGCGCTTTGAACCGTACCTCCCACAGGCGAGATTTCAAGAGTTAAAACATCTGTGGAAACTAAAATATTGTTGTCTTTGACCGTAGATACACTGGGTGTTTCAAGACCCGTATTGGTGCTGATAACACTGGGCACATCAGCAGCAGTATCAGAATTAATACTCTGGGTATTGGCGAAGGTGGTTTTAACTGTGGTGTTACCACCCGCATCAACAAATTGTTTTGCTTCCCACTGATTCCACAAAATAAAAAGCGTGAAAAAGATAGCAATGAGAATAATGGTTCTTTGGTTCATGTTTTTTTATTTTTTATTTAATTTTTTAGTTTTGAATGTTCTGGCACTGGATCTAATCCGCCTTCATGCCAAGGGTGACATTTGCCAATACGTTTTATACCAAGAACCGTGCCTCTCAATGCACCATGGGATTTAATGGCTTCATAGGCGTATTCAGAGCATGTTGGGGTAAAACGACAATTAGAACCGAGCAATGGTGAGATCAACAACTGATATAGGCGAATAGGGATTAAAAGTAAATAGCGCATTAGTTTGTTATCTCGTGTAATAGTGTTTTCAATTCGCTGCTGAGCTCTCTCGATGCTTTTGGTTTAGCAGCTCTTGCCATAACAACAAACTCCCATTTTTTTAACAAACCTTGTTCATGACGAAAGACTTCTTTAGCGACACGTTTTAAGCGGTTTCTATGACTAGACAGACGACAAGTTTTTTTTGAAATTGCCATGCCCAATCGTGAGGCTTGGCCTTCGCCTGGTTTAGCAACAACTTCCCAGTATCGACCCTTTAATCGTTTGCCTTTTTGAAAAATTGCACGATAGTCTTGGGCATTGGTAATTCTGGCTTGACGAGAAAACCTAAAAGACACTAAGCTGCTAGACGCTTACGCCCCTTTCTTCTGCGCGCATTAATAACTGCTCGACCAGCACGCGTCTTCATTCTCGCTCTAAAACCGTGTGTGCGTTTACGTTTTAATACACTAGGCTGAAATGTTCTTTTCATGACAAGTACTCTAATAACAAAAGCACGTAATTTTACCATACTAGACAATTGGGCTTGCAAGTAACTATGATAATTTATAATGGCACCCAATATTGATAATGGGCGTTGTATGACAACAGATTTAATTTATTGGTTGATGCTACATAGAGCGCCCGGTCTTGGCTCTCGATCTTTTTATAAAGCACTGAGGTTTTTTGAAACGCCCGAGCAGGTTTTCTTAGCCAGTGACAAGCAGCGTCAATCCTGTGGTATTTTTTCTTCGAAAACGCTTCAATACTTTGAGCAAGCGAGCAAAAATCTTGTAGAACCAGACATTAAATGGCAACAACAAGATTGTTGTCACATTCTCACGTTATTAGACAGCGATTATCCATCACAGTTAAAAAATATCGCTGATCCTCCCCCAGTTTTGTATGTCCGTGGAAATGTGCGTTGTTTGTCATCACAGCAACTGGCCATAGTCGGGAGTCGCAACCCCACTACAGGTGGTGCACAAAATGCTCAACAGTTTGCCACTGAACTTACCCACCATGGACTGGTGATAACCTCAGGCATGGCCACAGGTATTGATGCCAAAGCGCATATTGGCGCACTGGAGTCTGGTGGTGAGACGATTGCCGTATGTGGTACAGGCTTAGATAGGGTTTACCCAGCCAAACACCGTGCTTTAGCACAACAGATTTCTCAATCCGGCGCTTTGGTTTCTGAATTTCCAATTGGCACACCACCAATGGCGCAGAATTTTCCAAGAAGAAACAGAGTCATTAGTGGTCTAAGTTTAGGCACACTCGTGGTTGAGTCGAGCATTAAAAGTGGCACAATGATTACCGCCAAACTGGCTCTTGATCAAGGCAAAGAGGTTTTTGCTGTGCCGAGCTCTATTCACAACTCTTTGGCCAAAGGGCCACATCAACTGATCAAACAAGGTGCGGTTTTGGTTGAAAGTATTGAAGACATTTTGCAAGAATTGTCTTTGGGTGTAGAGTTGACAAACACAACCCACATCTACGCAGACGAGGCAAAAAGTGTGCACAAGGATGCCTCTGTGCTATTAAAATACCTCAGTTATGATGCCTTGAGCATCGACACACTGGTTGAAAAAAGTGGTTTGGACCCACAGATAGTGACGCAAGAGTTGCTTTTATTGGAACTTTCAAATAAAGTAGAAAAAACCAACGGTTTCCAATATGCGCTGATTAAATAACCTTATCTTAATAATTAAAATCGATGACAAATAATATTCTTGACGTTTTAACCTACATGTTTGATTACTTGTTTGAACAGGCTGAACAAGACGCCTCACATGAAATTGATGATACTGCTTTAAAGGCACACCTCTCAGACGTTGGGTTTGAGACTGTTCGCATTGATAAAGCACTCAGTTGGCTAGAGAATATTGCCACCATGCAAGATGGTCGCATCAAAGCGTTTGATTCCACTCAGGGTGGTATGCGCATATACAGCGATGAAGAAAAGCACAAGCTTGATGGCAAAGCGCGAGGTTTTTTGCTGTTTATGGAAAACATGGGTCAGCTGGATGCATCTCAACGTGAGATGATTATCGACCAAGTCATGTCATTGGGCGATAATGGCATCTCATTAGACGATTTGAAGTGGGTGGTGATGATGGTTCTAGGCAACAGCGGTAATGATGATGAATTCACCTCAGATCAATGGCTAGAGTCGATTGTTTTTCAAGATGAAAACCCAACGCTCCAATAATAGGCGTTGTTTGTAAATGTCAAAAAATCTTGTCATTGTTGAGTCGCCTGCGAAGGCCAAAACCATTGAAAATTTCCTAGGCAAAGAATTTGTCGTCAAGTCGAGTATCGGCCACATTCGCGACATGCCCAAAAAAGACATGGGCATTAATTTGGAAAATGATTTTGAGCCTACCTATGTGGTCAGTCAGGACAAAAAGAAAGTGGTTGCTGACTTAAGAAAAACACTCAAAACAGTTGATAAAGTCTATCTCGCGACTGATGAGGATCGCGAGGGAGAAGCCATTGCATGGCATTTGCTCGAAGCTTTAAAGCTTCCCAAAGACACGCCAAGAATTGTTTTTCACGAGATTACTAAAACAGCGATTACCGAGGCAATTGGCTCGCCACGAACGGTTGATTATCATTTGGTAGATGCGCAACAAGCCAGACGTATTATTGATCGTTTGGTGGGTTTTGAAATTTCGCCTATATTATGGCGCAAAATCTCGGGTGCGCGTTCGGCAGGGCGCGTACAGTCGCCAGTGGTGCGTCTGGTAGTAGAAAGGGAAAGGCAGATTGCCAAACACAAACCTGTTAGCACTTTTAAAGTTAGGGCAGAGCTGGTGAATGGGGCTGGTGAGCTGGTTGAGGTTAAACTGAAAAAAGATTTTGATTTGATTGATTCTGCCAAAGCTTTTGCCGAGGATTTAACCAAAGCAGATTTGCGTGTTGAAACTATTGAGAAAAAACCAGGTAAACGCTCACCAAAACCACCATTTATCACCTCAACATTACAACAAGAAGCTTCACAGAAGTTAGGGTTTTCCGTCAAACAGACCATGAACATCGCACAAAATCTATATCGTGAGGGTGCGATTACTTATATGAGAACCGATTCATTAACACTCTCTGAAGAGGCTATTGCCAGTGCACAACAGGTAGTGAAACAAAATTATGGGGAGGATTATCATCAGTTAAGACGTTATAAAACCAAAGACTCAGGCGCACAAGAAGCACACGAGGCGATACGTCCAACCGATTTTACTAAGCCCAGCATATTAGGTTTAGATGAACAGTCTTCCAAACTTTATAGTTTGATTTATAAGCGCACATTGGCCTGTCAAATGAGCGATGCACGCGTTGAAAAAACACAGATTAAAATTGATATTTCTAATCGAGACGAGACGCTTGTTGCCGATGGTGAAGTTTTGGTTTTTCCAGGTTTTTTAAAAGCTTACGACTATCTCAGTAGCGATGATAAGTTATTGCCTGTGCTTGAACAGGGCGAGAGTTTGGCGCTCAATGGTTTGTGTGCCAAGGAAAGTTTTTCCCGACCAAAAGCCAGATACACAGAGGCCTCATTGGTAAAAACCATTGAACAGATGGGCATTGGCCGACCCTCAACTTTTGCTACCATGGTCTCTACTGTGCAAGATAGAGGTTATGTGGTTAAAGAGTCTAGAGAAGGGGTGGAACGTGATTACCGTCTCATCGAGGTTAAAGATGGCCAAGTCAATGAACTGAGTAAGAGTGAGACAGTAGGCGCTGAAAAAAATAAATTATTCCCGAGCAATGTTGCTTACCTGTTGACGGATTTTCTGCTTAAAAACTTCAATAACATTATTGACTATGAGTTTACTGCCAAGTTAGAGAACGATTTTGACCGTATCGCCACAGAAGATGTTGCCTGGCAGGGTATTGTTAAGAATTTTTACGACCCGTTTCATGAGCTTATTGACAAAGCCAAAGACATCTCTAGAGATGAAACCCATGGTGCACGCGAACTCGGCACGGATCCTTCTAGCGGTAAACCGGTAACAGTGCGATTCGGTCGTTACGGAGCCTTTGCACAGATTGGCAAACAAGATGATGAAGACAAACCAACTTTTGCCTCACTAAGAAGGGGTCAAGACATTGAAAGCATCACTTTGGATGAGGCGCTGGAGTTATTTAACATGCCACGCACGATTGGTGAAACACAAGATGGACAGACCATCAAAGCCAACTATGGTCGCTTTGGTCCGTATATACAATATGGCAAAAAATATGTGTCTTTGAAAGAAGACACGCCCGAAGAGGTAACACTTGAGAAAGCGTTAGTGCTGATTGCTGAAAAAGAAAAGGCCGATGCTGAGCGCATTATCAAAACCTTTGACGATTCACAAATTCAAATTCTAAACGGGCGTTTTGGTCCCTATATTTGGAACGGCAAAAAACGAGGCAAGGGGCAGAAGAATATTACTATCAAAAAAGTCTTTGGTGACAAAGCGCCGATTGACCTGTCCTTAGAGGAATGTGAAAAAGCCATTGCAGGCAAAATAAAAAGCAAAACCAGCAAACGTAAAAAAGCCAAAAAATCCACAACCAAGAAAAAATCATAACCCTGATTTCTAGCAGGAAATCCAAGTGTGATAAACGATAAAATTGCACCCATCGGTGTAAAATAATTCACAATTAATTAAATTAATTCAAGCTTATGTTGCTCCTTAGTGAGGTTATGATCGCGCATCCCGCCATTGATTCATTTGACGATCTGGTAGATGTTATTAAAAATATTGCAAACTCAGGTTCTGAGCGTTTTTTTCAAATGGACGTAAAGCCAGATTATGCAGACACACCGGACAATTGGGAAGATCGCCTAGAAGCAGCATTCTATTAAGAGTCAACTATGGGATTTAAATACTTAAACAAAGGCCAAGATATTTTTGATGGCGATGACGGCGAAGATGTTTACGCTAACGAAGAGCAGCTCAAAGCACGCCTAGAATATTTTGAAAATCAACTCGCGTCAATTTCACACGATGCGAGCGCAGAAGAACGCATTAAAATACTGCTTGAGATTGGGCGTATTCAAGTTGAACGCTACAAGGGTGCGGATGCTTGGGAGAAGGCATCACAAGCCTTTGATTTGGCACATGAGAACCAGCTGTGGGAGCTTGCAGTAGAGGCCTGTGATGTGATGTTTTTGTCTGAAGGACCGGACGCACTAAAAGCACTTGGGCATGCCATTTGGTTGGGTGTGACTTTCCCCATTGATCCGGAGATTACCGTGGCAATGTTACAACACTTAGTAGAAGAGTCTCCAGAGGAGGCCGATACTCGTGCGGTGGCAGCAGCGGCAGCGCACTATATCACCACCTTGCGTTGTGGAAAAGAGGACGACTTAACCTTCTTTGCCCTACAGATGCTCACCAGTGTGGCCGATAAACACTCACATATTAGTGACCAATCGTCTTTTGATTTGTGGAGAAAAACATTAGAATTAGACAAGCCAGAGGTTTTTTTGAAAAAATTATCTGGCGCATTAGATCAGTTGGTTGGTGAGAACTGGTGGCTAGATAGAGACAAAATTAGAGCAAGTTTAGATGATAAAAATTAAGGTTTGTGGTTTTACCAAAGCAAAAAATGCCCAAGAAGCGTCGCTTCTAGGTATTGATGCGGTAGGCCTGGTTTTTTATGAGCACTCCCCACGCAGTGTTGATGTTGAAACAGCGCGCGATATTGTTGCTGCCTTGCCTCCATTTATCAATAGAGTGGGGTTGTTTGTCAATGCCAACCCCAGTTTAATTGATGAGGTGTTGTGTGAGGTCGCATTAGACACACTACAATTCCATGGCGATGAGTCAGCACAAGAATGTAGTCAATACGCCATGCCATTTATTAAAGCTGTGCGAATGAAAGAAGACGTTGATTTAGAAAAAGTCTGCGAAGAATACCATCAGGCCAGCGGTTTATTGCTTGATGCCCACAGTCAAGATGCTTTTGGCGGAACGGGTCAGGGTTTTGATTTGAGTCTTGTCAAACCCAATCTTGAGCTACCGATTATCTTGGCAGGTGGTATGAATGCTAAAAATGTTGGTGATGCAATTAAACAAGTTCGCCCTTATGCGGTTGATGTCTCGAGTGGCGTGGAAAGCGCAAAAGGTATAAAAGATATTGATAAAATAAAACAATTTATTCAAAAGGTGCGAGCGTGAGCTATTCATTACCTGACGAGAAAGGACATTTCGAACAATACGGCGGCGCTTTTATGCCAGAGACATTGGTTGCTGCTGTTACCGAGCTTAAAGAGGCTTATGAACGCCTAAAGGACGATGAAGACTTCCTGGCAGAATTTCACCAAGATCTCAAACACTATGTCGGCAGAGAAACGCCACTTTATCATGCTGATAACCTTTCTGCACAAATAGGCGGTGCAGATATCTATCTCAAGCGAGAAGATTTAAACCACACCGGCGCGCATAAAATTAACAACACCATTGGTCAGGCATTGTTGGCCAAACGTTTGGGCAAAACTCGTATTATTGCTGAAACAGGTGCAGGGCAACACGGTGTTGCCACAGCGACAGTGGCCGCGCGTTTGGGGCTTAAATGTGTGGTTTATATGGGCGAAGTGGATGTTGCCAGACAAGCGCCTAATGTTTATCGCATGAAGCTAATGGGCGCAGAAGTAATCCCAGTAACAGGCGGATCCAGAACCTTAAAGGATGCGCTTAACGAGGCCATGCGTGATTGGGTGACCAATGTTGATGACACTTTCTACATTATCGGCACCGTGGCAGGCCCCCATCCTTATCCAATGATGGTCAGAGATTTTCAATCAGTTATAGGCAAAGAGGCCAAACGCCAATTTGACGAACAAGTGGGCGGACTGCCTGATGCTTTGGTAGCTTGTGTGGGCGGTGGTTCCAATGCCATTGGTCTGTTCCATCCGTTCATTGATGATGAATCAGTGGCCATTTATGGTGTTGAAGCCGCAGGTTATGGGCTTGAAAAAGGCGCTGAAGCTCATGCAGCCCCGCTTTGTGCTGGTAATGTTGGTGTCTTACACGGCAACCGAACCTACCTCATGGAAGATAAAAACGGTCAAATTATTGAAGGGCATTCCATCTCTGCAGGCCTGGATTATCCAGGCGTTGGGCCAGAGCATGCTTACCTCAAAGATTCAGGCAGAGCACAATATGTATCTGTGACTGACAATGAAGCCCTAGAAGCATTTCATACCTTGTCCAAGGTTGAAGGCATACTGCCCGCTCTTGAATCCTCACATGCCATTGCTTATGCCATCAAGTTAGCCAAAGAGCTTGGCAAAGGCAAAACAATGATCATCAACCTTTCTGGTCGTGGCGACAAAGACATCTTCACCATTGCCGATATTGAAGGCATTGAACTCTAGACCGACCCTTTTTTATACGTTTTTTATATAAATTTTTGTAAAGTATCGCGCAAACCATTTTTTTAAAAAATAGCAAATTCTTGTAATTTTTTTAAAAATATTAGGTTTTTGGTCAATTTTTAGCAAAAAAACACTATTTTTATTGAAAAAATGGTGTTTTTAATCATTTTTTATCGTTTTTTCTCCAAAAATACAGAAAATGGTGTTTTTTTGGCAAAAAATACGTCGTTTCAATAATTTTTCAAAAATTTAAACTCAAAACGACCTTGATATTGAGTAGAATGGTTCATCTATACACTTTTTGGGGGAGTTATTCATGGATCAAAAAATACAAATTCAATCATTTGTGGCCTTTTTTATGGGGCTGTTGATTTTTTCATCGGTTTTGGCAAAAAATCCGCACATGGCGGTGAGTAACAGAGACAGTAATGGTGATGGTAAAGTTAGTTTGAGCGAATGGGATAAACCCGAGTTTGTGTTTAACAAAATCGACTTTAACAGTGATGGGTATATCACAGCCGAAGAATTTGCCAAAAAATGGGGCATTCCCATGCCAGGAAGATCTGAGAGTGAAAGAAGCATTGATGAAGCCGGTGATTTGGATGAATCAAGCACCATTATTGCCGATGTGCACATGCACCCTCATCCGGATAATCACCCTATGGACCAACTTATTTGGATGAATAGAAATGGGGTTAAATGGGCTGGACAAGGTGAGATTACAGGTGGACGCGCTATAAGGGAAAAATATCGAAAGGTAATGGGCAATCGGTTTATTCCTTTTGGCGGACAAAGCGCTTTAAATAAAATTTATTTTATGCATGGTATTAGTGGCCTAGAAGACTCTTATAATTCTATGTTTCGTTCCTTAATGCAAGATTTGGAATCTGATTTTGCTCACGGAAGATTAAAAGGCATTGGAGAGCTATTTGGCAATAATAGCAAAACAAACCCAAACCCAAAAGTTAGACGTAAAACAACGATAGATTCTCCAACATATAAAGAAATGCTAGACCTTGTGGCTAGCTATGACGGTGCAATGACTATCCATGCTCAGATGGATGAAGACTCTATTGAACAACTAGAAAATTTAGCCGACTATAATACCAATGGAACAATTATATGGGCTCACTGCGGTAATAATAGCTACGCAGAGGATGTACGCGGTGTGTTGCAAAGACATGATAATATTTTTTGTGATTTATCTGCAAGACACCAGCCGAAACTCAAACAGCGTGTGCTGCGAAAAAGGCCACACTCTGAAATTTTTACAGCAGATAGCTTAGATCCCTCTTGGAAAGAGTTAATTGAACAGATGCCCGATCGTTTTATGGTGGGTACCGATACCAAAACCGAGGGCCATTATGATCAGGGTATAGCCAATATTCGTAACGGGCTTTTGGCCAATCTCAGCCCTGAAACGGCAAAGATGGTGGCTTACAAAAACGCACAAAGACTGCTTGATTTAGAATAGTTAGCGTATGATTAATCACAATATTTAGAAATTAGGAGTTTGTGGTGCAAGCAGATTTGGCTAAATTGGTTTTAAGGTTGGGTCTTGGCGGAATGATGATTCTGCACGGTTTTGGCAAGTTTAATGGTGTTGGCTTTATTGTGGGTAAGCTGACAAGTGTCGGCCTACCTTCGATACTCGCCTATGGAGTATACATTGGCGAGATAGTGGCACCACTGATGCTGATTCTGGGCTACTATAGTCGTATTGGTGGCTGGCTGATTGTGGTGAATATGATTTTTGCCATCTATCTGGTGCACATGGAAGAGATATTTGCTTTGACTGAGCGAGGCGTATGGGCAATTGAATTGCAAATGTTTTTCTTAATTACAGCTTTGGCCATTGCGCTACTGGGCAGCGGGCGTTTTGCTGCAAAACCTGACTAGCTTATTTTTTAACCGGACGCCTCCAATTCTTGAGTGTGGTTTGTTTGGCGCGACTGAGCGTCAGCTGATTCTCAGGCGCGTCCTTGGTAATGGTTGATCCAGCGCCAATATCAGCGCCATCACCAATACTCACGGGGGCGATAAGTTGTGTGTCTGAGCCGATAAAAACATCGTTACCAATCTGGGTTTGGTGTTTGTTTACGCCGTCATAATTACAAGTGATTACCCCTGCACCAATATTGACATTATCGCCCATGGTGGTATCACCCACATAACTCAAATGTGAAACTTTAGAACCGGCCCCAATGGTGGATTTTTTAACCTCAACAAAATTGCCAATTTTGGCATCTTTACCAATTTTTGCCTCGGGTCTTACTCTTGCAAAAGGCCCGATGGTGGCGCCATCATCAATAAAAGCGCCTTCGATTACCGAATTGGGCAAAATTTGTACACCCTCACCAATGGTTGAATTTTTAACATAGCAGTTGGGCCCAATGCTAACCGCGTTGCCCAATTTAACCTCGCCTTCAATGATGACATTGATGTCAATTTCACAGTCTTGAGCAAAACTCAGCTCACCACGACAATCGAAACGATTCGGGTCTTTGATTGTCAATCCATCTGCCATCATTTTGTCAGCTATGTTTTTTTGCATAATACGCTCTAATTCTGCCAGTTGTTTTTTGTCGTTCACACCCGCGACTTCAAATTCGTCCTCAGCTTCTACAGATGATACACAAACACCATCGGCTACGGCCGTTTGTATCGTGTCAGTCAAGTATAGCTCCCCTTGCGAATTATTACTGTCCAATTGCGAGAGATATTTTTTCAACAAAGCACTATTGATTGCCATAATCCCAGTATTGACTTCAGATACTTTGAGTTGTTCTTCGCTGGCATCTTTGTGTTCAACAATGGCCGTAATTTGATTTTCTGCGTTACGAATGATGCGCCCATAGCCCGAAGGGTTATCCAGCTTAACAGTAATAAGAGCAAAACCGGTTTTGTCAGATTCGTCAATAAGTTTTGCCAGCGTCTGTTTTTTAATTAGGGGCACATCCCCATACAAGATAACCGATGTAGATGCATCATCAACATCCGGCATGGCTTGTTCTACAGCATGACCAGTGCCCAGTTGTTGTTTTTGCAAAACCCAGTTAATCTGATTATCGCCAAGGCTTTTTTTAACTTGCTCTGCACCATGACCATACACCACATGGATGTGTTGGCATGTTTGTTTGGCCTTCTCTAAAACATGCTCTAAGAGTGTTAGGTGCGCAATCTTGTGCAATACTTTGGGTTTAGAAGAGTGCATACGCGAGCCTTTGCCAGCCGCCAAGATAATGCCGTGGATGTTATTCATTGGTTAGAAGTCTTCAACGATGGGATTTTGATCCAGATACTCTATGGTGACACCAGGCGCTATAAAGGTGATCACACCCATCACTTGGGCATTTTGTCTACCAACAGTATAAGTGGCAGCGCGCATTTTAATCGGCGCATCTTTGAACACTTCAGAGAAATTTCTCGATTTTCTAGACTGCGATTGAAACTCTTCTTTGCTGATAAAGGTGTATTTAATGTTGTGGTTTTGATAGGCGTTATTTTCAAAATCAGCAATCATTTGGGTGAAATCATTTTTAGAAAAAGTATTCTTGCTTAACTTAATGATATCAAGCTGTTCATTGGCGTCTTCGATCATGATCAGATCAAATTGGGTTTTGAGTGCATAGAACATTTTTCTGATTTTGCTCACGTCTGAAAGGGGCATCATTAGCACAATAGAAACCAAACGATCATTTAAAAATCGAAAAGCAATCTCAGCCTCTTCTCCAGCTAAAGTATGGTTTTGCATACAAAGCGTGCCTTGTTCATAGTGTTTCGAACAATCTTCTAGCGCATGGATTTTTTGCAGATAAGATTTAGGGGTGCCAACCACATACTGTTTATATAGGCGAATTTGTTCACTGGCAATAGAAGACACAGAGAATAAAAACAACAGTGTTAATACAGCTAAATGTTTCATGTGCTATTTAATTTTTTGAGTCACTCCATTATAAGATGCCTTTAAGTAAAATCAATACTATTTGGTCAATTTGGGCCACTTATTAACCGCCATAAAGAATGAAACAAACTTGCTATCATTGCGATTTGCCTGTTACCGATTCTAATCGAGTTCGCACAAAGATTAAAAATCAAGATCAGGATTTTTGCTGCCATGGCTGTGCCAGCGTGTGTCAAACTATCTACGAAGCCGGTTTGGGGGGGTTCTACCAGCAACAAACCAGCTCGGTTTTGCCCGCTGTTGATTTGGAATACCCACTTGAATTTTATGATTCTGAAGTATTCCAAGCGCCTTTTTTAGAAGCGTCTAAAAAAGGTGAAAAAGCCATCACGTTAATCAGCGATACCATCCACTGCGCGGCTTGTATTTGGCTGATTGAACGCGCATTGGGTGGTATGGATGGTGTTTTGATGGTACGCGCTAATCTGACCGACAAGCGTATTCGTATCCGCTGGGATGAAAAGAAAGTTCGCCTGTCTAGTATCATGCAACGCCTGGCTGATTTGGGCTATGCCTCTATGCCGTATGAGGCCAATATGGCCGAGATGCAGGCCAAAAAACACAACAAACAGATGCTCTATCGTATTAGCTTTGCTGCTTTTACTATGATGAACCTCTTGTGGATATCAGTGGCCATGTACACCGGTGCTAGCGGAGGCAAATACCAAAATTATTTTGAATGGCTTGGTTTTAGCCTAGCAACACCCACTTTATTTTATGCGGGCTATCCATTTTTAAAGAATGCCTATATTGGAATTAAGAACGGTTTTATGAATATGGATGTGCCAATTAGCATTGGCGCATTGACCACTTATTTTTATTCGCTATACGTGTTGTTGGGGCTGAGCGATGTGGGCGAAGTGTATTTCGATACGGTGGTAAATTTTATTTTTATCATTCTCATCGGTCGCTATCTTGAATCTTCTGGCAAGAAATCCGCTTTGTCTGCTTCAACGAGCCTACAGCAGTTACAACCCAAAGTCGCCTTAGTGAGAACAAAAAATGGCGAACTTATCAAACCTATTGCCAATATTGAGCTGGGCGATATAGTCATTATTAAACCAGGCGAGAGAATAGCTGTGGATGGGGTAATCGATTCAGGCGAAACCGAAGTGGATGAATCCCTACTCAGCGGTGAATCTGTTCCTGTTAATAAGCAAGTTGGTGATTCGGTCTATGCGGGCACACTTAACACCATTGGCAATATTGAAGTCAAAGTAGCTGCTTTGATGCGCCAGTCTACCCTGAGTCAAATTGTCGATCTAGTAGAAGACACCAAAGCCTCTCGTAGCAAAATTGTCTGCACCATTGATAAGGTTATTCCTTATTTTGTTTGGACCACACTTGCCCTAGCCACATTGACATTTGTCTATTGGTATCCAAAAGATTTTGACTTGGCACTACTCAGTGCTACCAGTGTATTAATTATTACCTGTCCTTGTGCTTTTGGACTGGCCACCCCGATGAGTATTGCAGTGGCCAGTGGCGTTGCTGCCAAAAGAAAAATTATGATTAAAGACCCAGACGCTTTAGAGACGCTGAGTCAAATCGATCAAGTGGTATTTGACAAAACGGGCACACTGACAATGGGGCAGTTTCGTGTGAATCAAATTGTTTCATCAACAGACAAACAAGATTTTTTACAATTGGTTGCCAGTATAGAAAAAAAATCAGAACATCTCTTGGCTAAAGCCATTGTGAATCACGCCAAAGGTGTAATGTTGAGCGAAACAAAAGATTTTTTAGCAACACCAGGCGGTGGCGTAAGCGCTCGGATTGACAACACCCAATATTGGGTTGGTAATTTGGATTTTCTCCCAACCAAAACGCTCAATTCAAATGAGGCGCTTTTGGCCAGCTCAGCCAAACTAGAGCAGCAAGGAAACAGCTGTATTTGGTGTGCTACTGATGATGAACTATTGGGCTTTATTGCTCTGAGCGATCAATTAAAATCTGACGCCAAGGTGGTGGTAGAACGCCTTAAAAAAATGGGCAAACAAGTGACGTTACTCAGTGGTGATAGCAAGGTTGTTAGTAGTGCTGTTGCAGAACAATTGTCTATAGATAACGTTATCGCAGGGGTTTTGCCACAAGACAAGGTGGCCCACATCAAGGCCTTACAAAAAACAGGCAAAGTTTTGATGGTTGGCGATGGCATCAACGATGCGCCGGCGCTGATGCAAGCCGATGCCTCAATTGCCATTGGTTCTGGCAGTGATATCTCGGTGCAAAGCGCCAATCTGGTGCTTTTAAAAAGCACATTATCTCCGGTTATTGAAGCGATAGAACTGTCTAAGCGTACACAGCGCACCATCAAACAAAATATTGTCTTTGCTCTGTCTTATAACATGGTCATGGTGCCACTGGCGATGATGGCAAAAGTCACACCGTTGTTTGCAGCGATTGTGATGCCGATTTCTTCTTTGATTGTCATTGGCAATTCAGCGCGTCTAAAACGCTTGGTCAAACAATTAAAAAGTTGATAAAAAGCCAGCAATATAGTATATAATTCTCATCCTTTACGGATTTAATGATAAATATTGAGATGAAGACAGATATCCACCCTAATTATGCCAATGTAGATGTTGTTTGCTCTTGTGGTAATACTTTTCAAACACGCTCAACTCTTGGCGAAGAAGAATTACATCTTGATGTTTGTTCTGAATGTCATCCGTTCTATACTGGAAAACAAAAAATTATGGATACTGCTGGACGTGTTGAGAAGTTCAAATCTCGTTATAGCGGTTTTAAGCGCTAGAGCAGTATATTAATTTGTCAAAAAGCCACTTTGTGGCTTTTTTTATGCCTGTATTTTGGTATAAAACCGATATAATCTCAAGATTGTTTAATGAAACACAATTATGTCGTTCGATTACATTAATGCCCTATTAAAAAAACCAACCACACGCACACCGATTTGGGTGATGCGCCAAGCGGGCCGTTATTTGCCTGAATACCGAGCCACACGAAAAAAAGCGGGTGATTTTATGAGCTTATGTAAATCACCTGAATTGGCTTGTGAAGTCACACTCCAGCCTATTGATCGTTTTGATCTGGATGCAGCGATTCTTTTTTCAGATATTTTGACCATTCCTGATGCCATGGGTCTGGGCTTGTATTTTTCTGAAGGCGAAGGCCCTAAATTTACAAACCCTTTACAAACCCTTGGCAGTATCGAACAACTTAAAAAACCCAATGTGGGCGATGAACTTTGTTATGTAACCGATGCGGTTGCAACCATTAAAAAAGGCCTGAATAACCGTGTGCCACTGATAGGCTTTACCGGCAGTCCTTGGACTTTGTCTACTTATATGGTTGAAGGCGGCTCAAGTAAGAACTTTTCTAAGGTCAAAGGCCTAATGTATGAAAACCCAAAACACATGCATCTTTTGTTGGATACATTGTCTGCAACCATTATTGACTATTTAAACGGTCAAATAGAAGCCGGGGCTGACTCGGTCATGGTTTTTGACACTTGGGGTGGGCTACTGACCCAAGAAAGCTATGAGCAGTTTTCTTTACAATACATGAAAAAAATTGTGGATGGCGTGCACCGTGAATACAAGGGAAAAACCATACCCATTACGTTATTCACCAAAGGTGGCGGTATGTGGTTGGAACAAATAGCCAATAGTGGCTGTACTGGCGTGGGACTTGATTGGACGGTTGAACTTGGCGATGCTCAGCGTCGTGTGGGTGATAAAGTAGCCTTGCAAGGTAATTTGGATCCGTGTGTACTTTATGCTTCACCACAAAAGATTCGAACAGAGGTTAAAAAAATACTCAAGCAATTTAGTGGTGATACCGGCCATGTGTTTAACCTTGGGCACGGCATCTCCCCAGACGTCAATCCAGAGCACATGAAAGTCTTGGTTGACAGTGTTCATGAATTTTCTAAAAGATAGTTTTTATGTCTAGACTCAGCAAGGTTTTTAGCGATTTAAAATCCCAAGAAAAAAAGGCATTTATTCCTTTTATCACAGCCGGCGATTCTGGTCTTGAGAATACCTATGAATTGATGCATTCTCTGGTGGAAAGCGGTGCTGATGTGATTGAACTCGGTGTGCCATTTTCAGATCCAATGGCAGATGGCCCTGTGATTGCCAGATCGCACGAACGTGCAGTGGCAGACAACATAAGCTTGGGTGATGTACTAGATTTGGTTAGTCGTTTTAGACAAACCAACAACCAAACCGCAATTGTGTTGATGGGTTATCTTAACCCAATAGAGGCTTTTGGTTACCAAAGTTTTGCCAAGACAGCTAAAGAATGCGGTGTTGATGGTGTTTTGGTAGTGGACATGCCACCAGAAGAAGCGCATGACTTAAAACAACAGCTTGATCAAGTCGAGGTTGATTTTATTTTTCTTGTGGCACCAACCACCACCGATGACCGCCTAGCATTCTTAGCCACGATCGCTTCTGGTTTTGTCTATTTTGTGTCATTAAAAGGTGTCACTGGTGCTGGACACTTAGACATTGATTCAGTCAAACAAAACATGACCAGAATCCGCAAGCATGTTGATTTGCCCGTGGGCGTAGGCTTTGGTATTAAAGATGCTCAAAGCGCCAAGGCAGTTTCTGCGACTGCTGATGCGGTGATTGTGGGTTCGGCTTTGGTGTCATTTGTTGAGCAATATGGTAACGATAAGCATAAAATGTTGGGTAATGTTAAAGACCTGGCCGGTGAAATTGCCAATGCAATTAATTAAATAAGAATATGAATTGGTTAGAAAAAATCCTACCTTCGATTACCAGTGGAGTGAAAAAAAATATTCCTGAGGGTTTGTGGAGCAAGTGCCCAAAGTGTGAATCAACGCTGTATGCTGAAGAGTTAAAAGGTTTAAATTATGTGTGCCCTAATTGTGACCATCATATGCGTATCGGCGCACGCACACGAATCGATAGCTTTCTAGACGAGTCCGAGCAAGAAGAAATCGGTGAGAAGCTTGAATCTGTTGATCCGCTTAAATTTAAAGATCAAAAGAAATATAAAGACCGCTATTCCAGTGCACAAAAAACCACCCAAGAAAAGGACGCACTGGTGGTGAAAAAAGGCACATTAAAAGGCATGAATGTTGTTGTTGCAGCATTTGAATTTAAATTTATGGGGGGCTCTATGGGCTCTGTGGTGGGAGAGAGGTTTGTGCGTGCTGTTCAAGCAAGTATTGATAATAACGCACCATTGGTGTGCTTTTCGGCCTCTGGTGGCGCGCGTATGCAAGAAGGTCTGATCTCGTTGATGCAAATGAGCAAAACAGCGCTTGCAATCAAACTTTTGTCTGAGAAAAAAATCCCTTTTGTCTCTGTTTTAACCGATCCAACCATGGGCGGGGTATCTGCCAGCTTTGCTATGTTGGGAGATATCCACATTGCCGAACCCAATGCACTTATTGGTTTTGCCGGTCCTCGTGTGGTTGAGCAAACCGTGCGTGAAGAATTACCAGAAGGTTTTCAACATGCTGAATTCTTATTGGAAAAAGGCGCTGTTGATATGATTGTTCACCGTAACCAATTAAGAGACAAAGTCCACCAACTGCTTAGTGCATTCATGCACAATGGCTAAATACACAATCCAATACAAACTTTCTCACGCCAACGGTGCTGTGGTTGATGCTTCAGATGACACGCCGTTTGAATTTGAGATCGGCGATGGCCAACTAGATCCGTGTTTAGAGTCTTGTGTTGAGTCTTGTGAACTCGGCAAGCAAGAAACTTTTTTGATGTCGCCTGAACAAGCCTTTGGTCCCAGTTACAGTGAAGCCATTCAAACCATGTCAAGAGAAGAATTTCCAGCCGATATGCAGATCAAAAAAAACGCAGCGGTTGAGTTCAAAACCCCCACTGGCGATTCTTATGTGGGCTGTATTGACAAAATCGATGGCGATCAAATTACTGTTGATTTCAACCATCCATTGGCAGGTTGCGATGTCTCGTTTGAAGTTAAGGTTTTGGAAAAGCATCCATGAAAATCTTGCTCGCCAACCCTAGGGGTTTTTGTGCGGGCGTAGACCGCGCCATTGAAATTGTTGAACAAGCTTTGCAGAAACACGGCCGGCCTGTTTATGTGCGTCATGAAGTGGTGCACAACAAATTTGTGGTTGATGATTTAAAAAGTAAAGGCGCTGTTTTTGTTGAAGAATTGGATCAAGTGCCCAAGGGTGAGGCGGTGATCTTCAGTGCACATGGGGTATCAAAGCAGGTACGAAATCAAGCCGATGACATAACCCAAATAGTCTATGACGCCACTTGCCCCTTGGTAACCAAGGTACACAAAGAAGTCGCCAGAGAACAAAAAAAGGACCATCAAGTGATATTGATTGGCCATAGCGGACATCCTGAAGTTGAGGGTACTTTAGGGCAGTCTTTGCAAGACAAACAAGTCCAACTGGTTGAATCGGTTGAGGATGTATCAGCGCTTAATTTTAATAACAAAGCGCTGTCTTACACCACACAAACCACATTATCAGTTGACGACACCCAAGACATTGTAGATGCACTAAAAAACAAATTTCCACATATTACTGCACCCAAAAAAGATGATATTTGTTACGCCACACAAAACCGACAAGACGCAGTAAAGCATTTAATGCGCACCGCCGATTTATTGCTGGTTTTGGGTTCTAAAAATTCATCCAATTCAAACCGTTTGTGTGAAATTGCAAAAAAACTGGG
>CAZYIW010000009.1:32740-34494 GCA_964647705.1 uncultured Piscirickettsiaceae bacterium
TCGCATCACATGAACACCACGCACATCAAAACCATTGAGGGTAGCTATACTGGTCAGGCCTTCATCACCACCGATATGGACGACAACCAAATCACCGCTTTTCATCCCGGTGCCATGGGTGAGTCGCATCAAAATAAAATCTGTGATGTTAGTGTGGCTGATATTGGCATTGTCTCACCCGATGGACGTGACGGCATGATTGAACATGCTCGTGATTTATATGAAGCGGGCATACCTTTTATCTTTGACCCTGGTCAGGGCATGCCGATGTTCTCTGGCGAGGAGCTTATCGATTTTATTGATAAAGCAACCTACATTGCACTGAATGATTATGAATCACAAATGTTGCAAGACAAAACAGGCTTGGATCTTGACACCATTGCCAATCGTGTTGAGGCGCTCATTATCACCAAAGGTGCGCAAGGTTCACAAATATACATCAACGATGAAAGCATTGATATTGCACCAGCCAAGGCCCAGTCCACTCAGGATCCAACCGGTTGTGGCGATGCCTATCGCGCTGGTTTGTTATTTGGTTTGATGAATAAGTTGGATTGGCAAACAACCGGTCAGCTTGCAGGTCTTTTGGGTGCGATTAAAATCTCACATCTGGGCACGCAAAACCATCGGTTTGACATACAAGAGATTGAGCGTTTGTATCAGCAAAACTACCAAGAGGCTTTGTTTGGTTAGATTCAAAGTTTTCATAATATGAAAGAGTAGCGACGAAAAGTAGTTTAGAATGACCCTGTTAATTATACGTGTGTAATAATATTTCTTGAGCAATTTATTAGGTTATAATGCGCTGAGCATTATTCTAAATTCCTTGGGGGGAAGGACTAAATATGACTAGCATAGAAAAACTATTTGAATTGAGAAAATCATTGGATCGATATGAAAGAGAGCTTGGTTTTGATGAACTTTCTGAGGTTGAAAAGGCCGTTTTAGAGTTTATCATCAACCGCGATGATGCAACCATCACGGCCATTACAAAAGATCAATACTTTATGAAATATTCACTCTCAACCATCAAAAGAGCAGTGGGTGCTTTGATCAATAATCAAATGATTAATTCAGAACAATCTGAGGCAGACAGACGCGCAATGATTCTAAGCTATAATAAGGCTTAAACTTACAGCCTAAATTATTAATGCTAAACAATAGCAATGCTCTTTTGGGCATTCACAATACCATTGCATTCATAGCAATTTTTTTAGCTGCGGTTGCGATGAAATATTTATCCAACTTCGATGTTGAAATTGGCTCTTATCTGTATCTACCAATCGGCGCTAAAATTATAGTATTTTTGTTATTTGGCAAGGCTGTTTTGCCAGGTGTGATTGCTGCTTGTTTGTTCTGCGGTATCGTGCTCTTTAATTCCTGGGGCGGGAATCTTTTTTGGGGAGGCTTGGGTGCAATCGTTGGCGCAATAGCGCCACTGATGTCTATGTGGATTATCGAAAAACTGCGGGTGGCTAATTTTTCCAATTTGGCTAACATTGACTTTAGGCATGTGCTTTTTTTGATTTTTCTCACCGCTGTTATTCACGCTTTGACGCGATTTGTGATTTATGCAAAATCTGAGGTGTTTAGTATCAGCCCGGTGGATTTTTTGGCGCATTATCTTGTCGGTGGTATGATTGGCGGTATTGTGGTGATATACACTGTGCTAAAGCTTTTCCCTATGGTGCTCAGTTTGTTTGAGCCTCGTCGCGCATAGCCTTTTAGTAACAAGACTAAAATACACCACGTCT
>CAZYIW010000010.1:0-34213 GCA_964647705.1 uncultured Piscirickettsiaceae bacterium
TCGAAGCCGCGGTTGATCAGGTAATCTCCGATATAGGCGCCAGCTCAATGCAAGATATGGGTAGGTTAATGGGCGCACTCAAAGCTCAGCTGGCCGGTCAAGCTGATATGGGTGTAGTCTCAGGTTTGATTAAATCCAAGCTGTCTTAATACTTCAAAAACCACTATGAAAGTCATACTTGTGTTTCTGTGGGCTTCGCTTTCATTCAATATTTTGGCAAAAGAGGTGTTGATTCAAAAAGATTTACGTTCAGTACCTGTGATTCATAACAATCAACCACTCGAGATTGAACGCAATCAAAATAGAAGTCATAAGATAATGAAATTCTATCAGGATACTTGGCGTGGCAAAATCCAGCCAATGTATCCATTTAAGCCACACCCGGTGGAAACTATTGGTGAGTTGGAAGTGATTGAATATGTGAAGCTTCGCTCACATGGCGATGATTCGATCATGGTGATTGATAGCAGACCACAATCGGCTACCACTATTACTGGCATGATTCCAGGCGCGTCGCGTATTTCTGTTGCCAGACTATTAAGCGCCAAAGATAGGGATGCTACTTTGAGTAGATTTGGCGTTAATAAAACACAAAGCGGTTATGATTTTACCGAGGCAAAAACCTTGATTTTGTATTGTAACGGATTTTGGTGTGGCAAATCTCCAAGGATGATTCGCCGACTTTTGTATCTAGGCTATCCTGCTGAAAAACTCAAGTATTATCGTGGTGGTATGCAGGCTTGGCGCGCGGTAGGTCTGACCACAGTTCGAGAATAATACTGATCAAATATTTGGCTAAATTTGTTTCGATTAATTTTTTAAGATTTTTTTTAAAAATTCTTATCGACTAAGCGCTGATGGTTTTATTGCCTGAGTTCGGCGCTTGGTTTTATGATACAATTTTCTCATTATTTTGTTAGGGGGTTTTATGAAATTTATTTTAAGTTTTTTCTTATTGGTGGGCATAAGTTTTGCAGCGGATATTCCTGACTATGACAAAGAAGCCCGTTGGGCAGAGTTTATTGAAGATGGTTTAATGGATGGAGAAGTGGTTTGGGTTGCTAACGGAGACAAAGAGTTTTTATCGATTTATACCGAATCTGAGAATGAATCTAATAAAGTTGCTATTGTTATGCACGGCATTGGCGTCCATCCAGATTGGACTGGGGTTATCCAACCTTTAAGATTGTCTTTAACTGAACAGGGTTACAATACACTTTCTATACAACTGCCCGTTTTAGCCAACGGAGTTGAAGGTTCCGAATATGTCGGGTTGTTCCCAGATGCAGATAAAAGAATCCAAGCAGCTGCTGATTATGTAAAAAGTCTGGATAAAAAGCCTGATTTACTCGTTGCACACAGCCTAGGCACAACCATGGCTGCTCATTATCTGTCCAATCACCCTAATCATTCTTTTGCAAGATATGTTGCAGTAGGTATGAATGGTGGGTCTATACCTTATCTATCAAAAGTTAGTATTCCAACTTTAGACCTTTATGGAACTGAAGATATTGAGCCTGTTTTAAAAACAGTCAACCAAAGAAAAGAAGCTGCTAAGAATAATTCTAGTTATTTACAAAAAATGATTACAGGCGATCATTTCTTTAATGATCAAAACGATTTACTTAATAACACAGTGGCCGATTGGCTGAGATAGCTCAACTGCTCCTTTTAGGAGCTTTTTCCGGATTTATTGCCGGTCTTTTGGGTGTGGGTGGTGGCTTGATTATGGTGCCCGCACTTTTGTATCTTTTGTCTGGGAGTATTAGCCAAGATGCGCTAATGCATACTGCCGTTGGTACTGCGCTGGCTGCCATTGTTTTTACTTCAATCTCTAGTGTTCGTTCGCATCACAGCCATGGTGCCATCCACTGGCAGTACTTTAAAAAACTAACCCCAGGGATACTTATCGGCGCTTTTAGTGGCGCATTACTGACTCAGGTCATGAGTTTTGACTTTATGCGCATCTTTTTCGTTTCATTTGAATTTGTGGTTGCAGCGATTATGTTTTTTGGGATTAGTAGTAATGCTCATGTCGATCATTTGGCTAAGTGGGTTTGGGTTATTGTGGGTTATGGCATTGGTGTCGTATCAGCAATTGTTGGCATTGGTGGTGGCTCCATGACCACACCATTTTTAACCTATAACAATGTTGCTATTAAAAACGCGATTGCAACATCTGCTGCGGTGGGTATGCCGATTGCAATTGCGGGTAGTTTAGGTTTTATTCTAGCAGGTTGGGGTGTTGAATCGGCAACTGGTGGTTTGGGTTTTATCCACCTACAGGCTTTAATTAGCATTGTGCTAGCCAGTGTTTTATTTGCACCATTAGGTGCACATGTTGCGCACAGTGTCAATGCTCGCAAGTTAAAAAAATTCTTTGCTCTATTTTTGGTGTTTTTAGGTTTTACTGTGCTGGTTTTTTAACTGCGCAATAATCTTGTTTTGAATATCACCAAAGCCACCGTTAGACATAATAAGCACGTGCCCTTTTTTAAAAGATGAAATAGAATCAACAATCTCATCTATTGAATCTTTCAAAGCAATATTGCTTTTTTTGACCAGTGTATCAATATCCCAAAGAAGCGTTGCAGGTTTGAGCATATAGACTTGATTTGCCTCAGACAAGGATTCTACCAAGGATTTTTGATGGTGACCCATGCGCATGGTGTTTGATCTAAGCTCAACAACAGCAATGATATGAGCGTCTCCCACTTTGGTTCTTAATCCACTGATTGTGCTTGAGATAGCTGTTGGGTGATGTGCAAAATCATCATAAACTGTGATATCAGGATTTTGATACTTGACTTCCAATCGTCGTTTCACACCTTTAAAGGAAGACAAAGCGTCACAAGCAACGGTAATCGGTATACCAATATGATGGGCAGCAAAAATAGCGTGTAGACCGTTTTGCATGTTGTGTGCGCCCATTAAACCCCAATCTACTTTGTGAATGGGTTTAAATTCAAACCCTCGTTCAGTTAGTTTACACTCGGGTGTGGTCTGTGTCGGACAGTAGACACCCATAGACAGCACATCGTTAATATTCTTATCACTATCTGGATAAATGATAAGCCCGTCTTGAGCAATGGTGCGAATCAAATGATGAAATTGTTTTTGAATGTCTTTCAAAGAATCAAAAATATCAGCATGGTCAAATTCCAAATTATTGATGATTAGAGTGGTAGGGCGATAATGCACAAATTTTGAACGCTTATCAAAAAAGGCTGTATCGTATTCATCGGCTTCGATCACAAAAAAACGCGAATTGGTAATACGAGCAGAAACTCCAAAATTTTGTGCCACACCGCCAATCAAAAAGTTCGGGTTAAGCCCTGATTTTTCAAGAATCCAGGCCAACATGCTAGCTGTAGTGGTTTTGCCATGTGTGCCACTGACTGCCAAGACCCACTTGTCGTATAACACATTTTCACCCAGCCACTGAGCCCCAGAAGTGTAAGGCAATTGTTGTTCAAGTATGTGCTCCACACAGGCATTACCTCTAGAGAGTGCATTACCAATAATGTAAGTATCGGCTTCAGGCATGTCTTCAACTACATAACCTTTGGTGTATTTAATACCTTGTTTGTCTAATTGCAAACTCATTGGCGGGTAGATATCTTGGTCTTGACCAGTCACACTATGACCCAACTCTTTTGCAATTAATGCCAAAGAACCCATGAAGGTGCCAGCGATTCCAAGAATGTGTATGTGCATTATGTATTTCCGAAAAACTCAAGTGAGGCAGAATTGATACAATAGCGCTTACCGGTTGGTTTAGGGCCATCAGTAAAAACATGACCTAAATGCGCATCACAATTAGCACAACGCACTTCAACACGTATCATGTTGTGTGAATGGTCTTCAATCAGTCTAACGCTGTCTTGCTTAGCGATATCGTAGAAACTAGGCCATCCTGTGCCTGAATCAAATTTTGCATTAGATGAGAAAAGCAGATGATTGCAACAAACACAGTGATAGGAGCCATGTTCATGGCAATTTAGATATTCACCCGTAAAAGGCGCCTCGGTTCCACATTCTTGCGTGACTCGGAATTGCTCTGGCGATAGTTTGTTTAAATCCATTCGTGTATTATAGGAGCAATTTTATTCCAATGAGTGACGATGGAAAAGTATTTGGTTGGTGGTGCTGTTAGAGATAAACTCTTAGGCATTGCCGATGATGCAACTGAAAACGATTGGCTGATTGTCGGGGCTACGCCGAAGGAAATGAAAAAACTTGGTTATCTTCAGGTTGGTAAAGAGTTTCCAGTTTTTTTAGACCCAGAAAACAAAGAAGAATACGCCTTGGCCAGAAAAGAACGAAAGGTTGGCAAAGGTTATAAAGGGTTTGAGTTTGATACTTCAACTTCAGTTACTCTCGAGCAAGATCTTTCGCGTCGTGATTTAACCATCAATGCCATGGCCATGAAAGACGGCATTTTATTTGATCCTTTTCATGGGCAAGAAGATTTGAATAATGGCTTATTAAAACACGTATCTGATGCGTTTAGCGAAGATCCTGTTAGGGTGTTACGTGTGGCAAGATTTGCTGCCAGATTCAAGCTCTTTGGTTTTAAAGTTGCACATAGCACCCACCGGTTGATGAGTTCGATGGTTGAATCTGGAGAGGTGGATGCTCTAACACCTGAGCGAGTATTTAAAGAGTTGGATAAAGCACTGTCTTACCCAACCCCTTCAGCATTTTTTAAGGTATTGAGTGCTTGTGGTGCCTACGGTCGAATTTTTTCTGAACTGGACAAAACCAAACAAAACAAGCATGGTAATGATTTTGAGTTTTTAGACAATCTGGATACCGATGACAAACAAATTAAATTTGCTCTGTGGCTAAGCGATCAAAATAACCAAAATATATCGGCTTTATGTAGCGCAATAAAATGTCCGAAAGCCTATAAAGAATTAGCTTTGTTGGTTAACCAATGGCAGGGTTTTGTCACAGATTTTATCAATCAAAGTGCTGAGGATATATTGGAGTTTTTTAACCGAACTGACGCGTTAAGAAGAGCAAATCGGTTTGAAAAAATCTTGCAAGCGTTTGCTTTGCTTGGCCATGACACAACTCAAATTTCCAGTCTGTTAAAACAACTCCTAGATATCAAGCTTGATTATGATAATTCGAAAGATATTGCTCAAGCGTTGCGGGTAGAAAAAATCAAAAAAATTGAGTTATTTCTCAACTCGGCAAAGTGAATCGTATTCGCAATATTGACATGCTTGAATACTGGGAGTAATCTCAGCCTTGCCTTGTTGAAAATCCAGGCTGGTTTTTTCCAGTTGTTCTTCCCATATTTGTAGCCTATCGTCCCAACTGCCACAACTTCTGGTTTGTTGTTTTATTGGTTTTAACGCTTGTTTGGATAATCCAGTGTAGGCAATATCATCGGCATGCAACTTAACAAACGCCACACCTTGTGCTTTATTATTTATAGCATAGATTGGCAGTTGGGGCGCACGTATCGCGTCGCCACACCAAGGGTTCGATGGCACTAAACCGGTTTTGTAGTCAAAGATAATTTGCTCGCCATTTTCAAGCTCATCAGTTCTATCCAGCTTGGTGGTAAATCTTAGCCCAGCAATCTCGCTATTGACCTTTTTTTCTATTGCAACAACCTGAAATGGATCACGTAATTTTTCTAATTCTAAAAAATTAAGAATAATAGTTTTGGCTCGATTGAATTCAATCGAAGAAAAAATTGATTTTTTATAGGCGTTTATCACCTCTTCTAGATGTTGGTCAACCAAAATGTTGAGGGATTGTTGAGTATATTGTTTTAGTTGCTCTTGAGTTTTTATTTTTTGATACAGGCGCTCAAGAGTCCGATGTATGATGATGCCTTGTTCAGCCTTATTAAAACCTTCATGCTCCGGGTCAAAAAACTCAACATTGAGTCTGTGTGCAAAGCCTTTAAAACCACAAGCCATTTGGTCTGTGAGTACACCAACACCTTGGTGAATGTCTGGGCATGATAAAACAGGTGCTTTTTCATCTGCTATTACCTCCCATTCTGTTTCATCCGCAACATACTTGATTGGCTCAATGGACTCATTAAACGCTATTAGGGTTGATCCTTGTTGTACTTGATTAGAATGATTAACGCCGTAACTACAAATAACCTCTGGAGCTAACCGCTCTATGGCTTGTATTGTTTTCTTTGAATCTTGCGCAACCAAAGTGTATGTACTATTAGCCAGATTGTGCTGGCTTGCAATTGCATGAGGGATAAAGTGTGAAAGGTTTAGTGGTGCAGGTAAAAAGCGATCTGTTGCACCCATCACCCAAGCATGGTCAAAATACAACCCCTCAGCTTCTAAAGCGCCTAATATATGGATATTTGCCTTGCCAGACTGTGGTTGAAACACCACTTGTGAGAGTTGTTTATCTAACAATTTTAACGCATCATCGGTATTGAATTTATCGCCATAAATTGATAGCTGATTTAACTTCAAGCTACTTTGTTGGTACTTTTGATATAACTGATATTCATCACTTGACACAGCCCTATCACTTAAAAATTCCCAATACATTAATTGCTGATTAAATGCCAATAGGTGTGAATCTAATTGTTTCCCATGCCGATATTTACTGGCAATAATCTGCGAGATAATCTGATCAAGTGCTGGGCATTGAGATAAATAACGCTTTATCAGTGTTAAAGACAAGGTGGTTTTGGATAAGGACAATAAACGGTTAACCAATTCGGCTCTTGCGCCAGATTCTTTTTGGGCGCTAGCAATAAAAGGCGAGACCAACACATCAACAAACTCTTGGGTGTTGACTCGGTTCTTTTGCAGCTGTGTTGAAACCTTAAGCAGTTTTAACAAATGTTGAATTAATGGATATTGTGTTAATGACAATCCTAAAGAGATATTGTAGGATTTCTGCTGTGTGTCTTTAAGGGTATCTGAAAAGGCCAAATCAAAAGCGAGTTTGACTTGATTGTGATATTCAGATAAGTTAGGGTGGACAATGGCAATTTGTGCGTCGGGTTGTTGTTGGTTGATTTTTCTTGCCCAGCTAATAGCACCAGTGAGTTCATCCTCTGTGGATTGAAATGTTTTGGGTTTGATTGTGCTTTTTGTTGTTTGCACACTCATTTGGTAAAACCCAATTTTCTCAAACAGTAACTTTTGTTCAGGTGTTAGTGTTTTAAAACCAAAAATATATGGCGATTTTATTTCTTCATCATGTTTAAGTAACTCTTTGAGTAAATCGTTTTGGTCGATAAGCGCGTACTTTTTTTTGAATGAACGATAGTCCCTCACCCACTTAGCAAAATAAACACAAGAATCTATTTTTGAATCTTGAATTTCTTGAAGATTGATTTGGTAAGAACAAAGATAATGATAATTTTTAATAACTTCATTTAATAGATTTTGATTGGGCATTTGCCCATGATTATGGATGATTTTTGAGAAGATATATTGAGATTCGCTATCGGTAATCAATCTAAGTTCAGATTGTAAATTAAGATCTTGATATAGTTGCTGTATGTATTGCCCCCAAGCAAAGATTTGAGGCAGTTGAGAGTTGCCTTTTTGCTCTGCCCAAGTTCTTTTAAAAGCCAATACTTGTCGATTATTGGCCACAACAATGCTGTCTTTGGCATTTAAGGCAGAAAAATCTATATCAATTCTCATAGCCAAAAAATGTATTGAGTCTTTTTTGTAGAGTTTTTAAGCCTGTTTTTTGGAGCGATGAAAATTGTTGCACCTCAACAAATGGGTAATTTTTTATAATTTTTTGCACTGAAAATTGCGCTTTATTAGCCTGATTTTTCTTCAGTTTATCGGATTTATTGAGTAATATTTGTGTGGGCAGGTTAATTGATGCACACCAATCCAACATCATTTGGTCAAATGGCATTAAGGGATGGCGAATATCCATCACCAGTACAGCGCCAACTAGGCATTGTCGTTTGTCAAAATATTCACTCATGTTCGCATGCCATTGCTGCTTAACCGAATCAGGTACCTTGGCAAAGCCATAACCGGGTAAATCTACCAAGCGTTTTTGTTCATCAATCTCAAAAAATACTAAGTGTTGTGTTCTACCCGGTGTTTTAGAAACTTTGGCGAGTTTTTTCTGTTCAGTTAAAGTATTAATTGCACTTGATTTACCAGCGTTAGAACGACCTGCGAAGATCACTTCATAACCTTCATCAGTAGGTGCTCCATCAACGGAAGGGCAAGAAAGTATAAATTTAGCCTGATGGTAAAAATTGCGCATTGGACGGAATCGTGTATAATTGTGAGGCTATGGTAGAGGTTTTTCTTATACCATTATATAACTTTTTATTATCGGAGAGAGTAATGAAGAAAATTTTAGTTTTGGCAGCAACTGCTGCTCTAGCAATGGGTTCTTTTACAGTGCAAGCTAATCCTTACAATGCACTAGGTTGTGCAGGTTGTCATGGTCCTAACGGCAAGTCATCTATTCCAACATATCCTTCACTGGCAGGTAAAGATGCAGCTTCTATTGTTAAGGCATTAAAAGATTTTCAATCAGGTGCGCGTAAAGATCCTACAATGAGCGCTATGGCACCTATGGCTGCTGGTCAAGAGCAAGCCATTGCGGATTTCTTAGCTGCACAATAAGAATTTTTGCAAAAAAATTCTAGGGTTTATTAATTAAATCCTATATTATGATAAGCCGATATTTAGTATAATATCGGCTTATTTTTTTGTAAAAAAGGACAAAAAGCATGAATAAATTAGCATTTACCTTAACAGCATATATTATTTCTATGTCAAGCAGTGTTTTTGCACTTGGCGATGTTGCAAAAGGTCAAGAAAAATCTGCCGCTTGTATTGGTTGCCATGGTGTTGGTGGTAATTCTGTCGTGCCAACTTTTCCTAAATTAGCTGGACAACATGAAAGCTACTTACTCAAACAATTAAAAGACTTTAAATTAACTTCACGAAAAGACGCGATAATGATGGGTTTGGTTATGCCATTATCTGATGAAGATATGGCAAATATTTCAGCTTATTATGCAGCACAAAAGCCCACGCCGTCTTCTGCAAACCCTGATGCTAATATCGAGCTGGGTAAGCAAATTTATCGAGGTGGCAAAAAATCAACAGGTGTGATGGCTTGTATAGCTTGCCATGGTCCGAATGCAAAAGGTATTCCGACAGCAGGATTTCCAAGACTCGCTTCTCAACATGCGGCATATACATCTAAACAATTAAAGCTTTTCCGTCAAGATTCACTAAACACACAAACAGGTGCTAATGAACTCAGTCGTACTAATGACGATAGAATGATGATGATTAACTTCACTAAGAATCTGACTAATGAAGAGATTGATGCAGTCTCTGAATATATCGCCAGTTTAAATTAGTATTTTTTTCAAAAAGTATATCCATTTTGTCTTTTACAAGTCGGTAGAAATCACCGATTTTTATTGATTTAATAAGGTCTAAGGCATTAGGTATAATTTGCTAAACAATATTTTTACGTTAAGAAATAAACACATATCATGAAAACTTCGTTAGAAACATTAACCGGTTTAAAAAGATCATTAACCGTACAATTGCCTATTGACACATTCAACCAAAAAGTTGATCAAGTGCTTAAACAGATGGCGCCGAAAGCCAATTTAGATGGATTTAGAAAAGGCAAGGTTCCAATGTCAATTTTGCGTCAGCGTTTTGGCGCTAGCGCCAGTACAGATGCTGCCAATGAAGTAGTAAATGACACACTAGGAGATGCGTTTAAAGAACAAAAAGTTGCTCCTGCAGGACAGCCAGCCTTAACTCAGGTTGACTCTGAAGGGGATAAACAATTTGTATACACTGTAGAATTTGAAGTATTTCCCGAAATCAAAGTGGGTGATTTTGCAAAGTTAAAGATTGAGCAGACCAAGGTTAAAATTACCAAAGCCGATGAAGACAAAACCCTCGAAGGACTGAAAGAGCAGATGACTGAATACAAATCAGTTAAACGCAAATCCAAACAAGGTGACCGACTTACGGTCGATTTTAAAGGTTTGGTTGATGGTGAAGTATTTGAAGGCGGTGAGGCAACAGACTTTCGTTTTGTTCTAGGAAGTAGCACCATGATTAAAGGCTTCGAAGAAGGGTTGACTGATATAGCCGCTGGTAAAACCACTACCCTTGATCTTAAGTTTCCAGATGACTACAATGCACCTCAATTAGCAGGTAAGGATGTGGTTTTTGAAATCAGTGTCAAAGAAGTGGGCTCACCTAAGGAACCAAAAGTCGATGATGAATTTGCCAAAAAGTTTGGCGAAGACAGTGTTGATACCTTGCTAAAAAGCATGAAAGAAAGAATGCGTATTGAGATTGACACTCGCCTATCTCAAGGAAATCGTGATGCGGTGTTTAATGCTTTATTAGAAGCAAATGATTTTGAAGTACCAGAATCTAGTATTGCGGCTGAAGCCGAGACCTTAAAACAAGACATGGAAGCACGTATGCAACAGCAAGGCTTGGATACCAAAGGTGGTAATCTAGATGCCAGTGTGTTTAATAAAGAAGCAAAACGTCGTGTCCAATTAGGGCTTTTAGTCAATCAAATTGCCAGTGATAATGATATTGAAGCCACTAAAGAACAACTGAACGAGCAACTTGAAGAAATGGCTGCTTCTTATGGCGAACAAGCTCAGCAAGTGATAAACTACTACAATGAAGACCCATCCAGAATGACTGGCATTGAATTGATGGTCGTTGAGAAGATGGTTCAAGCGTTAATTTTGGAAAAGGCCAAAGTTACCGAAAAGAACAAGAAGTTTCAAGAGGTAGCAAACCAACAAGTATAAATGGAAATTAAAAATCTCAATCAAGTTCCTATAGTCATCGAACAATCTGGTCGTGGCGAGCGTGCTTATGACATTTACTCTCGTTTATTAAAAGAGCGTGTTATTTTTCTAGTGGGTCCAGTTGAGGACTATATGGCCAATGTAGTTGTCGCTCAGTTATTATTTTTAGAATCTGAAAATCCAGATAAAGATATCCATCTGTATATTAACTCACCAGGTGGCTCGGTTTCTGCTGGCTTGGCAATTTACGATACTATGCAGTTTATAAAGCCAGATGTCTCTACCTTGTGTATTGGGCAGGCCGCTTCTATGGGTGCGTTATTGTTAACCGCAGGGGCTAAGGGTAAGCGTTTCGCATTGCCTCATTCTAGATGCATGATCCACCAACCGTTGGGTGGTTTTCAAGGGCAGGCTAGTGATATAGATATCCACGCGCAAGAGATTTTAAAAGTGCGTGATAAACTCAACCTAATTTTGAAAAAACACACTGGTCAAAATATAAAAACAATTCAAAAAGATACGGATAGAGATAACTTTATGTCAGCTGAGGAGTCCGCTAAATATGGACTGATTGACAAAGTACTGACACAGCGTTAGATATGGCAGATAACAACCAAGAACTCCATTGTTCGTTTTGCGGTAAATCCAAGTCTGAAGTTAATCGCTTGATTGCTGGGCCTGGTGTGTATATCTGTGATGAGTGTATTGAATCTTGCCACGGTCTAATCAAAGAACAAGAGTTAAAAGAAGTCGTTAAAGAGCACCAAAGTTGGGACTATACGCCAAAACAACTCAATGATTTTCTCAACGAATATGTGATTGGACAAGAACACGCAAAAAAAGTGCTTTCAGTTGCAGTCTACAACCATTACAAACGCTTACAAAGTGGCTATGTATCAAACGACGTTGAGTTAGAAAAATCCAATATTTTAATGATTGGCCCAACTGGCTGTGGAAAAACCTTATTGGCACAGACATTGGCACGTATTTTAGATGTGCCGTTTACCGTGGCTGATGCTACTACTTTAACTGAAGCGGGCTATGTGGGTGATGATGTCGAGAATGTGATTAAGAGTTTATTATCTCGTTGTGATTTTGATCCAAAACGTGCTGAGCAAGGCATTATTTTTATTGATGAAATTGATAAAATCTCTCGTCGTTCTGACTCTCCATCCATTACTCGAGACGTGTCTGGAGAAGGCGTACAACAAGCGATGTTAAAGCTGATTGAAGGTACGGTGGCTTCTGTACCTCCACAAGGCGGTCGTAAGCATCCAAATCAAGAAACAATTGATGTGGACACTTCAAAAATTTTATTCATCTGTGGCGGAGCATTTGATGGCTTGGATAAAATAATTGCTAAGCGTGTCGAAAAGGCAACCGGTATAGGATTTTCTGCTGATGTAGCCGACAAAAATAACGAAAAAACACTCAGCGATTTGTTTTCATTAATTGAGCCAGAAGATTTAATTAAGTTCGGCCTTATTCCAGAATTAGTGGGTCGCCTCCCAGTGCAGACGTCATTAGAAGAGTTAGATGAGTCAGCTTTGGTGCAGATCTTAACTCAGCCAAAAAACTCTGTTGTTAGACAGTTTCAAGAGTTTTTCTCTATTGAAAATGTCAAGCTTACCTTTAGAAAAACCGCACTATCTGCAATCGCACAATTGGCCATGAAACGCAAAACAGGTGCACGTGGCTTACGCTCTATTCTTGAAGATCTCCTACTAGACACTATGTTCGATTTACCTTCACTAAAAGACGTGGCTCAGGTGGTGGTTGACAAAGCCGTGGTCGAAAAGAAAAAAGCACCATTGATTGTCTATAAACAGAAAAAAGCAGCTAAAAAAGCCAGCTAATGGCTAACCAAGTTGGAATTATTTGAACGTCAAAATCCTGGTGTTGGCGACAGTGAGCGAACACTGTTGGTCTATGTGGAACTGCCCACCAACCGACACATGCATAACGCTGAACAAGAGTTCTCAGAACTTGCTAAATCATGTGGTGTGTCAATAATTAAAGCCTTCAAGGTTAATCGTAATATACCTAATCCACAATATTTTATTGGCACTGGTAAGACACAAGAGTTAGCCGAATATGTCCACCAACACGATATAGATTTGGTTATTTTTTCTTCGGAGCTCTCACCTTCCCAAGAGCGTAACTTAGAGAAAAAATTAAGTTGTCAGGTGATGGACAGAACGGGTTTAATTCTTGATATATTTGCACTCAGAGCCAAATCGTTTGAAGGGCGGTTGCAGGTTGAATTAGCACAACTTAAACATCTTTCTACACGATTGGTAAGAGGTTGGACACATCTAGAAAGGCAAAAGGGTGGTATTGGCTTACGGGGCCCAGGTGAGACACAATTAGAGACCGATAGGCGACTGATTGGTGGGCGTATCAAATACCTCAATAAGCGACTTGAAAAAGTCTATAAACAACGAGAATTAGGGCGCAAATCTCGAGTAAAAAACGCTCTACCAATGGTTGCTTTAGCGGGTTACACGAACGCGGGAAAATCAACCTTGTTCAATACATTAACCAAAGCCAAAGTCTTTGCCGATGATCAATTATTTGCCACACTTGATTCCACTATTCGTCGAGTGGTTCTGCCCGGCTCTGGTGAAGCGGTATTGGCTGATACGGTTGGCTTCATTCAGGACTTACCTCATGATTTAGTCGAAGCATTTAAGTCAACACTAGAAGAAACACGCCAAGCCAATGTCATACTCCATGTGGTAGATGCCTCCGATGAATACAGCCATGATAAAGTCGATCAAGTTGAAGATATTATTGATGAAATCGGTGCTGGAGATGTTCCGAGTATTTTGGTTATGAATAAGATAGATTGTATCGAGCATGCCAAACCTAGGATCGATAAAAATCAAGAAGGTAATGTTTATCGAGTATGGATATCTGCCAAAACTGGTGAGGGTATTGACTTGCTTTATCAGGCATTATCTGAACAGCTCAGTGGTATGATGACACATGCCAGAATAGCGCTTGATGTTAGTAGTAGTTATATTCGCAGTGAAATACATAATATAGGTTATGTGGTCAGTGAAAAAATGGATGATTTTGGGCAATGGACACTTGAAATTAACGTCACTAAGCACTATCTATCTAAATTATTGCAAAAACAAGGAGTAACAAGGCTTGCATAGCCTTTGCTGATTATGGGTACAGAAGCCATTACCGAGTCAATTGACTTAGCATCAGAACAAGTACCACTATTGCCTTTGAGGGATGTAGTGGTTTTTCCACATACAGTGATGCCACTATTTGTGGGAAGAAAAACATCTGTCAATGCTATTACTCAAGCCATGGGTAGTAATAAATATATTTTTTTGGTGGCACAAAAAGACGAGAAGATTGAAGATCCAACACCTGAAGATCTTCATAGAGTAGGTACTCTGGCCACTATTTTACAAATGCTGAAATTGCCCGATGGCACCATCAAGGTGTTAGTTGAGGGAGTTAAACGTGCCAAAGTCCAAACATTTATTGAAGACGAGGGTTTTACCAAGGTTCAGGTTAGCGAATTTACCCTAGATCCAGCTGAAGATGTTGAAGTGCAAGCAATGATGCGAATAGCCTTAGAAAGCTTTGAAAAATATATCAAGCTGAACAAAAAAATCCCAGAAGAGGTACTCAAAGCTTTAAAAGAAGTTTCTGATGTAGAGCGCTTTAGTGATGTGATTATTGCTAATCTTAATTTGGATGTCGATGAAAAACAATCATTGCTAGAGGGAGACAGTGCCAAAGAACGCCTAGATAAAATTTTGTTGGTGGTTCAAGGCGAGATTGATGTACTCGATACTGAGAAGAAAATCCAATCTCGTGTTCGAAAACAGATGGAGTCTAATCAAAGAGATTACTATCTTAATGAACAAATGAAATCTATCCAAAAAGAGCTAGGACAATTGGATGATGACAATGAGATAGAAGAGCTCCAACTAAAGGTTAAAAAAGCCAGTATGCCTAAGGAGGCAAGAAATAAAGCCGAAAGCGAGTTAAAAAAACTCCAGCGCATGTCTTCACAATCCTCTGATGCATCTATCATTCGCACTTATATTGAAAATTTGTGCGATGTGCCTTGGAAGAAAAAAACCCGTATTAATAAAAATTTAAAAAAAGCTCAAGCTGTTTTAGACAACGACCATTATGGTCTTAACAAGGTTAAAGAGCGCATTTTAGAGCACTTAGCGGTGCAAACACGTGTTAGTCATAATAAGGCCAATATTCTATGCCTAGTAGGCCCACCGGGCGTAGGTAAAACCTCATTGGGTGAGTCTATTGCGCGTGCTGTTAGTAGAAAATATGTGCGTATGGCTCTTGGTGGCGTTCGAGATGAGGCTGAGATTCGTGGGCATCGTAGAACATATATCGGCGCTATGCCCGGTTCAATTGTACAAAAAATGCAAAAAGTTGGGGTCAAGAATCCATTGTTTTTGCTAGATGAAATTGACAAAATGGCATCTGATTACAGGGGTGACCCATCAAGTGCAATGCTAGAAGTATTAGACCCTGAGCAAAACCACACATTTAACGATCATTACCTAGAAGTTGATTATGACTTATCGCAAGTGATGTTTGTGGCTACAGCCAACTCACTGGATTTGCCACAACCCTTGTTAGACAGGATGGAGATTATTGAACTCTCAGGCTATACTGAAGATGAGAAAATCCAAATTGCAAAACGCCATTTGATTGCCAAGTCGATGGAAAACAATGGCATTAAATCTAATGAGATCAGTTTTAAAGATTCTGCTATTTTAGATATAGTTCGTTATTACACGCGTGAGGCGGGTGTTCGTAGTTTGGACCGCGCTATTAGTACTATTTGTCGTAAGGTAGTGAAAGAAGTGGTGTTAAAGAAACGCAAAAACCGCGCTATTATCAATTCGAAAAGTTTGGAAAAATACTTAGGTGTTAAAAGATTTCGTTTTGGTTTGGCAGAGGAAGAAAACCAAGTGGGCGAGGTGACTGGCTTGGCATGGACATCGGTTGGTGGTGATTTGCTTACTATTGAGGCCACAACATATCCGGGAAAAGGCAAACTCAATTACACAGGTCAATTAGGCGATGTTATGCAAGAGTCTATTCAGGCTGCCATGAGTGTTACTCGAACGCGTGCTAAAGAATTAGGCGTTGATAAAGATTTCCATGAAAAATTAGACATTCATATCCACGTGCCAGATGGTGCCACACCTAAAGACGGTCCTAGTGCAGGTGCTGCGATGTGTACAGCGCTGGTTTCAGTTTTAACAGGCCGTAAAGTCAAAGCGGACGTAGCCATGACTGGAGAGATTACCCTGCGAGGCGAGATCACACCAATTGGTGGCTTAAAAGAAAAAATGTTAGCCGCTCTGCGTGGCGGTATTAAAACTGTAATTGTGCCTGAGGATAACGAACGCGAATTGTCTGAGGTACCAGATAAAATTAAAGACAAACTGGAAGTAATTCAAGTAAAGTGGATTGATGAGGTGCTCGATATCGCTCTAGAAAAATAGGCCTACTCAGTCTTTTTTAATTTGGCGTAATAAAATCCATCAAATTCATTGTGCGGTAATTGTTGCCTGCCTGCTGATACCCGAACGCCCCAGTCAATATCAAGCGCTACTTCATGCGCATCATTATGGTTTTGTAAAAATGTGCAGATTTGTATTTCATTTTCACTTTTAAGGACTGAACAAGTGGCATACAATAATGTTCCACCTGGCTTTAACATTTGCCATAAATTGTCCAAAATTGATTTTTGTAATTTGACTAATCTAGCAATATCTTTAGGTTTTCTCAGTAGTTTAATATCTGGATGGCGACGAATTACCCCTGTGGCTGAACAAGGCGCATCTAACAAGATTTTGTCGAATAGCTGACCATCCCACCAATCTTTACTTGTTGCATCACCCAGCTGAGTAGTGATATTACTGATACATAGGCGTTCAGTGTTTTCAGTGACTTTTGTAAGCCGATCTTGATCTAAATCTAAGGCGATGATTTTGGCTTCTGGACAAATCTGAGCAAGATGCGTGGCTTTGCCTCCAGGCGCTGAGCAGGCATCCAAAATATATTCCCCAGTTTTGGGCTCAACTAGGTGAGCACTGAGTTGTGCCGAAGCATCTTGCACATAACATTGGCCTTTTTCAAAATCTGGTAAATCAAACACAGGCACTGCATGCTCAAGCACCAACGCCTCTGGCGCAATTTTAAGTGTTTTAGATTTAATACCACTCTGGGCCAATTTATTTTGATAAGATTCTCTAGACTCACTATCCCCCACACGGATGCTCATCGGCGCTTGTATGTTATTATTACTCAGTATTTTTTCAAAATCATCAGGGTAGTTGTTTTTGATCTTTTTTATCAACCAACTAGGGTGAGAGAAGTGGGGTGTTTTTTGAACAGATTCCTTATCTCGATCAATTTGTCTTAAGATCGCATTAACCAGTTTTTTTGCCCAGCTTTTATCCAGCACCGAAGCCACCTCAACAGTCTCAAAGATAGCTGCATGAACAGGTGTTTTGGTATAAAGGATCTGGTACGCGCCAATAAGCATTAAGCAATGCAGATCTAAATCTTGTTTTTTTAATGGCTTTTTTAATAAGCCTGAGACAATGTCATTAAGCTGATGATAAAAACGAATGGTGCCAAAGGTGTAAGCTTTGACTTTGGCATTGTTGTGGTAGTTTGGGTCGGTAATATCCGATAGAGATTTTTTCTCCAAAACAACAGCACAAACACACTCAAGAGTAGTGCGAATGAGTGTGTTATTTGCCAAGCTTACGTTTGATGGTTTTTAACAAATCCTCAGGCTTGAGATAACCCGGCAAGTGTGTACCATCAGCCAAGAAAATCGCTGGTGTGCCATTAACACCCAGCTGTTTAGAAATTAATAATTGTTTGGTGACTGGACTCACACACTTATCAGAATCTGGAATTTCTTTGCTAATGTTGTATTGATCAAAAGCCATTTTTCTGTCCTCTGCACACCAGATTTTTTGCATTTTACTTTGCGCCCTTGGGTGCAAGGATGCCAAAGGCGCGGCTAAATATTTAACCGTGATACCCAACTCATTCATTTTGTCCATGTCAAAATGCAATTTACGGCAAAAGGGGCAATCAACATCAGTAAACACATTGACAATATGCTCTTCTTGATCTGCTGAATAGATAATTTTGTCTGCATCATCAACCGCATTGATCAGTTCGGACTTTAGATTTTTAACTTTTTGGCCTACTGGCATTAATTCTCTTGTGTTTAGATCCACCACACTGCCCTGGATCAGATAACGACCATCTTTAGAAACCAATAAGGATTCAATAGGGTTATAAACGATAACTTCATAAACGCCTTCAAAATTGGTATTAACAATGTCTTGTTTTTCAACCTTGCCAAAAAAACGCTCAAGGTTAGCAATAACAGCATCTTTATTGGCCAATGAAGTACCAGATAATAATATTAAAATTGACAGCACTGATTTAACCATGGTTGATTTCTCTTCGAAAAATGAATAAATTTTACCTAGTTGGGTAAAATTACGGCATTGTATTTAGTATTAATTGTTTTATGGAATTTTCTTTATTTAACCAAAAAATTCAAGATTTTGATGGCGATTGTGCCGTGGTCTTCTTAACGACCGAACAAAATTCTAACAGTGTGCAGATTAATGAGGCAGTATCTCTTAATCACTTTGATGCTAAGGCGGGTAAATCATTAAACCTTGGCCCAGTCAAAGAATTTAAAGCCAAATATGTTTTATTATTAGGACTTGGAGAGGCACCCGTTACAGCGAAAAATTATCAAAAATCGCTTAATACTTTAGTGGCATTACTTAACGAAACCAAGGCCAAAAGTGTGGCCATTGATTGTGTAGATATTAAAGGATTTAAAAGTCCTTGGGTAGAGAGGTTTAGTGCAAGAGTGATGAAAAATGCAGCCTACCATATTGAAAAAGTTGGCATAGAGGACGACACAACCCATGAAATTGAAAGTGTGGCAGTTTTGTCCAATAAAAAAGATGCAATGGCCTTATCACAAGGTGCAGCAATTGCTGAGGGCATGGCATTTAGTCGATATTTAGCTGATTTGCCTTCCAATATATGTACCCCAAGCTTTTTGGCTGAAAGTGCACAGGATTTGGCCAAGCAGTACGACTTGGATTGTGAAATTCTAGAGGCAAAGGATATGCAATCATTGGGCATGAATTCTTTGCTTTCTGTAGCCAAGGGCTCGATTGAACCGCCCAAGCTCATTAGTCTAAGTTATAAGGGCAATGGTGATGCAAAACCAATCGTGTTGGTTGGCAAAGGAGTGACATTTGATAGTGGTGGTATCTCACTCAAGCCAGGTGCCGCTATGGATGAGATGAAATACGATATGTGCGGTGCGGCATCGGTGCTAGGCACAATGAAGGCAGTTGCGAAAATGCGACTTAAAATCAATTTGGTTGTTGTGGTGCCTAGTGTAGAGAATATGCCAGCACATAACGCCTCTAAACCGGGTGATGTGGTCAAGTCTATGTCGGGCCAAACCATTGAGATCTTGAACACCGATGCAGAAGGCCGTTTAATTTTATGTGACGCATTAACTTATGTCGATAAATACAACCCAGAAGTGGTGATTGATGTAGCCACTCTCACAGGTGCAGTCATTATTGCTCTTGGTAAACACAATACGGGTTTGATGAGTAATGACGAAACCTTAACCGATGAAATTATAAAAGTATCTAAAAGCGCAATAGACGGGGTTTGGCCGTTACCGATTGAAGATGAATACGACGAACAACTCAAATCCAATTTTGCTGATATGGCTAATATTGGCGGACGTGAAGCCGGCACCATTACCGCTGCTTGCTTTTTATCTCGATACACTAAAGACTATCGTTGGGCACATCTTGACATTGCCGGGACTGCATGGGTCAGTGGTACCAAAAAAGGTGCAACAGGACGACCTGTGCCCTTGTTGAGTGAATATATACTTAATCAAGTCAATTAAAGGCAGACTCAGATCTTTTTTTAAAATGTCGCGGCTTTAGTATAAGCTGTCAATCGTTATTTTGATGATGAGGCCTCCTCGCCACTGTTGTGTTGATAGATGCTTAAACAAGACCTTAGGAGTTATGTTGCCGAGTGGTTATTGTTGTCCTTATTTTTAATTCTCTTTATCTAGCCAAACACCTAACCCTTGGGCACAAATTTCTATATCACCTTTAAAAATTTTGGTTTGTTGCTCAGTGTCTAAAACAACACCATGGTTTTTGGTGGTATTGAGCAAAAATGCCAATAAAGCGGTTTTAATCGCCTGATGTCGATTTGTATCGTGCTTGCAATGGCGTGCAATTTTTACAAAATCATCAATATGTTTGGCCAACGTTTTAGAAAGTGTTGTGGACCATTCAATACGACAAAAATGGGTAAGGTAGGCATATTTTGGGTTAAGTGCATCTAAACGTTCAATGGTATTTTTCCATGTTTGTGGGTCAAATTGTATGGGCGAAGTGGGCGGAAAAATCATCACACCTTTTTTGTTGTCAAGTTCTCGATAACTAACACCTAAAGTATCCCCACTAAAAACACCTTGTGAATACTCATCCCAGATACAAACATGGTGTTTAGCATGCCCCGGGGTATTGATAAATTTAAGCTTTCGATTACCAAGAATAATACTGTCGTTGTCATTAGCGATTACAATTCTTGACTCATCAATTGGGATTAAATCACCTAAGAATTGCTTAAAAAACAATTCTCCATAAACATCAATAACGCCTGAGCGCAATTTAGATGGATCGACCAAATGTTGATAGCCACGCTCATGGACATAAACCTTGGCATTGGGAAGATGTCTGAGTAGCTCTCCAGCCCCTCCCGCGTGGTCCAGGTGTATGTGCGTTAGTAAAATATAGTCAACACAGTCATAAGCAATACCTTTTGCATCTAGAGTTGCTAATAATTTTGCTACAGAAAAGTAGCATCCCGTATCAATGAATGCTGCGCGATTAGAGTCTTCAATTAAATAACTGGCAACGAAATTTTTTCGCATGTGCTCAGTATCAATACAACAGATATTGAAATCTAGATCTTGGTAGATGGACTGCATTTTTCCTTCTGGCATAAAAAAACCGCCCTATTTGAGCGGTTTTTAAAAAACTAGCAAATTTTAGAAGTCGCCTTCTGCACCACCTTGTTGAATAGCGGTAATAGTATCTTTAACTTGAAGTGCCAATTCATATAGATGTGGAGGCAGTGGCTTGCCACCGTAAATCATCATGTCCATGTTTAACGAATACAACCACATGTCACCTTTTTTACCTTCCGACTTAAAGTGTTCTTCGTCTTGAATCAAAGCAATACGACAAGGTAGGTAGGCAGAGAATGCATCCGAATATTCCACCATAGTCATGGCTGTGGTTGGTTTACAGTATTGATAAATTTTTAAGAAACGTTGATCTTTGCCCAATTGTAATTGCACCTGTTCAGACAAAGGTAGGGTGCCTACTTCTTTAATTTGTTTTTCAGTAGCAATCGAAGACATTGCTTCTTCAATATCTTCAACAGTTAAGTCTTTAGCAACTTTATTCTTTACTATGGTAGCTTCAACAATATCACCTGTGTCAAGTAGTGTGTTCGCCATATCCATGTAGACACCGGTAGATTTTTCGTGTAATTGTGGGCTTACCACCTCACTAATAATCTTTGAAGTAATGCCATATTTGGCTTGCATGGTTACCATATAGTACACGGCAATTGCACCGATTAAAATTAAAAGCCACTTAATTAAATTAACGATTGTGCTCATTGATTTCTCCTTATAGTTAGTTAAAGCAAACAATAAGTTGCAGATTTTATCATCTTTGTTTATAACAGGGTGTAGAAATGCACTACTTTACTGAGCGCTATACCACTCTAAGGCCATTAAAAACAATATTTGTTAGGCTCACCACACCCACAATATCTCTATTGTCTATGACCGGACATCGCGATAGCCCAAAATGTGTGAGTAGCTCAGCACAATAACGTATATCCATATTAGGGTGTACAGAAAGGGCAGGTTTATTCATAATCTCATAAACATTCACACGTTCAAGTGAACGATCTTTAGCAATGACTTTTGCAGCAATATCGGCAATCAGCAAGACACCATACTCATCATGGTCATGAGATTTTTCTACCAATAGCATTTTAGTTTTTTGATGCTTCATATTGTTTAATGCATCTTTGACAGTAGATTTGCCATCAACAATGTCAACTTTTGTCCACATCACATCTTTTACCAGTATCACTTCACTCATAATTTTTCCTCCACAGTTTGTTCCAATGCTTTAATTTGATGCATAATGCCAACCGCATCCTCAACATCAATTTGAAATGCAATCCCCTCTTGAGAGTCAGATTCAAAGTTTCCAGCCTTGGCCACAGTTTCTAAAATTTTTCTAGCCAAATGTTGTTCTACCAATAAAAATAGCACATCTCTTGGGGTCTCAAGGTTAAGTCCAAGAAAAGTTTTTTCATGTTCTAAACCCTCACCTCTGGCCTGCGAAATAATGGTTGACCCTGTTGCCCCTTGCTCTCTAGTGGCTTCAAGAATCGCCTCAGTCTTTGCACTGTCAACAAAAGCGATAATTAATTTAAATTTCATAGCTACTCCTTTGTTTTAATTATAAGTTTTTATACTTACTTGTTTTTAAATAAATTTTTCAATATTTTTTTTCTACTTATTTTTTAAGAAATTTAGCAAAATTCACATATGCCATCACACTCATAATGGGAAACAATGAGGCAAAGGCAATCAGGCCAAAGCCATCAATGAGTGGGTTTCTGCCATCAATACTACTGGCCAACCCGATGCCTAATGCAGCAACCAGGGGGACAGTAACGGTTGATGTGGTAACGCCACCCGAGTCATATGCCAAAGCAATGACGGCCTTGGGGGAGAAATAGGTTTGTACCAGCACCACAACATAACCGGATATGATGAAATAATGTAATGGTAAACCAGCCACGATTCGATAACTACCCAGAGCAATACCAATTGCAACACCAACTGCAACCGCTATTCGAAGTGGCCAAACTTTGATAAAGCCACCAGAGACTTTTTCTGCTTTAATGGCTACCGCCAATAGTGCAGGTTCGGCGATAGTCGTGGCAAAACCGATGCAGGCGGCAAATATATAAACCCAATAATAATCCATCCAGCTCAGGTTTGTTTTACCAATAAAATCCTCAGAAGTCAGTTGATTGGCCATGAGCTTCCCTAATGGGAACAGTGCTTGTTCTAAACCAACAATGAATAAAGTGAGGCCAATCCAAACCAGGATAAAACCGACAATGATGCGTTTTACCTTTGGGATTTGTTGTTTCAGTATTAGACTCTGAAAGCCAAATAGCACTAGGGCAATGGGTAGGATATTCCATAGCATGTCAGCCAATGCGGTGAACAGATTCATACCAGCATCCCGAATATCATCACTGCCACTATTGGGAAAAGCGCTGCTAGGGCAATCACCCCAAATCCATCCGTCAGCGGATTTCTTCCTCGGATAGAGCTGGCCAACCCCACCCCAAGTGCACTGAGTAGGGGCACTGTAATGGTGCTGGTGGTTACACCACCTGCATCATAAGCAACCCCGATAATAAAATCGGGGGCAAGGATCGTTGTGAGGATAATCACACCATAACCACCGATTATAAAATAAGACAGTGACCAACCTTTTAGGATGCGGATCATACTTAACACTACTGAGAGTCCAACCGCAATGGCAACTGTATATCGAAGACCAACCGCATAACCCTCCAGCGCCATTGAGTTGTTATCAATCACACCCCCGAGTTGCGCAACCTTACTGGCCTCATTCGCAACGGCGATTAGCGCGGGTTCGGCAAACGAGGTACCAAAGCCCAAAACAAAAGCAAAAGTCAACAACCAAAACAATGAACCCTTTTTAACAAAGCTGTAAGCCAAAGCTTCGGCAATTGGAAATAGACCCAGTTCTAGGCCATAAACAAACATTGTTAAGCCGACCAACACAAAGGCAGTGCCAATGAGCAGATTATCCAGATTAGGAATGTTTTGTTCTAACACCACCCATTGAAAAAAAACAATGACCAATATAATTGGCAAGATGTCTTTGGCACTTTCTAACAAATTTTTGGCAAAGCGCCGAGCAATTTTTTTCACTAAGTGCTTTTGGATATTTTTCACGACAAAAACTTTCAATAGGCGAAAATTGATTGCATAATATCAAATCATGAGACCTGTGGTATTAATTAACGGAAAAAAACATTCAAAAATCAGCGTATTTGACCGTAATATGCAGTTTGGCGACGGTTTATTTGAAACCTGTTTATTTCAAAATCAAGAACTGCTTTTTTGGCCAGAGCATTTCAAAAGATTACAAAAAGGCGCCGAGCATTTAAAAATTAATCTGGCCAAAGAATCTACCTTGTTAAAAGAGATTGCAACAACAATAGGCTTGAGTCAATTAAAAAACGGGGTTGTTAAAATTGTTATCAGTCGTGGCGAGAGTCTAAGAGGGTACGGGTTTGACTCACAACTAGAGCCCAATCGCATTGTGATGGCCTCCCCCATGCCAGAGATTTCACAAGAATACACAATCGGTATTTGTCAAAGTGGATATGCGAACAATTCTCTTTTGGCAGGCATCAAGCATTGTAATCGTCTAGAGCAGATCTTGGCACGTATTAACATCAAAACAGACGAATGCTTAATGCTGGATGAAAATGGTTTTGTGATATCGGCATCACAGGGAAATGTTTTTGCGATTAAAAAAAATACCCTAATCACACCGGACTTATCACGGTGTGGGATAGAAGGTACGAGGCGCAATATTATTGTCAAATTAGCGAAAAACCTAGGGTTTGATGTACTGGTAGCGTCATTGCCCCTTCCGGAGTTAATGAGTGCCGATGAGGTATTTATCACCAATAGCGTGGTGGGTGTTCGTCCAGTATGCAAAATCAATGACCATGCATTTGAAAATCATCAAATTACAAAACGCATAGAAGGGTCTTTTTTTGAATTAGCAAATAACACCAAATCAAGAACCAAACTTAAGTTTAAAAAACACCAAAAAAGTTGGATTTTGACCGCTTTGATGTTAATAGTTGCCTATGGTTTTTGGGTTAAAGACGTCGAGGTAAATCAGGCAACGGTTTATTATCTAAAACCTGGCTCAAGCCTGTCTCAAAGTACCCAAGATCTTGAAGATTTGGGTTATCTTCGATCAGCACGTTTTGCCCAATATTTGGCAAAAACGTTTGGATATGATCAACTCAAAACCGGTTATTACGATTTGCATAAAGACATGAGTATCTATCAACTCATGTCGGATTTTTCAAAGGCCAATGTTGCCAAAAGAAATGTCACATTAATTGAAGGGAAAACCATCCATGAATATTTCACTAAGCTGGGTTCTCATGAGCATATTACTAACGACAAAACCTTAATACAAATTATGCAAGCTATTGGTGTGAGCGCACCTTACGAGGGATGGCTTTGGCCAGACACTTATCAAATTAATTATGGTGACTCGCTTCAAAGTATCTTTCAAAGAGCGCATCAAACCTTAAAACAAAAACTCGATCTTGCTTGGCAGAACAAAGACCCAAAAAACCCACTCAAAAGCAAAGAAGAAGCATTGATTTTGGCTTCGTTAATTGAAAAAGAAACAGCACACTCAAATGAGAAGCCAAAAATAGCCGGAGTATTTATCCATCGTTTGCAAAAAGGCATGCGTTTACAAACAGACCCCAGTGTTATTTATGCACTGGGTGATCAATATAAAAATAGACTCACACGCAAGGATCTAAAAATTAAATCTGCATATAATACTTACCGAAATAAAGGCCTGCCACCCGGTGCAATCGGCTCGGTTGGTGCAGATTCGTTGCAGGCTGCCATGCACCCTAATATTACCGGGGACTTGTATTTTGTCTCTAAAAAAGATGGCACACATGCATTCGCTAAGACCTATCAACAACATTTGCACAATATCAATCGGTATTTGAAAAATCTATAAAATACTTAAATATGGAAAAAGGAAAATTTATTACCATTGACGGTGTAGAAGGTGCAGGAAAATCAACGCAGATTCGTTTCATTTGCGATACTCTCAAACAAAGAAACATCAATGTGGTACTAACACGCGAGCCAGGTGGTACAAAACTTGGAGAGCGTATTCGAGAACTGTTGTTGAGCCCATCAACCGATGCCATGCATCCTGATACCGAGCTGTTGTTAATATTTGCTGCAAGAAACGAACACATACAACAAAAAATCCTGCCTGTTTTAGACACAGGCGATTGGGTATTGAGCGACCGTTTTACCGACGCCTCATTTGCATATCAAGGAGGCGGTAGAGGCTTGGATATATCTCGCATCAGCCAGCTTGAACGCTGGACACTTGGTGATTTTGTCCCAGACATGACATTTTTATTAGACGTTCCGGTCGAGCTGGGTATGTCGCGTGTTGAATCCAGAGGCCAGAAGGATCGAATTGAACTTGAAGATATTGAATTTTTCCAACGTGTAAGGCAAACATACATTGAGCGATCAGAAAACTTCCCAGAGCGTATCCGTCTGATCGATTCTTCTGGCAGTGTTGAACAGACCAGCCAACAGATTGAAAAAATCTTGGATATTTTATGATCTTGCCCTGGCATCAAAGCGCTTTTCAAAAGCTAGAGGCGATGGTGGATCAAAATCATCTACCGCACGCTTTATTAATCAGCGGTGCACAACAAATTGGCAAATTTGAATTGGCTCAACAGCTTATTCTAAAACTTACGGGCGATCAAAGAATCCTAGAAGACAATGCCAAACAAAGCTTGGACATACCCAGCTCAATTCGACGCAGCCATTATCCAAATCTGATTTATTGTCGAGATGGAGAGATTAATGAAACAACCAAAAAGAAATCCAAAGAAATTCGCATCAATCAAGTTCGAGACTTTTGTGAGGCGTTGAATAAAACTGCCAACAGTCTGCAGATTGGCTTGTTGTTTTATGCAGATTATATGAATGTTAGCGCTGCTAATAGCTTGTTAAAAACACTTGAAGAGCCCAGAGAAAACACACTGATTATTTTACTGGCTCATAACCCTAAAAATCTAACCGCTACCATTTTGTCCAGGTGCCAGCATGTTTATATCCCGCCTGCCTATGATCAAAATACTCAGTCTTGGTTAAGACAACACATGAGTGAGAATCAAACGCAGGATTTTGATATAGCGCAGTTATTAGAAAGTGCCCATGGCGTACCTGCTAAGGTATTAGATGAGCTATCAAGTGATGGCTTTATGCAATATCAACATTGGCAAAATCAACTATTAGATATTGCAATTCATCCGCTTAATGTCAATCAATTAAAAGACCTTGAGGGTGAGGAGATACAGGTACTCAAGTGTTTACAAAATCTACTGGTGGAATGCATAAAACTCAAAGCCTTGGGTCAAAAAAGCGCCTCGGTTGAGTTAAACCAGATTACCGGCCGTGCAAAAGCTGAGTTTTTGTTCAAGCTGCTTGATGATATTTATCACGCTATTGCACTGTCAAAAACCAGTGTGAATATGAAATTATTATTAGATAATGTGCTTACTGTGTGGTCGCACATCACGCATTTGAAACGTTATCCATCCATTACTAATACTTACTAATAAATACCATGAGTCAATCAGACAACCTATTTGAAAAAGCCAAACAATTCATTCCAGGCGGTGTTAATTCACCCGTTCGCGCATTTAATGGTGTGGGCGGCAATCCATTGTTTTTTACTCGTGGCGAAGGCGCTTATCTCTATGACGCTGACGATAATCGTTATATCGATTATGTGGCTTCTTGGGGGCCGATGATCTTAGGGCATGCCAACGAACAAGTCGTTGGTGCAGTAAAAAAGACTTTAGAAAATGGTTTAGGTTTTGGCGCACCCACTGAAGTTGAAACCCAGCTGGCACAAAAGGTGTGTGAGATTATGCCGTCTATTGAATTGGTGCGTATGGTTAGCTCTGGCACTGAGGCAACCATGAGTGCTATTCGTTTGGCCAGGGGTTATACAAGCAGAGATAAAATTATCAAATTTGAAGGTTGTTATCACGGTCACTCCGATTCTTTATTGGTTAAGGCGGGTTCTGGTGCATTGACTCTGGGTGTGCCCACTTCACCCGGCGTACCAGCTTCACTTGCCGAACACACCCTCACTCTAGAATACAACAATTTAGAAAAAGTTCATCAAGTATTGGCTGAGGTGGGCAATGAAGTGGCTTGCATCATCATTGAGCCTGTGGCTGGTAATATGAATTGCATCCCTCCAGTGGATGGCTTTTTGCAAGGCTTAAGAGACGCTTGTGATCAATACGGCATTGTGTTAATTTTTGATGAAGTGATGACAGGGTTTCGTGTTGCATTGGGCGGTGCTCAAGCACATTATGGTGTGACACCAGATTTAACCACTTTGGGCAAAGTGATCGGCGGCGGTCTGCCTGTTGGTGCCTTTGGCGGTAAGCGTGAGATCATGGAATATATTGCACCACTCGGGCCGGTATATCAAGCTGGCACACTCTCAGGCAACCCCATGTCTATGTCAGCCGGTTTGGCTATGTTGAGCGCCTTAGCAGATGACAAACAGTTCTACCAAAAACTTGGTGAAAAGGTTAATCGCCTAGTTGAAGGGGTTTTGTCTCAAGCCAAAGAACACAATATCCCTATGACAGCGAATTCAGCAGGCGGTATGTTTGGTTTGTTTTTTACCAACGCCCAAAAAGTGACAAACTTTGATCAAACTTCTCAGTGCGATATTGAGCGCTTTAAAAAGTTTTATCATTTGATGTTGCAAGAAGGTGTTTATATGGCGCCATCAGCCTATGAAGCAGGGTTTGTTTCAAGCAGTCATTCTGATGAAGACATTGACCAAACCATCGAAGCAGCGGGCCGTGCTTTTTCAAAACTCTAGCGATGAACATTGATGTTGTTGAGTCTGAGCTAATTGATGCGCAAAACAAGCTCAGCCAATATCAAAACAACATCACAGTATTTGGCTCAGCGAGGATAGCCCAAGATCACCCATTAGCACAACAAGCCTATGAATTGGGACGCCAACTCTCAGACCTTGGCTTTAATATACTCACAGGTGCAGGACCGGGCATTATGCAAGCGGTCAACCACGGAGCAATACAAGGTAAGTCTAAGAGCATAGGGCTTAATATCAAACTACCCAAAGAACAAGCACCCAATCCTTATTTGGATGAATGCCTTGTTTTTGAACACTTTTTTACCCGTAAAGTAACGCTGATTAAACACGCCGATGTGTGTGTATTTTTCCCCGGTGGTTTTGGCACCATGGATGAGTTGATGGAAGTATTAACATTGGTACAAACGAGAAAAGGCAAACAGATGAAGATATATCTTTACGACTCTTCATTTTGGCAACCTTTGCTTGATTGGTTTGGTGCCAATCTAGAAAAAAATGCTTATATTGACAAAAGCGATTTAAAATCTTTCGTTATTGTTGATCATATCGAGCAAATTACAACACAGATTACCAAGCCATGTCCTTAGCTATTTTTGACCTAGATAAAACCCTAATTGGTGGAGACAGTGATTTCCTCTGGGGTGAGTATATGAGTGAGATTGGTGCGGTTGATATCGATACTTATCAGGCAAAAAATCAGCATTTTTTTGATTTGTATGAACAAGGAAGGTTAGATATTAATGAATATCTTGAATTTTGTTTAGAGCCCCTATCTCAACAAAACATGGAAACATTAAACACCTGGCATCAAGACTTTATGCAAAAAAAAATAGAGCCAATTTTGTTGCCCAAAGCACAAGCGATTGTTGACAAGCATCGACAAAAAGGCGACAAACTATTGGTAATCACCGCAACCAATCGATTTGTCACCACGCCGATTGTCAAAAAATACGGCATCAATAATTTACTCGCTACCGAGCCTGAGATTAAAAATAATAAATACACCGGTCGCGTCTTGGGTGAGCCTTGTTTCCAACTAGGCAAAATCACCCATCTAAAACGTTGGATGAAAGAAAAAAATGAAGATTTAAAAGGATCCACTTTTTATTCTGATTCGCATAACGACCTACCCATGCTTGAGTTGGTTGATCATCCAGTGGTGGTCAATGGTGATGAAAAGCTTCTTGATATTGCCAAAAAAAGAGATTGGCCCAGTTTAAATTGGCTATAAAAAAACCGCCAATAGGCGGTTTTTTTAATAATTTTTTTTGAAAAATTACATGTACAAGTGATGATTACCTGAAGCTGCTTCATCAAAGTATTTCGCCGCACCCGCAAACTCAACACCATCAACAAAGTCGTCTTTACTGTAACCAAATAACTCAACTGTCATCTCGCAAGCAATAAATTTCACATCAAATTCTTGACACATAGAACGCAATTCTTCTAATTTAGCCACACCATGTTTAGCCATGGTTTTTTGCATCATCCAAGTAACCAGTTTGTCTGCAAAAGGGATGTTCCAAACAACGTTTGGAATCTTTGGGCCGAAATCAATGTCTTGAAGCCACTTAGGGCCAAAAGGCATCTTCATGGGCATAGATGGATTGCCGATTGGAGTAACACGCAGTTTCGAAGTGTCTTTGAGTAAAAGATTTAAACCGTAAAATGTAAAAAAGATGGTTACCTCTTTATCCATAGCAACGCCAGTAGAAGCAATAATGAATGGTGGAAAAGCCCAATCAAAAGTACCCTTAGTGGCGATGATGGTCATTTTGTTATTATCTGACATGTTATCCCCTCGTGTTTAATTAACTCGCTCTAGACTTTTTCAATGGTAAAAACAAACTTGCCGCCATCTTCAACATTAGAAAGAAGTTTATTGCCTGTTTGATTACAAAAAGCTTCAATATCTTTTACTGAACCTGCATCAGTTGAAATTACTTCCAATACTTGGCCAGCACCCATTTTAGCCAATGCTTTTTTAGTTTTTAAAATAGGTAGTGGGCAATTTAAGCCTGATGCATCTAATGTTTCGTCAGCCATGTTTGAGCTCCTTGTATGAAATTAAAAAGAAAAATAATATACTGTAAAAATCAATATTAAGTCTGCGTATTTTAATCGCCATTAGGCCAAGAGTCAAATATAATGATTTCATGATAAACAAAATCTTTTTGCCGTTCATTCTCTCTTTTAATGTAATGGCAATGCAACTGCCCGAGGTTGAATTGGGTGAATCTTTGGCGGAGCAAAAGCAGGGCAGTGCTTTCTTAGAGTTGATATGGGACAGTGGCAAGGTCATTGAAGACATCGAATCAGATTATTATTTAAAAAATCTGGGCCAAGAGCTTCTCACATACAGCAACAACCCTGAAAAACACATAGATCTTTTATTTCTAGACGACAATTCAATCAATGCTTTTGCTGGGTCTTATGGCTACATTGGTGTGCACTCAGGTTTATTATTTACCACCGATTCAGAATCAGAGCTTGCCGGTGTTGTGGCGCATGAGATTGCGCATGTCACACAAAACCACCTGCTCAGGTTTAATCAAAAGTCCGACAAGCAAACCTACATTATGGCAGCGGGTATATTACTCTCTGCGTTGTTGGATAATCCCGATGCATCCCAAGCGGTTGCCGCCTCAACAGTAGCGGGCACAGCACAACAAAACATTAACTTTACTCGTGAACACGAATGGGAGGCAGACCGTATTGGCACCAATATGTTATCCAAATCAGGCTTTAACCCTGAAGGCATGGCGCGTTTTTTTGAAAAACTCAAAGACAACGCCTCAGCCGAAGAGTTTTTACGCACACACCCCTTGAGTATTAATCGTGTTGCCGATAGTATTGCTCGAGCATCGCGCACAAAATCTCAACACCGCCCCAATTCATTCGCCTACAAAACCATCAAAGCGAGGTTATATTACCATGAGCATAAACGTATCGAATCTGGCCAAGATTTGGCCTTGAATCATTACATGAAAGCCTATCAAGCCTTCGACCAACAAAACTACCAGCAGGCCATCCCATTCATTAGCAAACTTTTACAAATAAACAGTGAGCCTGAAAGTTATATTTTGGCAGGTCGTATTTTTGCAAAACTCGCAGATATGGATACCGCGTCTTCATATTTTGAAAAAAATCAAGAGCACGAACCCAGCATTTATTATTGGGCACAGGCCTATTTGCAAAACAACCAACCGCGTCAAGGAATCTCACTACTTAAACCCTATTTAAGGCTCCATGAAGGCAGCTCAATATCGCACCAACTTTTGGCCAGTTTGTATGTCAAGCAGGGTGCGCTGGATCGATCTCACATGCACACAGCAAAATCTTTGGTTTTAAAAGGTAAGCTCTCTGATGCGATTGATCACTATCAAAGGGCCAAAACACTCACACGCTCACAAGATCTTTTCGATGTGATTGATGCCAGTATTGCCAAATTGCAAAAAACGCTGAGTTTATACCAAGGCTTGGATTAGTTTTTAACCACCTCAACGCCATTGGGTGTTCCCAAAAGCAAAACATCAGCACCGCGATTGGCAAACAAACCGTTGGTAACCACACCCACAATTGAATTAAGCTCAGTTTCCGTGGCTTTAGGATCGGTAATTTGCAAACCACCAACATCCAAGATTAAATTGCCATTGTCTGTGACAAACCCTTCTCTTAACTCAGGCGATCCGCCGATACGACGAATAATCTGCTGTTTAACATAATTGGCCGACATTGGAATGACCTCAACCGGCAAAGCAAAATCACCCATAACATCCACCAATTTTGATTGATCGGCAATGCAGACAAATTTATCCGAAACGGCAGCCACAATCTTCTCTCTTGTGAGCGCACCACCTCCACCTTTGATTAGGTTGAGTTGATGATCCGATTCATCGGCACCATCAATATAAACTGAAATTTCATCCACATCATTAAGATCAAAAACCTTAATTCCGTGACCCTCTAGGCGTTCTTTGGTGACCTCAGAGCTTGCTACTGTGCCCACAATATCGTCTTTCATGCTGGCCAGAGCGTCAATAAAAAAATTCGCAGTTGAGCCTGTACCCACGCCTATAATAGTACCTTTGACTACATATTTGAGTGCTTCTTGAGCAACCGCTTGCTTCATTTCATCTTGTGTCATAATAGGCTCCAAATATAAAAAAATTCCGATTAATTATACACTGATAAGTAAAAAACCCATGAGCAACAAAATAATCCTTGCCAGTAACAACCCAGGCAAAATTCGTGAATTTAACGCCATGCTTGATGGTGTTTATGAGGTGGTGTCCATGCAGGCGATGAAGGTCGAAGAGGTGCCAGAGACAGGATTGAGCTTTGTTGAAAACGCACTCATTAAAGCCAGAAACGCATCTGAACAATCGGGCCTGCCAGCACTGGCCGACGATTCTGGCATTGTGGTGGATGCCTTGTCTGGTGCACCCGGTATTTATTCAGCGCGTTATGCGGGCGAGCATGGTGACGACAAAGCCAACACAAAAAAATTATTAAAAGATATGGAAGCAGTGCCATATAACCAACGCACCGCGCGTTTTTGGTGTGCCATTGTTTTTATGCGTCATGCCAATGATCCCACACCCATTGTTATCCAACGCGGTTGGGAAGGCGAGATTCTCAAAGAAGAAGTGGGTGAGAACGGTTTTGGCTATGATCCAATTTTTTATGTACCCACACATCAATGTGCATCAGCACAATTACCCCCCGAGGTGAAAAATTCCCTTTCTCACCGCGGGCAAGCATTGCGCGCCTTGTTGGCACAGATGCCTACTCAGTTGTAATCCACAGGTGTTAACGCTACCACCACTTTCTGTTTATATTCATTATCCGTGGTGTGTAAAAAAGTGCCCCTATTGTGATTTTAATTCGCACGAAAAAGGCCGAACCAAAGACTATATTCATGCATTAATTAAGGATCTAGAACAAGATCTACCCTATGTGCAAGATCGAAAAATTAAATCGATTTTTATTGGCGGCGGCACACCATCATTGATGAGCCCCAGTGAGTTAGAATCGATATTAGACACTGTGCAAAAAAAACTCAAACTCAAAAGCGACATTGAAATTACCCTAGAGAGCAACCCAGGCACTTTCGAATTGGAAAAATTCAAAGATTTTCACACCGTTGGCATCAATCGTTTGTCTGTGGGTGTGCAATCTTTTTGTGATCAACACTTAGAGTCATTAGGGCGCATCCACAGTGCCAAAGAAGCACACAAAGCCTGCACAAAAGCCGTTGAAATTTTCGACAATCTGAATATTGACCTAATGTTTGGTTTGCAAAATCAAACCCTGCAAAATTGCATTGATGATGTGCAAACAGCCATTAATTTGGCCCCTACACACATCTCTTTTTATCAATTAACGCTCGAACCTAACACGTATTTTGCTAAATTTCCGCCAA
>CAZYIW010000011.1:0-6836 GCA_964647705.1 uncultured Piscirickettsiaceae bacterium
TTTCAAAGGCAAAACTGACGACATTATTCAGTATATCTATACCACCATTAACGCCATTCCAGGTATTTTGTTAATTGCTGCTTTGGTATTGATCTTGCAAGTGTATATGGATGAACATGCCAGTGATTATGCTTCAGCCATTGAGCGTGCAGATTTGAAATTATTACTCTTATGCGTTATTTTGGCCATGACCTCATGGACAGGCTTGTGTCGTTTAATTCGAGCGGAAACTTTAAAACTATCAGAGCTGGAATTTGTGCAAGCTGCCAAAGTATTTGGTGTCAGTCACATGCGGATTTTGTTTAATCATCTGATGCCAAATGTCATGCATTTGGTACTAATTTCAATTGTTTTAGATTTTTCCGGCTTGGTGCTTATTGAAGCGGTTTTGTCTTATGTGGGAGTCGGTGTTGATGCCACTACCATGAGTTGGGGTAATATGATTAACGCAGCCAGGCTTGAACTATCTACGGATCCGGTGGTTTGGTGGCCATTAGCATCGAGTTTTATTTTTATGTTTATTTTGGTACTCAGTGCCAATTTATTTGCAGATCGCGTGCGCCAAGTGTTCGATCCGAAGGCCAATAGCAATGAATAAAACACTACTGAGGGTTAAAAACCTATCAATCTTTACTGAAAAGCAAAAAATTGTCAAAAATATTGACTTTAGCATTGCTAAGGCACAAGTTTTTGCTTTGGTAGGTGAATCAGGCTCTGGAAAGAGCTTAACAGCCCTTTCTATTGTTAATTTATTGGCCAAAAACCTTAAATCCAGCGGTGAAGTCCTCTTTGAAGGAGAAAACCTACTCCATCATCAAAAAATCCAAAATTTTCGTGGCTCTGAAATTGCCTTTGTTTTTCAAGATCCAACCAATTGTCTTAATCCTATTATGAATATTGGTGAGCAAGTTGAAGAGGTGTTGTCAATTCATGGAAATTTGTCCAGAAAAGAGCGCAAAAAACGTGTTTTAGAGCTATTTAGGCAAGTAGATTTGGATGATAATGAGCAGATGTATCAACGCTATCCTCATCAGATATCAGGCGGCCAGAAACAACGTGTAATGATTGCCTCTGCCCTTGCTGGCGGGGCTAAATTACTGATTGCCGATGAACCCACCACAGCACTTGACGTTACCACACAAAAACAAGTGCTTGAGCTATTAGTAAAATTGAAAAAAAATCAAAATTTGTCGGTTTTACTCATTACCCACGATCTCTCAGTGGTGAAATTAATATCCGATAGGGTGGCGGTGATGCATCAAGGCAAGATTATTGAAAACAGACCCAGTGTTGAGTTTTTTGCAAGCCCTGAGCAGGATTATTCCAAAGCACTTCTGGTGTCGCTACCCAAAGGTAAAAGAGCACAAGATTTTGGCAAAACCCTTATCAGTGCTCAAGGTATGAAGGTTTATTTTCCTATTAAAACAGGTCTATTTCAAAGAATTACCGATTATGTGCGCGCAGTTGATGAGATTGGCTTTGATTTGAAACAAGGGCAAAATCTGGCCATTGTTGGTGAATCTGGCTCGGGTAAGACGACACTGGCCAAAGCCATTATGCGACAATTATCGATGCACGAAGGGCAGATGTATTTTGAAGGCAGAGGTATTAGTGATTACACACAAAAAGACTATGCGCAACTTGTACAAATTGTATTTCAAAATGTCACGTCCAGTTTTAATCCAAGGCTTAGAATTGTCGATACTTTGCTTGAGAGTATTGAAGCACTCAATTCTCGTCATGCCAATCTTAAAACCATCAATGATTTATTAAAGCAGGTAGAACTAGACCCTGAACTTGCTTATCGTTATCCACACGAATTATCAGGCGGACAATTGCAACGCCTCTCCATTGCCAGAGCACTCAGTGTTAATCCAAAGGTGATTATTTGCGATGAGCCAACCTCTGCACTCGATGCCACGGTCAAGGTGCAAATTCTAGATCTTTTGCTCAAACTACAAAAACAAAAAGGAGTGAGCTTTATTATGATTACACACGATATTTCTATCGTTGATTATTTTGCTGATGAGGTGATTGTCATGAAAGATGGCAGGGCAGTGGAGACCGGACCCACTCAACAGATACTCAACCATCCGAAAAATAACTACACCAAAGCACTTCTCTCATCAGTGTTGGTGTAAGATAAAACCATGAAGTTTTTTCGCTTTTTTGTTTTATTATCAACCCTACTCCTGACACCTTTCCTTAGGGCTGATGAGTATTATCTTAAGCTTGTGGCTTCAAATTTGGGTGTGCCTTGGGGGATGGCGTTTCTAAATGAAAACACACTCATGTTTACTGAGCGACAAGGCAGAGTTGGGGCAATAGACCTACAGAGTAGACAAGTTCGTTATTTAAGTGGAGTTCCAGAAGTTATGGCTGTTGGGCAAGGCGGTTTGCTAGATATCGCCAAGGCGCCTAATTCAGATAACAATTCAATGTATTTTACATACTCTAAACCCGTCAGTAACGAAGCTGCAACCACACTGGCTAAGGCTGTTGTAGGGAATAATCAATTACTTAATTGGCAAGATCTAATCATCACCGATTCTCTCAGCGATTCTGATGTACATTATGGCAGTCGAATTGCATTTGACGATCAAAACCATTTGTATTTTTCAATTGGTGATCGTGGTGATAGACAAAGTGCACAAGAGCGCTCTGTACATAATGGCTCAATTTTAAGACTTAATCTTGATGGTAGTATTCCTAAAGACAATCCCTTTATTGGTCAAAATGGCGTATTACCAGAGATTTGGAGTTATGGACACCGCAACCCACAAGGACTGGTATGGGACAACGACAACAAGCGTTTATGGTCAATTGAGCACGGTCCTAGAGGTGGAGATGAGATTAACCTGATTAAAAAAGGCAAAAATTACGGCTGGCCAACAATCTCCTATGGCAAGGAATATTGGGCTCCTATTTCAGTGGGAGAGGGCACACATAAGCAGGGCATGGAACAACCGATTAAAGTCTATACACCTTCAATTGCCCCAGGGTCGCTTTTATACTATAGTGGCGATGCGTTTAAACAATGGCGGGGAGACCTTCTAGCCACAGCGTTAAAACTAAGACATATCAACCATATCAGCTTGGATAAACAAGGAAAGGCGGTCTCTGAAAAACGCCTTTTTGAGCACTTAAACGAACGCATTAGAGCCATTGTCGAAGACCATCAAGGTTGGATTTATTTTTCAACTGACAGTGGAAAAATATACGTCATTAAAACTGATAAATAGATTGCAGTTTTTTAGATAGGGAATTTTAAAGTTGCCTCTGCACCTTTAGTCATTAGGCGATTTTTTAACTCTATTTCGCCACCATGGAGCTGCATAATTTTTCTTGCGAACCTAAGCCCTAAGCCATTACCGCGTTTGCCAGTATCAGGGCGTGCCAGACTGTAAAAACGCCTAAACAGTTTATCTCTTACATAACTAGGGATGCCAGGCCCTTCATCCAAAACTTTTATGCGTACAAATTTATTTGACTGCGAAGCCTTAATTTCAATGGTTGAAGATTGAGGCGAAAATGAAATGGCATTGTCAATAATATTGCTTAATGCCTGTTCAGCTAAAACCGGTTCCACCTTAATTTCGATATCAGGTTCTACGCTATATTTAATTTCAATACTTTTGGATTTAATCTCGCCCGATCTGGTCGGTGAGAGCATCACGTTTTTAATCAGTTGTTTAACGTTGAGTGTTTCAGTCTTATCTAGCGCATTTCTTTTTTCCAATCTTGAAAGATCCAAGATTCGATTGATTAACAAATCCATCTGATTATTAGAATCTAGAATATTTCTAATAAAATGCTCTCTTTCCTCCTTTTCCATTGGTATAAGTAGGTTTTCTGCAGTTAGGCGAATTCCTGTAATTGGCGAGCGTAATTCATGCGCCATGGTGGAGATGAATTCTTCAACATATTCTTTATCTTCCAACTCTGTCCTAAGCTTTTCAATGGCATTGGACAGCTCGGCAAACTCCACTTGTTTGATTTTGGGAGACTCAACCTTCTCACCTTTGGAAAGGCTGGTGGTGTATTTGACCAATTTATTGGTAGAGCGTGATACCAAAAAGCTTACTCCAGCTCCCAGCAGTAGAGAAATTAAGAAAATCACCAAGGCAAAGTGTTGAATTTGTTCTTCTTGTGCGCTTGAAAAAGCTTTGAGCTTAGAGGTTTGTTTGACCACTGTTAGCGATCCAAATAAAGCACCCTTATGGTAGATTGGAGCTGCAACAAAAAAAGCTTTATCTTCAGGTTTTGGATTCTTTTTATCTCTATCATAAGCACTCGACCTTGCACCATATTTGCCTTTTAAGGTCAAGAATACATCGTTATCTTTTGAAAAATCTTGACCAAGATAGCGTCCAGTCGAGTCATAGATAACAATACCATTGATATCTGTTATATAGATTTGTAGTGATGCTTTATCTTTGTGAAATTCATAGATTTTGGCATCCAAATCCCTTTGTAAATAGTTAGTAACAATGGCTTTGAATTTATCAAGATTAATGGTGTTATTTTCAATATCGAATGTCACAGCCTGCGCTAATAAATTAGCGGTGTCAATCATTACCTCTTCAGCGGTCTTATCAATAGCCTTAGAGAGTTTATCTGGCGCTTTATCAATAAGATAATAAGCAATAATGCTTGCAATAATAAAAAATGCAATAAAGACTTTAAGACCTAATGTCAGCCGCAAAAAATTCATAAGATTAAGCTATAGCCTTCACCACGGTGTGTTTTGATGTATTTGTTTTCGCCGTCAATGGCTTTGATTTTGCGTCTGATGGTTTTAATATGAGTAATGATGGTGCTTTCATCAGAGCCTACTGGTCGATCATGTATCACACTTAAAAGCTGTGATTTAGAAAACAATCGGTTTGGGTTTTTAACCAGATGAGAGAGGATTTTTAATTCAGCTGGCGTGAGTTCAAGAACCTGGTCCTTAAGCAACACTTGGTGTAGGTTTTCATTGTAGTGAAATACAGCAGGGGTATTATTGGTTAAATTGGGTTTATATCGGCGAAGCTGTGCCCTGATTTTTGCAATAATGACTCGAGGACTGTCCGAACCACTTTTTTTCACAATATAATCATCAGCGCCTAACCCTTCGATGGTTAACACTTGATCTGAGTCTTCTTCCCTTGCTGTTAGAACAATAACCGGTATATCAGACTTTGCTCTGATAATTCTTAGCACATCGAATCCACTTATATCAGGTAAGCCAATATCGAGCAAAATCAAATCCACATCATTTTTTTCAAAATATTCTAAAGCCTGTGCACCCAGTGTGAACCATTTGCAGTTAAACCCGTCTTTATTAAGTGCAAACATAATTGCCTCAGCAATGACTTTATCGTCTTCAATGAGTAGGATATTCGGCATATTGTTGCGTATGAATGGTTAAAAAATAGCCATATTCTATAGTATCTATTTTGTTATTAAAAACAGAATCTTCAATCTTCATCAAATCTTCATATAGAACACATTTGTCTTTCATTTTTGTTGTCTAAACTGGTCAACATTGTTTTTGGTTAATCGGAGTCTCATGTGCGTTTTCTCCTTGTTTTAATAATCACGTTCTCCTCAAGTGTTCTGGCAAATGCCATCTACTATGTTGGTGATAATGTCACAATACCAATGCGCACCGAGGCGCTGATAGCCAAAGACAATGTTATTAAAAGATTAGATATTAACACACCAGTTAACTTGATTAAAGACAATAAAGACGGCTGGAGTCAGATCGAGTATCAAAATAACATAGGTTGGATGGTATCAAATTACTTAACTGACCAGCCAATCACTGACCCCAAGCTACCAAAGATTAATAATCAATTATCTCTGGCCAATAAAAATATCAAAGAAAAAACACTGGCCATTGATGATTTATCCAAAAAAAATAGCGATTTGAAAAAACACATTGCCAGTGTAGAAAACAAATTGCTTGAGTATCAATCTCAGGTGCTTGATTTAAACAAACTAGAAAACAAAGTCACTACGTTAAGTACTCGTAATACAACCCTTTTAGGGCAGCTTAATCAATTAAAAAATGAAAACAAAGCTCTACATTCTACAAATTTTTTAACCATTAGTAGCGTGTTAACTTTGATATTAGGGCTAATCATTGGCTATTTTGTTAGCCGGGCAAATTACAAACAAAATGACATGTATCGACTTTAAAAAAATCCGTAACGGGGGCATGACTCCTCCTTATGTCTTGTTACGGTAACCGACTAAGGCTAATGGGTTTACCCCTTTTCCCATTAGCTGAAGTCACCTTAAATCATCACAGGATTAACTAATGATAAACAAACAAAGAAAAGAAAAACATTGGTCGTCGTCTAATGTATTCCCTGTTTTTAAACTCAGCGCTCCCCAACATAACCAAGAATTTGTGGTTTTGGAAGGCACCAGTGAAGACACGCTTATATTTGGGCCGGGTAGGGCATCTCAAAGCTATTTTCCTAGTGATAATGGCACTGTGGTCATTCATGGCAACCGTCATTTTGAGTTTTTGCAAAATATCAATTTGAATGATCAAATCCTTTTAAATGATCAGCTTGGCACTGAATATCAATATTGTGTATTGGATGTGCGTATTATCGATATTGAAAAAACCGAAATTAAAATTAGACAAACGGATGAACTTTTACTATTAACACCATGGCCTTTTGATGGCTATACCAAAGACAACACACTCAGATATGTGGTTAGCGCTATTAAATATGAAACCTACAAAGACTAGAGAAAAAAACCTCAAATTTTTTAAAATGTTGAATATCACACAGGCGCAATTCCAAGTGGCTCGATTATGGTATTTAACTGCCAAA
>CAZYIW010000011.1:6936-32254 GCA_964647705.1 uncultured Piscirickettsiaceae bacterium
TGCGGCCTTTTTCATGAACAAAACATAACAACTTCATTCAAGCTTCATGTTTGTTTTTGATAATGGGATTTATTTATCTACAGAGGTCTCATTGTGTCAATCAAAATAAAATTATTCTCAGCGGTTTTAGCGATAACAGGTACGGTTTTTCTTTTATTAAAACCTGCTTATGTCAATGGCGCACCAGCCAGCCAGATAACACCACCGGCTCTCTTAGCCAACCCAATTAATAATATTCAATCAGGGTCCATGATCTATACCTTGGCTGATAAGACTAAATTAACCCAATTGGCACTTGATACCGAGGTAGAGATGGATATTACCGGTGTTATTAATCGTGTCAGCGTCAAACAAAAATTTACCAACCCTAGTAACGATTATGTCGAAGGCGTGTATGTTTTTCCTTTACCTGAAGATTCTGCCATAGATCATTTAAAAATGCACATTGGTAATCGAATTATTGAAGGCCAAATTCAAACCCGCAAACAGGCAAAAGCCACCTATAAAAAAGCCAAAAAATCAGGCAAAAAAGCCACTTTAGTAGAACAGCAACGCCCCAATATGTTTACAACCAATGTTGCCAATATAGCGCCTGGAGAAAGTATCATTGTGCAGATTGAATACCAACAATCGGTGCAATTGGATAACAATCAATTTTTTATTCGTTTTCCCACCACAGTTGGCCAAAGATACATACCCGGCAAACCAATTGCTACACAACAATCTGCAACAGGTATTGTGCCCAATACACACAGAGTTAAAGACGCCTCAAAAATCACACCACCGATTTTGGATGATATTGATCGCCCGATCTCAATTAACATTAAGCTAAAAGCTGGTTTTGATATTGATGATATTAGTTCCGCCTATCACGATATCCAAGTCACAAAGTTTGATCAATTAACACAACGCATCGAGCTAAAAGAGGGTAAGACCCAGGCCAATCGTGATTTTGAGATAAGCTGGCGTGCAAAAGCCACAAGCATGCCCAAAATTGCTTTGTTTACACAACAAAAAGACAAAGATCATTATTTGATGTTAATGGCAACACCACAAAGCAAACAACAGCTACAAAATGATTACACTCCAAGGGAGGTGATCTTTATTATTGACTCTTCTGGCTCTATGCATGGCGCATCAATGATTCAAGCCAAGCAAGCATTAAATAAAGCCGTTAACCGATTAAAACCCACCGATCGTTTTAATATCATTGATTTTGATAGCGGGTTTGAATCGTTTTATGACTCAGCATTACCAGCACTTGATTTGACCAAAAAAATGGCCAATCGATTCACTCAATCCTTGCAAGCCGATGGCGGTACAGAGCCTATTGATGCTGTGAAATTTGCCTTTGGATCCAGAGACATGGATTCTGACAAATATCTACGTCAGGTGATATTTATTACCGATGGGCAAGTGGGCAATGAAGATGAAGTATTAAACACTGTTCGTCAATCGATAGATGACGACAAGCTTTTTACCATTGGTATTGGCTCAGCACCCAATTCATTTTTTATGACGAAGATGGCCAGCTATGGCAATGGTGCATTTACCTACATTGGTGATATTGATGAAGTAGAAGAAAAAATGAACACTTTGTTTGCAAAATTAGAATCACCAGCACTGACTGACATCACCATTGATTTTCCACTACAGGTTAATGCATATCAAGCCAACGATGTTATAGGCGATTTATACAGTGGTGAGGTTATCAGTGCTGTGTTCAAACTCAATGCCATACCCAATTCACTGACTGTTTCAGGGAAAAGCAATCAAGAAATTTTTAGCCAAAATATCCAATTAAACAACATTAATAATGCCAAGGGATTGGACGTGCTTTGGGCAAGGCGTAGAATAGAAAAATTGATGGATGAATATCGTTCGCAATATCGCAAAGTCGATCAAAAGCCAATCGAGCAAGCCATTACCCAAATCGCTTTAGATCATCATTTGGTTTCTAATTTCACTTCTTTGGTAGCCGTTGATATTACATCCACCAAACCTGCGAATAAATCAACCAAAACTCAAGCAGTAGCCAACCAAGTGAAAGCTGCTAAAACAGCCACAAATGCCGATTTTTGGATGCTTTTGGGTGCATTGATACTGCTAAGCGCGATTATGCTTGGTATGCGCAATAAAAATGAATAATCGTTATCCAATCATAGTTGGTGCTATTGGCTTAGCTATTTTTGCCTATGGTGCCTATATTCCCATCAAAGCACAATTGGCACAATACCTAATCCATCAGGCATGGCAACAGGCTCAAGGTAAAGGTCAAGTGGTTAAACCATGGTCGTGGATGGATTCACACCCTGTAATGCGCATGAGATCTAAAAAACACAAAAAAGATTTGATTGTATTAAATGGAGACACAGGCAATGTTTTGGCATTCGCCCCAGGATTTAACCCTAAAAGTTACGCACCAGGCGAGGGTACTACACTCATATCAGCGCATCGAGACACACATTTTGAATTTTTAAAAGATGTAGTTCTTGGTGATGAGTTTGAGCTTAGCACAATAAATGATGCTAGAAAATATCGATACAGTGTTGATGAGGTTAAAATCATTAACACTAATGATCAAAAAATCGATCTTTATTCGCAACAATCACAACTCAAGCTGGTCACGTGTTATCCATTCAGATCGAATATTGCTGATACACCACTGCGCTATGTCATCAGTGCTGTGGCAATAGATTAATTGTTTTAGAACGGGATATCGTCGTCGAAAGTGTTATCAACCGGGGTAATAGGATCTTTATCTGGTGCGTTTGTTTGTGGAGCTGATTGCTGTGGAGGCGTTGAGCCACTGCCCATATCATCACGACGATCAAGCATTTGCAGGGTGCCATTAAAGCCTGATACCACTACCTCGGTGGTGTAGCGATCTTGGCCCGATTGATCTTGCCATTTACGGGTTTGTAATTTTCCTTCCACATAAACTTTAGAGCCTTTGTCTAGGTATTGACCTGCAATTTCTGCTAATTTACCAAAGAGGCTGACGCGATGCCATTCAGTTCTGTCTTGTTTTTGACCGGTGTTTTTGTCGGTCCAAGATTCGGAAGTAGCCACTGATAAATTGGCCATGGCATTGCCCGATGAGGAGTATTTAACCTCTGGTTTTGCACCTAAATTACCGACTAAAATTACTTTGTTAATACCTGCCATGTTGTTATTCTCCCGTTGGTTCTTGTTTCATAGTGAGCATGATTAGCCACCAAATAATTGCGATTAATGTGGTGAATAAGAATACACTATTTAGACTAAATTTGTCATAAATCAAACCACCTATTGCGCCACCAAAAAAAGCCCCTAAAAACTGTGACGTCGAGTAAACACCCATGGCCAATCCACGCTTAGTGTCATCTGCTGTTCTAGACACCATTGAAGGCAACATTGCCTCCATTGCATTAAAGGCAATAAAAAACAAAGTCAGTAGAATAAAAAAGGTGGTGTAAGTCATCGGTGTTTGATAAAAAAGAATCTGACTCATGGCCAGAATTAAGATAGCAATGAGTAACACCGGTTTGTGTTTTTTATATTTTTCAGCAAGAATAATCAAAGGCAGCATACCAGCAAAAGAAACGAACATTACTGGTAGATACATTTGCCAATTGTCTTGAAGGTTTTGGCTGGCAATATTATTCTCAACCAGCAACACGGGTAATGCGATAAATGCACAAGTGAGCACCAAATGAAGGGCAAACACACTAAAGTCTAAGCGCAACAGCTTGGCAGTTAGAACTTGTTTAACATTTTTAGCCGAGAGGGTGTATTGTGCATGTGGTTTTACATAGGGCAGTGAAGTAACAATCAAAAGTGCAATAATAGATAGGGCGGCAATCACCCAGAATAAACCTGATAAACCCAAATAAACAGCGACTATTGGGCCGATTAAAAGCGAAAGCATGAAAGCCACACCAATTTGCATACCAACAAATGCATTGGCTTTAGCACGTTCTTTTTCGTTCACAAAATCGGCTAAAAAAGCCATCAAAACCGCTGAGATTGCACCACCACCTTGCAGAGCTCTTCCAACAACAACACCGATAATGGTTTCGGCTTGGGCAGCAATCACACTGCCAATGAAGAAAAACACCAATCCAACGATAATCATGGGTTTGCGCCCATATTGGTCAGACAGATAACCAAAAGGTATTTGAAACAGGGCTTGCGTTAGCCCATAGATACCAATAGCCAAACCTACAAGGTAGGGCGTATAGTCATTGTAATCTCGTGCATAAACAGAGAATACGGGGAAAATCATAAACAAGCCCAGCATTCGGGTGCCAATAATCGAAGAGATTTTAAGCGCAAAAATACGCTCTTGTTGGTTCATCAATCAGTCGTCTAATGTGTAATGGGGTGTGTATTGCGGGTAGCTATTTTTCAAAACACGACGCGCATCTTTAGCCAGTGTAGGGGCTTGGATAATATCATAGTTATGCGCCATTAAATGAAGTGCAGCAGGTACAGACGGCGTATTGGGATATTTTTCAACGATATATTTACAGCGATTAATCGCAGCAATATTGGCCTCTTTTTTGGTATAGAAAATTGCCACAAACAGCTCATGTCTTGCCAAAATATTTCTCAGTACGATTAGGCGAGACTTGGCTTCATCAGCGTATTCAGTTTTTGGAAATTTATCTATCAATGCCAAATAATAATTAAACGCATCGCGAACAGATTGCACATCACGTTGTGCACTGTCAGTAATGAATTCATCTAAGATTGATCGTGATTTGTCCTCAGAAACAACACCACGAAGATAATAAGCATAAGGTGTTGAGAAGTGATCAGGATAAAGCTTAATATAGCTGTTTAAGTGATCAATTGCCAAATCATAATCTTCACTTTTATACAAGGCATAGGCAATTTCTAGTTTTGATTGTAAGGCATATTTAGAGCCTGGATAAGCGGCTTGAAGTTGTTCAAACAGTGAGATGGCTTCATCCATGGTTCCAGCAGAAACTTGCTCTTTGGCCTTTTCGAAGAAAGTTTTTGGCGACCAGCCTTTAGTGATAGATTCACGCTTTTTTTCCTCTTCCCACCAGCAACCACTAAGGAACAAGCTTAGTAAAGGCAATATCAAGATTAATTTTTTCATTGACAGTTTGAATTTATAAATTTTGAATGAGTAGGATTATACGCATCTAGGACTCTTAACCAGCTGTATTTAAGTCCACTGTGAATAAGTATGGACTTATAATGACAAAATTGAAACCAGCACTGGCCAAAACCGATTCATGAGTATATTTACCAAAAGAATCCTTATTTCTGATTTGTGTAATGTATTAGACACCTACATGCCAAAAGAGCAGGTTGAGGACGTCTATAAGGCCTATATTGTGGCGGCCACTGCTCACGATGGACAATATCGAAAATCTGGTGAAGCTTATGTTTTTCATCCCATCTCTGTTGCCATGATTTTGGCTGAATTACAGCTGGATTATTATTGTATCGTCGCAGCACTGTTACACGATTGTATTGAGGACACATCACTCACCTATGAAGACATCAAAGATGATTTTGGCGAAGAAGTTGCACATATCGTAGAAGGGGTTACTAAATTAACAGACCTAGAGTTTCACTCCAATACCGACGAACAAGCACAAAATTACCGTAAATTGTTTTTGGCCATGAGCACTGATATGCGCGTTATGGTGATCAAATTAGCCGATCGCTTGCATAACATGCGCACGCTCAAATCCATGTCTCGGAATAAACAAATCAGGATAGCCAAAGAAACAGCAGAGATTCATGCACCTATTGCCCGTAGATTGGGTCTTAACAGCATCAGGGTTGAGCTTGACAACCTGTGTTTTGAAATTATTCATCCTTATCGTTACAAGGTATTAACACGTCAGATTAAAAAGCAATGTGGCAATCGTAAAAAAATCATCAACCATATTCAAGGTGAAATTGAGCATCGCTTGCATCAAGAAGGGCTTCCGCATGTGCGAATCTCAGGCAGGAGAAAGCAACCTTGCAGCATTTACAAAAAAATGAAACTAAAAAAGCTTAAATTCAATCAAGTATTGGATATGTATGCTTTTCGAGTCGTTGTTTCAGACGTGTCTGAATGCTATCAAGCGCTTGGCATTATTCATAATTTATACAAACCATTACCCGGCAAATTTAAAGATTATGTGGCTTTGCCTAAATCTAACGGCTATCAGTCAATACACACAATTTTATTTGGCCCAAACAAGATTTTTATTGAAGTGCAAATACGCTCAGAAGAAATGCATTTTGTTTCCGAATATGGCATTGCCGCCCATTGGCATTACAAGACCGATAACAAATCGCCATCAGAGTTAGCAAACAGTTGGTTAGGATCGCTACTGGATATTCAAAAAAATTCTGGCACATCGGTTGAATTTTTAGAAGAAACCAAAACAGATTTATTTCCTTCAGAGGTTTTTGTTTTTACCCCTAGGGGAGATATTATCCAATTACCATACAAATCCACTGCGCTAGATTTTGCCTATGCGGTTCACACCAATATTGGTAATCACACCATCAAAGCCAAGATTGATCAGGTTAATACACCTCTATCTCAAGAGATTAAATCAGGGCAAACCATCGAAATTATTACCGATAAAAAAGCCAAGCCACATCCGTCATGGCTTCAAATTGCCATTACCGCAAAAGCACGTGCTTCAATCAAATCCAGCCTTAAGAGCGAATCGGCTTCTGAGTTGATTCAATTGGGCGAATATCTTTTAACCAACGCACTGGATTATCAAGGAATTGATTCACAAAATATCAGTGAAGACAGATGGGATAAGTGCTTAAAAGCACTCGGTTGTGACTCTAAAGCGGATTTATATATGAAAATTGGCCTTTCCGAAGTGTTGGTCTCGGTGGCTTTTAATCATCTACAAGAACAAGACGAAAGCAACAATCTCATTAAAAAAATTAGTATTCGTAAAACCCAAGGCAAGGCGATTAGTTTTGCACATTGTTGTTATCCCATTCCAGGGGATAGGGTGGCCGGCATTCTAACCAGTTCAAAAGGTTTGGTGATGCACCGCTACGATTGTACAAACTTTGCCCACGCAAAACAAAAAAATACCCAATGGTTAGAGATTGATTGGGACGCCGATGAAAGCGAAGTTTTCGAAGTGGCTGTCTCGGTGAGTGTGGTCAATCGTCGAGGCACACTGGCATCAATCGCTAATATTATCTCCAAAATGGGTATTAATATTGAGCAGCTTGACGTTCAGGAAAAAGATCATTCCATGAAAGCAATTAATTTTGTGATTGGTGTTGCCAACAAAACCCAATTAGATGCCATGTTCAAAGAGTTAAAAGCGTTAGAATTTGTGCACAATGTTGAGCGCGTTTAAAGATTTAAATTTTTGTTACAAAATCGTTACAAAAATCCTACGATAAAAACCAGTTTTTGATTAAAATTGATAAGAGTATTTTTATCCAATTAACCCATATATTTTTATGCGCTGGACAGATTCCCTAGATATTGCAATAGCTCTTGATGAAGCACACCCTGATATTGACCCAACTCAAGTTAATTTTGTGGATTTGAGGCAATGGGTGGTTGACTTGGAAGAATTTGAAGATGATCCTGAGCATTCGGGAGAAAAAATCCTCGAAGCCATTCAAATGTATTGGATTGAAGAAAAAGACTAACCCATGAAAAGCTTGAAATTTTTAGCCTTTTTTCTTGTTTTAATCTCTACATTCGCGCACGCCATTTTAGAAGTCACGATTCTAAAGCGTGATGAAAACGCCTTTCCCATTGTAATATCTCCTTTTGAGGTGGTTGGAGACACCCAACAGGGGCGCCTGATTGCCAACATCATGCGTGATAACTTTAATCGCTCTGGCGAGTTTAATGCCTCTAGTAGTCTAAAGATGATTACAGGCAGTGTTGATTTTGATGCTTGGAAGGCTCAAGGTGCGGAAGCCCTAGTATTAGGCAAGGTCGAACAACTCAGTGAAAAGATTTTTAAAGTCAGAATCCAACTTTTAGATGTTTATTCTAAAAAACAACTCTATGCACAAGAATTCAAAGTTCATAATTCTGGCATTAGACGTATTGCACACCTGCTCTCAGACGAAATTTACCAAGCATTATTGGGCATCAAAGGTTCTTTTTATACGCGTTTAACTTATATTACTGTGGTCGATAAAGGCAATAATGAAAGGCAATATCGCCTAGAAATTGCACATTCAGATGCGCAAAACCCACAAACAATTCTTACCTCATCCAATCCTATTCTCTCACCCACTTGGTCTCCAGATCAAGAAAAAATAGCCTATGTCTCGTTTGAAAATGGCCGCTCTGAGGTGTTTATTCGCTATCCATTCGTGCGCCGAAAAGTAGAAAAACTGCCTTATTTTGATGGCATTGCTTCAGCACCCACTTGGCACCCTGATGGAAATAGCCTTGCACTAACCCTGTCTAAAGATGGCAATAAAGACATCTACTCTTATCATTTGCAGAGCAAAAAACTCACACGTCTAACCCACAACTCTGCCATCGATACTGAGCCAAATTATTCACCAGATGGTAAGCAACTGGTTTTTACTTCAAATCGCTCTGGACAGGTTCAAATCTACATTAAGAATCTAGAAACCAATAAAATTAAAAGAGCCACTTTTAAAGGTCCTTATAATGCCAAAGCGGTATTCTCCCCCGATGGCAAGTCTTTAGCCTTGGTTCATCGCCTAGGCAGAGATTACCGCATCGGTCTGTTGGATATAAAAAGCAAAGATTTAACCATCTTGACTTCTAATCAATTGGATGAATCACCTTATTTTTCACCCAATGGAAATATGATTATTTTCTCTACCAATAAGAACAATAGGGGTGTACTATCCGTGGTATCGTTAATAGCTGGAGAAACAGTAGAATTAGCGTCAAAAAAAGGCGAAGTCAGAGAGCCTAATTGGTCGCATTATTCAAAAAATTAACCCAGGAGAAAAATATGAAAAAAATCGCACTACCAATACTGGCATCAGGCTTGTTATTAAGTGGTTGCACAACCACCGACGAACTGCTTGAAAAAATCAGCCCTTCATCCACCAAAGCAGTAACAATTGAAGATCGAAATGAATTGGCATCACAAGCATCCAACACTTCAACATCTGGAGCAATTGCATCAAGGGACCAATCTAGCTTTGAATCAAGCACCTATCAAGGCAAGGTGAGTGCGCAGTCAAACGCTGAGAAAATTGCAGTTGCCAATTTAAAGTCTTCAGGCGTTAAATTTACGCTTCATTTTTCCTATGATGGCTATGAAATTGATGAAGTGGCCAGTAAAGAGATTGTTAAACATGCCAATTTTATGCTTAAAAACCCTAAGTTAAACCTACGTCTAGAAGGGCATGCCGATGAAAGAGGTACTCGGGAATACAATTTGGCTTTGGGAGAGAATCGCGCGCTCAGTGTCAAAGAAGTCTTAGGGCTTTATGATTTGAATTCTCGTGTGGAAGTCATTAGTTTTGGAGAAGAGCGTCCTGTTTCAATGTTGCATGAGGAGCAAGGTTGGCAGAAGAACAGACGTGTGGAGTTTATTTATTTCTAAACTAATTAATGAAAACCTTATTCATTAGCATTTTTTCACTGTTTTTTGCCTTTAACACATCGTTAAGCTGGGCAAATATTAACACCGAAAAAGTGGTAATGGATCACAATGATAAAATCAAAAAACTGAGAAAAAAAAATCGTCAACTTACCGGCAAGATTGAAAAACTAGAAGAACAACAGGCCCAAAACAACAAAAAAATTAAAGAATTATTCCATTTGATGGAATACAAAAAGTCAGCGCACTTGGTAGAAGAAACCATGCTAAAGGTTCGAGAGCGCAATAAAAAAGCCAAAAAAGCCTACACCAACGCACGTTCACTTTTATTAATTGATCAATACGATCAAGCCATCAGTCTGTTTAGTGAATACCTTGACTTATACCCCGATAGCAACCACAATGCAGATGCACATTATTGGTTAGCCAAATCTTATATGGCCAAGCAAGACTATCATAACGCAAAGAAAACTTTTGTAGAGTTCCAGCAGCAAAACCCACTTCATCATAAGTTTTCAAATTCTATGTTCGAACTTGCCAGTGTGTATGTGGATTTAAAAAATAGTCAACAAGCACAAAAAATGCTTGAATCAATGATTAAGAAATTTCCCAACCATAATGCAATCCATCAAGCCAAAGCGCTGCTTGATTCTATTCGATTCTCATCCACTCAGCCAACTAAAGATTCAGAATAAAGTGAAGGTTTTCCCTATCGAGAATATTGAGCTTGACAAGCTCTGTCATGCCAATCCCAAGCGCTATCCTTTTTTGCTAGAAAGTGTTAATTCTAATGATGCTAATCGTTATTCTATTTTATTCGCCAATCCTAAAGAGAGTATTGTTCTTAATCACATAGAAGAATTTGATTTTTTACAAAAGCTCTCAAGCTCGGTTGAGCAGTCAAAAAAACCCAATTCTGTTGAGCTACCATTCTCAGGTGGTTGGTTTGTTTATTTGTCTTACGAACTTATTGGACAAATTGAGCCAGTTTTGAAAAATGACTTATTGTTCAACAATCAGCCAATCGCTATTGCAACAAGAATACCCACAGCCATTGTCTTTGATCATTTAAAAAACAAAAGTTATTTGTTCGATGAAGAAAACAACAAGAATCGACTTGACTTGGTGTTAGAGGATATCAAAGCCATTGAAGATTGCAAAGAAGCAAAATTTGAAGGAGATTTGTCTTTTGAGTCTGACCAGAAATTTCTATCTGGTGTTGAAAAAACCAGAGCGTATATAAAAGCAGGAGACGTATTTCAGGTTAATCTTTCCAGACAATGGCAATACCAAATGCATAATAGCTTAAGCTCAACACAGATTTATCGTGCACTAAAAAAAGCCAATCCAGCGCCTTTTTCTGCATTGGCGCAATTTGACGACTTCAGTGTTATTTCTTCTTCACCAGAGAGACTTTTCAGTGTTGATGACAATCTAATACAAACCAGGCCGATTGCAGGAACCCATCCGCGTGGAAAGGGCGATGAAGACGAGATGTTAAAAGCGCAACTGATTAGCCATCCTAAGGAGCAGGCTGAACACATCATGTTAGTAGATCTAGAGCGTAATGATTTGGGCAGAGTTTGTGAATATGGCTCGGTTATAGCCGATGAGATTATGACTTTAGAAACCTATGAATATGTGCATCATATTGTCTCTAATGTCAAAGGCAAGCTAAGACCCAATGTTAATATCAAACATTTGATTAAGGCTTTATTCCCTGGTGGCACAATAACCGGTTGCCCCAAGGTGAGATGTATGCAAATTATTGCCGAGCTAGAAAAGGGTAGTCGAGGCCCATATACGGGTTCTTTGGGTTATATCAGCAACAATTCAAAGATGGATTTTAATATTTTAATTCGCAGCATCTCTAAGCAAAATCAAACATTGACCATCCGAGCTGGCGCAGGCATAGTATTTGATTCTATTGCACCCAGAGAGCTTGAAGAAACCAAGCATAAAGCCGAAGGCATGCTAAAGATATTTAAGGGCTGAATTTAGAAGTCATTGGGTAACGACGCTCTTTGCCAAATGCATTTTCGCTAATCTTAGGCCCTGGGGCTGATTGTCGTCGCTTGTATTCATTATTAAGCACCATAGTGCTAATTTGTTTTACTGTGTCAGCATCAAACCCTTGTTGGATAATTTGCTCAGTGGATTGTTTTTGTTCTATAAAAAGCGCAAGTATTTGGTCCAAAACCTCATAAGGAGGTAGAGAGTCTTGATCAACTTGATTCGGCGCTAACTCAGCGGAAGGTTCACGCTCAATCACTCTTTGTGGAATCACCAAAGAGACAGAGTTGCGATAACGCGCCAAACGATACACCAAGGTTTTGGCAATGTCTTTGAGTGGTGCAAATCCACCAGACATATCGCCATATAAGGTTGCATAACCCACCGCCATTTCAGATTTATTACCGGTAGTGAGTAAGATTTTTCCAGATTTGTTGGAGAGTGCCATCAGTAATGTGCCACGAACTCTGGCCTGAATATTCTCTTCAGTAGTGTCTTTTTCAGTGTTAGCAAACACACTCGATAGTTGCTGATTAAAGCTATCCACCATGCTGTGAATATTAATCTCACGGTATTCAACCCCCATATCAGCTGCTTGTTGTTTGGCATCATTAACCGAGATATCAGCGGTATAAGTATAGGGCATCATAATCGCTTTAACGTTTTCAGCACCCAGAGCATCAACAGCTATAGCCAAAGTCATTGCCGAATCAATGCCACCAGACAGCCCAATGATCGCACCATTAAAAACACCATTTTTCTCCACATAGTCTTTTGTGGCCAATACCAAAGCATCATAAATCATTTGTTCAACAGAGATCTTGGGTGTTAGAAACATTTCGTCTAAATCATGAATGTTTTCAACAAAGTAGGGCAGTTGATGGGTAATCTCGCCGCTGGCATTCATCACAAAAGAACCGCCATCAAACACCAATTCGTCTTGCCCACCATAACTATTAACATAGATAAAATCCACATCGTTTTCCAATACTCGTTGCTTAACAACCTTTTGACGTTGCTGCTGCTTGTCAAGCTGAAAAGGGGAAGCATTAATGCTGATGATGGTTTGTGCGCCAAAATTAACCGCAGAGTTAACCGGATCAAATTCCCAAGCGTCTTCACAAATTACCAAGCCTATTCGCCTTCCTTGGCACTCAAAGACCAAAGGTTTATCACCGGGAGTAAAGTAGCGTTTTTCATCAAAAACACCATAATTAGGCAGAACTTGTTTGTGATAACTACGAATACGCTGATGCTGGATCAAAAAAGCAGTGTTATAGAGTTTTTCATCAAATTGTTCTATCGCGCCAAAAATAACACTAAGGGAATTCGGAATTTGTTTGCGTATCCATTCAATTTTAGTTTGAATCTGATCAATAAAATCAGGGCGTAATAATAAATCTTCAGGCGGATAGCCAATCAGACACAATTCAGGAAATATTAGAAGATGCACACCCGATTCATTGGCCTTGAGCGACAGATCAACAATTTTTTGTGCATTGTTATTTAAATCACCAACAATAGGGTTTATTTGCGCGATTTCAATTTTGGCAGGCTCAGTTCCGCTTGAGAGTTTTTTTAGCTGTTCTTGCCAAAATATGAGCTTCGATTTATTGTTGTTTAATTTGGCTTGTTCTAATTTGGTGTTGGCAACCACTTCGGCAGGATTAAGACCCAAAATATCAGCAAACAACCAAGCATGCATCTCAGAGAGTGCTGCTTTGCCGGAACTGTACTTACTTAAATTCGATTGATTGATTGTGTATTTTTTTGAAATCTTGTAGTCCGAAAGCCCAGTCTTTTTGCGCACTTCAGACAAATATTCTTTGGTTTTGGTTGGCATTAAATTTCCTTAATTTTGATTGTATTTTTTACCTATTATAGTTAAATTTTACAAGTAGTTGTAAAAAAAATAGTTGTAAAAAATACCAGTAAGTTAAAAAAAACATAAATAATATATAAGTTATTGATTTTTAATGATAAATATTAGTACATGTTTTTTTTACATAAACGCCTTGAATTGTGTAATTTCGAATGGTATATTTCACCCAACAACAACTAAAAAGAGGAGCTAACCATGAACCAGATGCATCCACATTTATTGGCAGAATCTGAGCTTAATATCGAAACCATCGAACTACAGCACAAAGCCTACACTGGTGATGCTGAGGCACAGTATCGTTTGGCAGATATTTTTCAAAAAGGTATCGGCATTGGCAAACATCCAAGGCATGCGTTTTACTGGTATCAACGCGCTGCTGAACAGGGTAATTTAGCCGCTCAGTACAATGTTTGGTTTGCTTACATGACTGGAGATGGGGTTGAAATTAACAACAAAGAAGCGAATAAATGGTATCGCAGAGCTTCGATTAAAAACGCTAATTCGACAGAATCTGTAGTGTCAAAAATGATCTCGCCTTTGTTGCGTTAGTTTTTAATATCCTGGGGGAGTTTAGTATGTCTTTACGTGTGGTAAAGCAGATTTTTGCTTTGGTTTTATTTTTAATGGCCGGTTCGGCCTTGGCAACAATCTATGGTAGTTATGCACCTGCTGTCGATGCCAGAGGTCTATCTATTATCATTTCAGTTGCCATTATTTTAGGTTTTTTGGCTTTTTTTCAAAAAAAGTATTACACTGAACGCTAATACTTGATAAACTTAACTTCAACTGTTAATTCTTTGGGGAGTTACAGTGAATTTTTTATTTTTTTTAATTATGAGGAGAAGTTTATGAAGAGTTCACTTTTTTCTGTGACTTCGGCAGTTGCGATTGCTGGAGTTCTAACGCTTTCCGGTTGTATGGGGGGAGGCGATGATAAGCAAGCCGCAGCACCAGCTGCTGCTCCAGCTAAGGTCAATACACTGGCTGATGTTCAATCTAAAGGTCATCTTAGTTGTGGTGTCTCCACTGGTTTAGGTGGTTTTTCTGCCGCTGATGATGCTGGTAATTGGACGGGTGTAGACGTAGATGTATGTCGTGCCGTTGCCGCAGCTGTACTGGGGGATGATTCTAAGGTTAAGTATGTGCCTTTAACTGCTAAAGAGCGTTTTACAGCATTGCAATCTGGTGAGATTGATATGCTTTCTAGAAACACCACTTGGACACATACTCGTGACACGTCACTAGGTCTTAACTTTGCCGGCGTTAACTACTATGATGGTCAAGGTTTCTTGGTTTCTAAAGCCAGTGGCATTAATAGTGCAGATCAACTAAACGGCGCAAGTTTTTGTATTCAAGCGGGTACAACAACTGAGCTAAACCTTGCTGATTATTTCAGATCTAAAGGCATGAAGTTTCAAGCTGTAACATTCGATACTTCAGCTCAATCCAGAATTGGTTTTGAGCAGGGTCGATGCGATGCACTAACTTCAGATCAGTCACAACTGTATTCAATTCGTTCACAGTTGAAAGATCCAAATTCAGCAGTTGTTCTTGATGGTGTGATTTCAAAAGAGCCATTAGGTCCTGTTGTGCGTCAAGGTGACGATGCTTGGTTTAATATCGTTAGATGGTCACTTAATGCACTAATTACTGCCGATGAGGTTGGTGTTACATCAGCCAATGTTGATGATATGGCTGCTAACTCTAACAACCCGACTATTCAACGTTTGGTTGGTAAGACGGGTAAGTTATATGAGCACCTAGGTCTTGATCAAAAATGGAGTTACAACATTGTTAAACAAGTTGGTAATTATGGTGAAAGCTTTGACCGCAACATCGGTCCAGGCACACCGCTTAACATTTCAAGAGGCTTAAACGCCCAATGGAGTGATGGCGGTATCCTATACGCACCAGCATTTAGATAATCTCTAAAACACAGAAAAAGCCAGTCATTTGACTGGCTTTTTTTAATTTTGATGCGCAATAACTTCAATCAAATCTTCAGCTATCTTAATAATAACGAAATAAGAGGATTCTTATTTCAAGTCATTACAGTTGTTTTTATTATTTACTTTTTTTACGCTGCTTTTGACAACATGTTTGACAACATTGCAGCCAGAGGTATTAGTACTGGTTATGGCTTTCTTGACGATGAGTCAGGTTTTAATATTGCAGAAAGCCTAATAGAATATTCCTCAAGCTCAACCAACTTAACAGTCTTTTATGTTGGTATTCTAAATACGCTCATGGTGTCTGTAGTTGGCATTATTTTGGCCTCAATGATTGGGCTTATTATCGGTATTGCAAGATTATCGAGCAATTGGCTAATTGCCAAACTTGCCAATGGTTATATCGAATTCTTTAGAAACATTCCCATTCTTTTGCAAATCCTTTTTTGGTACAACATACTGCTTATTAACTCACCAAAGAGCATCAACGACAGTGTTAATTTTGTGGACATGGTTTTTATTAATAACCGAGGTTTCTTTTTTCCTAGGCCAATTTTTGATCATGATTTTTTGGCTGTTTTAATTGCATTTATTATTGGCTTTATTGCAAGAATTTTTCTCAAAAAACATTTTGACAGAAAAAAAGACGAAACAGGGCAGACAACCAACACACTTGGTTATTCGTTATTGCTGCTCATAGGCTTGCCACTGATTACCTTTTTATCATTAGGTTCGCCAATTGATTTCAGCTACCCACAAATACAAGGATTTAACTTCGCAGGAGGCATGAGCCTCTCACCTGAGTTTGTTGCATTAGCGTTGGCTTTAAGTATCTATACCGCAACTTATATTGCTGAGGCAATCCGCTCCGGTATTGAATCGGTCGACAAGGGGCAAAAAGAGGCAGCGTTATCATTAGGATTGACACAAACACAATCACTAAAAATGGTCATCTTGCCACAAGCGCTTAGGGTGGCTATTCCACCGATTATCAACCAATATCTTAATTTAACCAAAAACTCTTCTCTAGCCACAGCTATCGCATATCCAGATCTGGTTGGTACCTTTGCAGGCACTGTTTTAAATCAGGTTGGCCAAGCAATTGAAATTATTATCATGACCATGTTGGTTTATTTGACGATCTCTTTGTTGATCTCACTTATTCTTAATATAGTCAACGCCAAATTGAGCATTAAGGGGCGCTAATTTAATATGGCAGTATACGAGCTTAAAAACAAAGAAAACCCTCCAATTTCAGAAATTGGGGCCTTTAAATGGCTGCATGAGAATCTTTTCTCGTCGCTGTTTAATACTGTGCTCACACTTTTCGGTTTATATCTTTTATATTTGGTTATTCCACCGCTTGCCGACTGGCTCTATTTTGGTGCTGAATTTGGCGATGTTTCAAACGATCAGTGCACCAGAGACGCCGCTTGTTGGACTTATGTGGGCAAAAAGATTAATTTGTTTATCTATGGTTTTTATCCTGAAGAGCATTACTGGCGAATCCACACAACATTCTTGTTAGGTTTTGTTTTTGGGTTTATACCAAAGCTGGTTAAACAAAGCACCCATAAATTGAAATTAATCGCTGCTTTGTTTGTTGCCTATCCAATAATAAGCTTCTATCTGCTTTATGGCGGTATAGGTCTAGAGGTTGTTGAAACACATAAATGGGGCGGACTCACTTTAACCGTTGTGGTTGCAGCAGTGGGTATTGTTGCTTCATTTCCAATTGGTATTATGCTCGCACTAGGCAGACAATCAAAGATGAAAGTGATGCGCTTTTTCTCAATTATCTATATTGAGTTTATTCGAGGCGTGCCATTGATCACTATTTTGTTTATGGCCTCGGTGGTATTGCCATTGTTTTTTACTGAAGGTTTCGATGTTGATAAGCTCTTAAGAGCGCTTATTGGTATTACTTTGTTCCAAGCAGCCTACATTGCAGAAGTGATCAGAGGCGGTCTTCAAGCCATACCAAAAGGGCAATACGAGGCAGCAGATGCCATGGGCCTTAGTTTTTATCAAAAAACTTCATTGATCATCTTGCCACAGGCGCTTAAGATCTCCATCCCCAATATTGTTGGCTCGTTTATCTCACTTTTCAAGGACACCACATTGGTGTTAATCATTGGTCTGTTCGATATGTTAGCCATTGTGGGACTAAGTACAAGTGACGTCAATTGGCTTGGAAGAGAAACCGAAGGCTATGTCTTTGTAACCCTGGTTATGTGGGTTATTCTATATTCTATGAGTCGTTATTCGAAAGTATTAGAAGTGCGCTACAGCACAGAACATCAAAAGGTGTAAATTATGAGTGATAAATTAACACAAGCAAAATCAGAAGATAAATTATGTTGCGATATTATTGAGATTACTAATGTCGATAAGTGGTATGGAGACTTTCATGCCTTAAACAACATCAATCTAAAAATTAAAGAGGGTGAGATTATTGTTATCTGTGGCCCGTCAGGTAGTGGCAAATCCACGCTAATACGCTGCATAAACTTTCTAGAACAGTTTCAAAAAGGCGAAATTATCGTTGATGGCACAGTACTGACCGACGATGTTAAAAAGATAAGACAAGTGCGATCAGAGGTCTCAATGGTGTTTCAGCACTTTAATTTATTTCCACACCTTTCAATCGTTGATAACTTAACACTGGCACCGATTTGGGTACACAATTACAGCAAACAAGAAGCCAGAGATAAAGCCTTGTCATTGCTTGATAGGGTAGGAATTAAAGACCAAGCCGATAAATACCCTAATCAGCTCTCAGGCGGACAACAACAGCGTGTGGCAATCGCCAGAGCATTGTGTACATCACCGAAGATTATGCTGTTCGATGAACCCACATCAGCGCTAGATCCAGAGATGATATCAGAGGTGTTAGATGTGATGGTAGAGCTGGCAAAAGAGGGCATTACCATGGTCTGTGTTACGCATGAAATGGGCTTTGCCAGAAAAGTTGCAGACCGTATTATCTTCATGGATGAAGGGCAGATTATTGAAGAAAACAACCCAGAAGACTTCTTTAAAAACCCAGAATCAGATCGTCTAAAACTGTTCTTAGACCAAATTTTAAGCCAATAAACACACAAAATTAGCTTATTATGTTGCCCAAAACAGCAGATTTTTTATAAATTTGCGTGTTTTATTTCAAGTTATTTCTCTTTTTAAATATTATTTATGAACTTTTTTAAGAAAAAGAATAAGCAAAACCAGACTCAAAACAACACAAACAACGAGTCTTGGATCAAAGAAATTAAAAGAAATAAGGTAGATAACAACAGTGCCAAACAGCAGACTTTATTGTTCGAAGATTACGACAAAAATGCTTTAATAGAAAGGGTAAAACCTACATCAGGGACTAAGAAGGGACTAAGTATAGATATAGAAAAAATAAGCCCGATGCAAATCAAAATTTTGCAAAAATGTGAAGATGAAAATACAGCCAGTGAGCTGATGAAATTCTCAGGAAGAACAAATAAAACAAAATTTAAAAATGATATTTTGAATCCTTTGATCGATTTTGGATTTTTTGAGCGCACAATTCCAGAAAAGCCCAAAAGTCCAAATCAAAAATACCGACTGACTGGAAAATTCGTACGCCCGAAAACCGATTAAAGTAAATTTCTTTATAAAAATAGCTAAATTTGGTAGCCGAACCCTAAATTTTAGATTTTAGCGTTTTTTATGCCTTGGCCACCCTTGTGCCTTTGTGCACTTATAAACGTTTAAATTATATAAAATTTAAAAAAATGATATAAGTTATTGATTTTTATAGTTTTTTAATGATTTTTGCCTTTTTTTACCGTTTTTTTGCTATTTTTTGCTTATACTGTAGCTAAATTTTGACAATCAATATGACCTCAATGAAAAAAAATCTATTTTTGTTATTTTTTACATTACTTTTGTCTTTCAGCGCATTTTCACAATCGGCGGTTTATGTGACTGAAGATCAAACGCATCTTCGATCTGACAGATCCAATACTAGCGATAAAAACATCATTCTAACCTTTTCAAAAAATCAAAAACTTAATCGATTAATTATGCATTATTCTGGCTGGAGCGAAGTCAGTATCGATGGAAAAACTGGCTGGATTTTAAGCTCTAAATTAACAGCTGATGCACCAAAAAATATTGCTTTTTCTGAGCCCTCTTCTCCTGCTGTTAACTTAGCTGAAAATCCCGCTTATATAGAGTCATTAGAGAAGCTAAAAACCCTTGAATCAAATATTGAAAGACTGTCTAAAGAGAATTTTTCACTTTCTTCACAAGTTATTGATTTAAAAGAAACAAACAAACAAAATACTACCGCTTTGCAGAAAAGATATACCGATTTAGAGGCAAAAAATCAACAATTAATACAAAAAAATATCGCCCTTAATTCGCAGCTTGATTCTGCCTCAAAAGACGAATTAATTGATACCCTGTTAAAGATTTTTTTCGGCCTTATTATTGGTATTATTTTTAGCTTTTTGGTGGCTAAGATCATCGAAAAAAGAAAGCGCAGTTTCAACACCATTAGGTTATAACTTTTTTCTACTCAATATGTCTGTTTTTTCCAATGTCTCATACGAGACTTTTTTGCCCGAAGTCATTGACGAATCTTTTAAACGTTTGGTGATATTAGATATCTCAGCGCAGTGGTGTGGCCCTTGTAAGGTGCTCGATCCAGTCATTAACTCAGTGGCAAACAATTACTCTGACAAAGAGGTTTCTTTTGTTAAATTAGAAGCAGAGGATGAGAACATGAAAATTGCTGGAGAGTATGCTGTGCGTGGGTTTCCTACCGTTATTGCTTTTATTAATGGCAAAGAATCTGCAAGGTTTCATTCTGCTCAAAGTGCTGATTTTGTGGCAAATTTTATCGAGGATCAACTTGAATCTTTCTCTTTAGTTTGATTATTAATATTTTGTTCGTATAATTTATATTATGTTAAATTATATTTATTTTTAAGGTTTAATCGCCTCTAAAACGCCTTTTTCTCAGTTTTATCCCCTATTGCACTTTTAGCAGCTCATTCCACTGTGTGGTGAAACGATTTGAGCGAAATTCTGCTCTTGGCAGCCATCTGTTGTTGCCAATCTCACTGGCGTATTTCACCAAATTGCCGTAGGAATGCTGTTTGTCTGCTTTTTGTTCAAACAATCCGTGTTGCAAACCCTCGTCGCTCAAACTACTCAAAACAACCCCGCCTTTGTAAAACTGGTATCCCACTTCATAAATTTGTTTGAGTAATTTAGACACCAAAGGCATAATCAGCGCTTGATCACTGCTTGGCGTTGCCAGCCCCATGGTTTTACTAAGGCTTATGTGTTCTATATTGCTTTTAAATGGGTTGGTGTAGATAAATACCCCAATTGATGCCGTTGCCAGGCCTCTTTGTTTGAGTTTTATCAGTGCTTTTCTGCTGAGAATACTCAATGCTTGGTTAATTTCGTCATAATCGCTTAAATCATGACCAAATGAGCGAGAACTGACAATTTGCCTCCTAGGTACTTCAATTTGCTCGATTTCTAGGCAATGATGGCCGTGTAACTCCCTATAAAGCCTTTTTCCGTTAACGCCAAGCAACGTTTCAATAATGCCAATATCGGCCTGATAAAACGCATAAGCGCTTGTAATGCCTATATTTTTAAGTTTTTTGGCCGATTGTCTGCCAATACCCCAAATATCTCCCACATCCACTAAAGAAAGCAGTTTCATGTAGCGCTCATGCTCTAGAGATTCAATATCAAACACCCCGTGAAAACTGCCGTATTGCTTGGCAATGCGATTGGCAAGCTTGGCTTTGGTTTTGGTCGATCCAATGCCAACGCTCACCGGAATGCCTGTCCAATCCTTAACTTTTTGTTTTAGTGATCTCATCTGTTGATACGGATCCACACACATGTTCGACAAATCCAAAAAGCTCTCATCAATTGAATACACCTCTTGTATTGGTGAATATTTGGCAATAATCTTCATCACGCGGGACGACATATCGCCATACAAAGGGTAGTTTGACGATTTAACGCACACACACTTATCAATAATCAAATCTTTTACCTTGAAATAAGGCTCACCCATTTTGATGCCCAATGCTTTGGCCTCATTGGAGCGGGCAATGACACAGCCATCGTTATTGCTCAAAACCACAATTGGCTGGCGCATGAGTTTGGGTTCAAACACCCTTTCACATGAGGCGTAAAAGTTATTGCAATCGATCAGTGCAAATTTCTTTTCTGTTTTAGGCATAGCGGTGAATAACCGAAGTAACCACACCCCAGATAATCAGCTCTGTGCCCTTCTCAATCGCAATATCGCTAAATGCAGGGTTCTCGGCCTTGAGTGTAATCTTGCCTTTGTATTTGTGTAGTTTTTTAACGGTAAATTCACCATTGACAACAGCAATAACAATTTTGCCGCTTTTCGCAGGTAGAGATTTGTCCACCACCAGAATATCGCCAGGGTAGATACCCGCTTCGAGCATCGATTCGCCCTGTGCACGCACAAAAAAAGTTGCTTCTTTATGTTGCACCAAATACTGATTCAAATCAAGTGTGTCTTCTAAATGGTCGTCCGCAGGCGAGGGAAACCCGGCTTGCACACGTGAGGTAAAAAGAGGCGTGCTATTGTTTGGCGCATCTGTTTTGGGCAACAGCACTTTAATGTCAGATTTGAGCTCGGTTTTGTATACCTCAAGTGCCGATTTAACGCTACCCACTAGGCTAAGAGGCACACGCATTACTTGGGTTTTTTCTCGAAATTTTCCTGAATTTTTCTTACGACCAGCGCCAGCTCGGGCACCACCATGATTGTGGTTTTTTTCTTTCATTTGAATATTGTAACAAAATTCAAATGAAGTGTTTAAAGAATTATTCTAATCGGGCTTTTTTATCTGCCAAAAAAGTTTCTCATGTAGTTGGTAGGCGAGGTAAATGAATTCACACCACGGTTCATATCAAAGCGCATGCGCTCCATATTAGGGCCCATGGTTGCAACCGATGGCGCCATTTTATCCACCGAAGATCTAAGCCCATCCAAATCTTCTGACATGAGCTGATACATGTCATACATGTGTTGATCCACTTCTACAAATTCATGTTTCATCACAGCAATATCGGCCGACATGCTGGAAATATCTTTATTCATAGAGCCAATATTTTGGTTCATTTGCTCAATATTACTGCCCATATTCGCCATACTGTGATTCATGGTGCGTATGTCTTGGCTCATGGTTTTCATGTCGGTTGACATATCTGCCATGTTGTTGTGCATTGAGCGCATCGAGTGCATCATGTCATACATCACAAAAAGCATGACTGCAGCGCCCATCCAAGAGCCAGCAACAATCACAATCAGGCCAATATTCTTTTGTTTTTTATCACTCATAGGTAGGCAATGTTACTAGTTTTTAAAACACTAAACACGCAAATTAACCACACTTATTGATCAGTGGCTAACAATCACTCGTTGATCGTAAATCGATAAAGATCGACATAATCATTCTCAGTGGCCATTCTTTTGGCTTCTGGGTTAAACAAATAATCCGCATGCGGGGCAATCCCCACCCTACCCAAATCGAGCCGATCAGCATCCCAGCAAGTGTTAATGGTAATGCAATCGCCTCTTTTGCCATAGGTGTGCCCTTTGCAAGCATCGGTTAGTTGTTTAAACTGCACATCATCAAGCGGGATGATGTCTCGGTGCTTTTTGGCAAAAGATGCCGCTCTTGGGCCATGTCCCTTGTCTCGCCACTCGTTTTCACGCATACAATCGTGAAAATACGCAAAGTAAGACAACACCTTAGCATCGGCATTGTTAAACTGCGCCAAATAGTGCGCATTGCGCTCAACAGTTAGCCAATGCCGTAGACCATGAATCGGGCTATAAAAAAACGACGATTCACACCTAAGCAGTGACAATATATCGGGGCTAATCATCGCAGTGTTTTTTTAATGTTTGGTTGCGAATTTCGCCTCGTCAAACTCACATTGTTCAACTGCCATTTTTAACAGCCTAAGTGTTTGCATTTGGCTGAGTTTTTCATAGGCCTCTGCCTCATTTTTAGCGGGCACAGATAAGACCACATCTAGGGTTACACCAATGTCTTGAATTTCTTTCATAAATAACTCCTAAATAATTGAAAAATAAAGAAAAAAACTATAAAAATAACCGATTTAATTTTCACAGAATTTGTTTTCAATTGTAGAGTAAATCAAAGTGTTATTGTGTAAAATTTACGTCTTTTTTTAAACTATTTTTCAAAACCTTTGTCAGGGCTTGGATCGGGAGCAATCTTCATTAAAAATTCAGCAAAAACACACAAACACCAAACACAAAATATTTATAGTAACTTTTTTATTTTTTTTTAAGCAATAAACACTCTTTTAATTATGTTTGATTTTTTTAAAGCAAAACGCCTATCCATTGATTTAGGCACAGTGAACACATTAATCTACCTTGATGGCGAGCTGGTGTTAGACGAGCCATCGGTGGTTGCCGTTCGAGACGACAGAGGCTCTGTTGAAAAAACCGTGATTGCCGTTGGCAAACAGGCCAAACGCATGCTCGGCAAAACCCCTGGTGAGATTGAGGCCATTCGCCCGATGAGAGATGGCGTAATTGCTGATTTCACCATCACCAAAACCATGTTGCAACATTTCATCAAACGCGTGCTCAATGCTGGGCTTTTCTCCCCTTCTCCGTCGGTTTTAATCTGTGTGCCTTGTGGCGCCACGCAAGTAGAGCGAAGGGCCATTAAAGAAAGCGCCATTGAAGCTGGCGCAAAAGAAGTGTATCTCATTGACGAACCAGTGGCTGCAGCCCTAGGCTCAGGCATCGACATCAGCTCATCTACTGGCAATATGGTAATTGATATTGGTGGTGGCACCACAGAGGTTGCTGTGCTCGCACTAAGTGGTGTGGTGTATTCCCAATCCCTGCGTGTAGGAGGCGATGTCTTCAATGCCAATATCATCGATTATGTCAGAGACCATTATCGAATCTACATCGGTGAAAACACCGCTGAGAAAATCAAAGAACAAATCGGCTGTGCTATCAAACCAAGCATATCAAAAAGCCAAACTTATGTGGGCAGAAGCTCTGCCTCCGGTTTGCCTGAAAAATTCAAAATATCCAACACACAAGTGCACGAATCACTGCAAGCCTCTTTGGCAAAAATCGTCACCGCAGTTAGGGTTGCTTTAGCGAGAACCCCACCCGAGCTCAGTGCAGACATCGCCATCAATGGCGCAACCATCACAGGCGGTGGTGCCCTTTTATTTGGCCTAGACAAGCTGATTGCCAAAGAAACCAATTTAGACATCCACATTGCCGACAAACCTCTAACCAGTGTGGCTCGTGGCGGTTCTATTGCGCTTGATCTAATCAATAAACACAGTATGGATTACTTGTTGAATAAATAAGCAACTATTGTCTATCGACAAATACAAATTTATCTACATTGACTTTTGGCTCGCCATCCCAACGATAGGCAACTAGTTTGCCATCTTTTTTAGCCACGCTGTAGTCCAAACATACAATATTCTCAGCCAAAGGCTCTATATTGCCTTCCATCCAGTAATGTCCTAGAAATACAGGTTTATCATCGGTCCTGTAGTCAATTAAATGATCGCCACTAATTGGATCATCTGGAATGTGGGTTAAAGCATCTTCTGGGCCGAAAAACACTTGTTTGTAGGTTTTGGCTTGATTGTCCCACCATCGAGTACGAATGTGTTTTCTAGGGTTTTTATCTTTATCCAAGAAGCTTTGTCCGTCTGGTAGGGGTATTTCTTTGCCTTTTAACAGGGTTTCTATTGCATCGTATTGCCAAGTGCCTTTAATTGCAGATTGCTGCAACAGATCCTCAGTCAATACAGGCTCACCAATCTCGGCAATATAATCAAAATCCCAACAAGCATGC